>NZ_JAMYLL010000083.1:0-13136 GCF_040318045.1 Mesorhizobium sp. M1338 | reverse complement strand
CGCTCAACGCGAGCGCGACGACCGGTTCTTGATCTCTACCTCAACCGCAGGCGCCCCTCCCGCGCAGCGGGTTCGTTCTCCGGCCAGTGTCTGCCGCTCCCTCCCGCGAGCTTTGGACACCTTGACCCAATGCCGGCCCGCGATCACAAAAACTACATAGTACAAACAATAACATACGAGTGCCCAGTTTCATCCTTTCGGGCGAACCAAAATCATCCATGGATTATGGTTCGTTGATTGCGACCGCTACTGTCCGATTTCTTGGGACAGGCGGAAGCCCGCGGAGCCTGATTTGACCATGTCTCCTACCAGCATCCGGCGCGCACTTATCACCGGGGCCGGCGCCGCCGACGGCATCGGGTTCGCCATTGCCCGGCAGCTCGGCCGCGCCGGCCATGCCGTCTTCCTCACCGGCGCCAGCGCGCGGGTGCTCGATCGCGCCGCCGAACTTTGTGCCGAAGGCATCGATGCCACTGCCGCAATCGCCGATCTCACGGCCGCATCGGACGTCGCGGGGCTGCGGGCGGATGTCGGCGCGGTCGATATTCTGGTCAACAATGCCGGCATGGGCTCACTGGCATCGCCCTCGGTCGACAAGGCGTTTCTCGCGATGACCGAGGCCGACTGGGATCAGGGGATCGACGTCAGCCTGAAGACCGCATTCCTCGTCACGAAGGCCTTTCTGCCGGCGATGGTCGAAGCGGGCCATGGGCGCATCGTCAATGTGGCGTCGGTCACCGGACCGCTGGTGTCTTTCGAAGGCACATCAGCCTATTCCGCCGCCAAGGCCGGCATGGTCGGCCTGACTCGCGCGTTGGCACTCGAAGTGGCGAAGAGCGGCATCACGGCCAATGCCGTTGCTCCCGGCTGGATCGAAACGGGGTCGTCGAGCGAGATGGAGCGGCAAGCTGCCCTGCATACGCCGCCGGCGCGGGCCGGGCGGCCGGACGAGGTGGCCGCGGCGGTGGTGTTCCTGGCGTCGGAAGGCGCCAGCTATGTCAACGGCGCCCTGCTGGTGGTCGATGGCGGCAACAGCCTTCAGGAGCGCAAGGGCTGAACGTCGGTCGGCGCTGGTGCCTTCGGCCAATCAGCGGGAACCAAACCGCTCAGCAGCGGTTTTCCCCCTGAAGGGACCGCAAATCTTACGGGTGCGGAACAATGCACGACCATCTGGAAATGGAGCTGGCGAGGGCCAGGCAGCGCGTCAAGCGCGCGGAACTCTTTCTCACGCGAGCAAATGAGATGCTGGACGAGGAGCGCGGCGTCGGCATCAGCCTTGCCCTGTGCTGCCGGATCAGATCCGAGCAAAAAAAAGTGGCTGAAGCGCGCTCACGCCTTCGCCGGATCGATCCCACCACACACTGATCATTCCATGACTATGATGCCCTTCGAATCTCCCGGCTGAGGCAACGGCTCGGGCTCGCGGCGCGCATCGGTAGCGTCCAGGTGGTTCCTCACGAGGCCTTGGCGAGAAAATTGCGATAGTCCGACTTGGCCTGCAGCAGGCGCAGCACATTGTCACGTGATCCCCGCACATGGGCGCGGGCCAGCGTGCCGGCGCGGCGGGCGTCGCCGGCACAGATGGCGTCGACGATTTCGGCGTGCTCGTCACGGGCGATCTTCCATTCGTCCAACCACAGGAGTTCGGTCCAGACATAGTGCTGGCACTTGTCGAGGATGCCGCACAGCATGCCGTGCAGCATGACATTGCCGCTGATTTCGGCGATGACGCGATGCAGGTCGATGCCGACTTCCAGTTCCTGGAATTTTTCCCTGTTGGTGCGCTCGGGAATGGCGGCGAGCCGCTCGCATTCGGCCAGCATGGCGCGCAGCCGCGCCTTGTCCGCTTCCGTCGCCGCAGCCGCCGCCAACTCGGTCGCGTGGCCGTCGAGCAGCTCGCGGATCTCGAAGGCCTCGCGGAACATGTTGATGTCAAACTCGGTGACGACATAGCCCTGGCGCGGCCGGCCGGTGACCAGGCCGTCGCGCTCGAGGCGGTTGAAGGCTTCGCGCACCGGGGTGCGGCTGACATTCAGCTTCACCGCGATGTCGTTTTCGGTGACGCGCGAGCCCGGCGGAATCTGGCCGGTCACGATCATCGCCTTGAGCGAGGAGTAGACCGAGTCGCGCAGCGTATTTTTCGTTTCCTTGGCCAAGGTTCCATTCCCAGTTCTCCGGCCTTTCAGCCGGAACACGATAGCTGTAGTCGCAGTCGGCGTAATTTGCCACGCCCTCGGCGAAGCCATCCCTCTCCATCTTGTCCGGCACGAAGCGCGTAAAATTCGATCGCGCCGGCGGTGTTGACAACATCGATCGCTAAGCTACACTCAAAATTGTATACAAAATAGCATGCGAAATCAAAAACAATGGGAACACCGGTTGGAGAGCCGAAAATGAACAGGACCAGAAGCGTTAGCGTTGTCGCGATGGCCGGCCTCATGGCCTCGCTCGCGGCCCCCGCCATGGCGGGCGACACCATCACCGTCGCCTCATGGGGCGGCACTTACCAGGAAGCGCAGACCAAGGCGTTCTTCAAGCCGACCGCCGATGCGCTCGGCATCACCATCAAGGAAGACACCACCAACGGCCTCGACGACGTGCGGCTGCAGGTGACCGGCAATGCGGTGAAGTGGGACATTACGGAGCTCGGCGCCGACGAATGCGCGCGCGGCTCGAAGGAAGGGCTGTTCGAGAAGCTCGACTACGGCATCATCGACAAGAGCGGCATCAACCCGAAGCTGGTCCATGATGACTGGGTCGGCATTTCCTACACGTCGGTCGTGCTGATCTACCGGACCGATGTCTTCGGCGACAAAGGGC
The DNA here is from genome assembly GCF_040318045.1 of Mesorhizobium sp. M1338. Classification (NCBI taxonomy): domain Bacteria; kingdom Pseudomonadati; phylum Pseudomonadota; class Alphaproteobacteria; order Hyphomicrobiales; family Phyllobacteriaceae; genus Mesorhizobium; species Mesorhizobium sp. M1338. The sequence goes on along the minus strand of NZ_JAMYLL010000083.1, from coordinate 10,316 downwards.
CGAAGACATGGGCCGATTTCTGGAACGTGGAAAAATTCCCGGGGCGGCGCGCGCTGAGCGGCAGCCAGGCGACGGAAACGCTGAGCGTCGCGGCACTGGCCGAGGGCATTCCGATCGATAAGGTCTATCCGGTCGACATCGACGGCGCTTTGAAATCCGTCGACAAGGTCCGTGGTCACGTCGATGCATGGTGGACCTCCGGCGCCCAGGCCATGCAGCTGGTGAAGGACGGCGAAGTCGATATGGCGAGCATCTGGAATGGCCGCGCCGGCACCTTGAAGAAGGAAGGCGCGCCGGTCAGCTTCTCCTTCGACCAGGGTGTTCTGACCGCCGACTGCATGGTCATCCCCAAGGGCGCCAAGAACAAGGAAGCGGCGATGAAGGCGCTGGCGATGTTCGTGAGCCCGCAGCTGCAGGCCAATCTGCCGCTCTATGTCGACAATGGGCCGGTCAACGAGAAGGCTTTCGAGACCGGGAAGATCCCGCAGGAGAGGATCAAGGACATCAATTCGGCGCCCGAAAACGTCAAGAAGCAGGCGCTGCAGGACCCCGAGTTCTGGCGTGACAATCTGGTCGAGGCGACGGAAAAGTTCAACAATCTGATCCAGCAATAGGCCGCGGCCGCAACCCAAACCACGGCAGGGCGGCGCCTCGCCCTGCTTGCGCCGCCTCAGCCTCTAGGAGACGATGATCTTGTCCATTGCGCCATCCGCGCTGCCGATCAGCATGCGCCGGATCGAGAAACGATTTGGCAGCGTGCCGGTGCTGCGCGACCTGAACCTCGATGTCGAGGCCGGCGAATTCCTGACGCTGCTCGGGCCTTCCGGATCCGGAAAGACGACGCTGCTGATGATCCTGGCCGGCTTCGTGCGGGCCAATGCCGGCTCGATCAGGGTCGGCGACGATGAGATCATCACCACGCCGCCGCACAAGCGCAACATCGGCATGGTGTTCCAGAACTATGCGCTGTTTCCGCATATGAACGTCTTCCGCAACATCGCCTTTCCGCTGAAGCAGCGCGGCGTCGCCGCCGCCGAGACGGCCGAGCGCGTCGAAAAGGCGCTCGAGCTGGTGAAGTTGCAGGGCCTGGGCGAGCGTCGGGTCGACCAGCTCTCCGGCGGCCAGCGCCAGCGTGTGGCGCTGGCGCGCGCCATCGTCTTCAAACCGCGCATCGTGCTGATGGACGAGCCGCTGTCGGCATTGGACAAGGGCCTGCGCGAGCATATGCAGATCGAACTGCGCAGCCTGCACCGGCGGCTTGGCATGACCACGATCTACGTCACGCATGACCAGCGCGAAGCGATCACCATGTCGGATCGCATTGCCGTCATGAACGCCGGGCGCATCGAACAGCTCGACAAGCCCGAAACTCTCTACGCCATGCCGCAAACGCGATTTGTAGCCGGCTTCATCGGCGAATCGAACTTCATCCCGGTCGAGTGCCGCGATGGGTCGGTCTGGTACGAGGACCGGAGAATCCACACGGCAGCACCAGTGCCGGCGGCTGGCCAGCACCTGATGGTGGTGCGGCCGGAAAAGCTGCGACTGCTGGCAAACGTCGAACCGGCGAGCGGTATCAACGTGCTCGACGCGACGTTCAGCGACATCATCTACCAAGGCGACAGTTTCGTCTGCTACGCACTGCTGCGCGATGGCCGCCAGCTGACATTGCGCGACTATTGCCGCAGCGATGTGCTGGCGAAAATGCCGGCTCCCGGCCAGCCGGTCAGGCTCGGCCTCGATGCGCAGGACACGATCCTGGTGGCGGCGGATTGATGAGCGCGCAGTCCGCCCTCATGGAAGAGACTGGCGGCCATGCAGGCCGGGACTTGAACGCGCAGGCGCTGCGCACCGATGCGCGGCGTGAATCGATGCGGCTGCTGGCGCTGCTGGCGCCGAGCCTGTTCCTGGTCTTTGCCATCATCATCGTGCCGATCGGCTGGCTGTTCTGGCTGTCGCTGTTCGACGAGGCCGGCGCCCTCAGCGCCGCCAACTATGGGCGCTTCTTCGAACAGGCCTCCTACATCAGGACCTTCGTCACCACCTTCAAGGTCGCCTTCATCGTCACCGGCGCCTGCGTCCTGCTCGGCTACCCCCTGACCTACATGCTGTCGCAACTGCCGCGCCGGGCGGCGTCGATCTGCCTGATCTTCGTCATCCTGCCGTTCTGGACATCGGTGCTGGTGCGCACCTATGCCTGGCTGGTGATCCTGCAGCGCAAGGGCCTGATCAACAGCTGGCTGATCGAGCTCGGCGTGATCAGCCAGCCGCTATCGCTCGCCAACAATCTGTCGGGCGTGGTCATCGGCATGACGCATATCCTGCTGCCGTTCCTGGTGCTGCCGCTCTACGCCTCGATGAAGACAATCGACACCGACTGCCTGCGCGCCGGCATGAACCTCGGCGCCGGCCCGGCCGCCAACTTCCGGCAGATCTTCTTTCCGCTGTCGCTGCCCGGCCTTGCCTCGGGCGTGGTCATCGTCTTCGTGCTGTGCCTGGGCTTCTTCGTCACCCCGGCGCTGATGGGTGGCGGCAAGGTGATCATGTGGGCCATGCGCATGGAACAGACCACCAGCCTCTACTCCAACTGGGGCGCGGGTGCCGCACTTGGCGTGGTGCTGCTTGTGGTCACGCTGGCGCTTCTTGGCCTGTTCCAGTGGCTGCTCGGCGCGCGCGCCACAGGTGTGTGGAGTTCGCCATGAGTGCGGATGTCGGCCTGCCGATCTCGCACCGGCAACGCCTGTGGCTCTACTGCCTCGGCGGCCTCGTGCTGTTGTTCCTGATCGCGCCGTCGATCATCATCGTCTTCATGTCGTTTTCGGATTCGACGCTGCTGCAATTCCCGCCGCGGCAATGGTCGCTGCGCTGGTACCAGACCTATTTCGGCTCGCTGGAGTGGCGCGACGCCACGATCGTCTCGGTCAAGGTGGCTGTCATGACCGTGCTCGTCGCTACCCCGTTCGGCACCGCGGCTGCCTATGCCATCAACCGGGGCACGCTGCGCTTCAACGGCACCATCAACGCGCTGCTGACCGCGTCGCTGATCGTCCCGGTGATCCTGATCGGCATCGGCACCTTCTTCCTCTATGCGCGGATCGGGCTCAACAACACACTGACCGGGCTGGTCATTGCGCACACGGTGCAGGCCTTGCCGCTGGTGGTGCTGACGGTGCTGTCGGGGCTGCGCTCCTACGACATGAACCAGGAGCGGGTGGCGCGCAGCCTCGGCGCCGGACGTGTCGCCGCCTTCTGGCAGGTGACGATGCCGCAGATCCGCTTCTCGATCGTCTCGGGCGCGCTGTTTGCCTTCATCACCTCCTTCGACGAAGTGGTGGTTTCGCTGTTCATATCGGGCGGCGAGACCACGACATTGACGCGCCGCATGTTCAACGCGCTGCGCGACCAGATCGACCCGACGATCGCCGCCATCTCGACCTGCCTGATCGTGCTCTCGGTCGCGCTGTTGTCGGTTGCGCAGATCTTCGGCCGGCGGCATTGATTTCAAGTGACCCATTCGCAGAAGTGACCAGGGGATATCCAGACAGAATGCGTGATTTCCAGTTTCCCGGCCGCTCGCCGGTTCGTGCCACGCAAGCGGTTGCCGCGACGTCGCATCCGCTTGCGACCCTTGCGGCCATCGAGATGCTGCGCTCCGGCGGCAATGCCATGGATGCAGCGGTCTGCGCCGCCGCGGTGCAGGCGGTGGTCGAACCGCAGTCGACCGGCGTCGGCGGGGACTGCTTCGTGCTTTACTGCCCGGCGGGACAAGGCAATGTGCTGGCCTTCAACGGCTCCGGTCGGGCGCCGGCCAAGGCGACGGTCGACTGGTATCTGGAAAAAGGCTTCGACCGCATCCCGCTGCAGGGACCGCACGCGGTCACCGTGCCGGGCGCCGTCGATGCCTGGAGCCGCCTGCTGGAGGATCATGGCCGCAAGGGCCTTGCCGAAGCGCTGGCGCCGGCCATCCATTATGCCGAAAACGGCTATGTCGTGCATGACCGTGTCGCCTTCGACTGGGCCGAGCCGGAGACCGACCTGTCGGCCGACGAGCATGCCGCGCGCATCTTCCTGCCTGGCGGCAAGGCGCCGAAGGCCGGCGATGTCCACCGCCAGCCCGAACTGGCGGCCACCTTGCGCATCATCGCCAGGCAAGGCCGTGCCGGATTCTACGAAGGCGCCGTCGCCGACGATATAGTGCGCCGGCTCAACGAATTGGGCGGGCTTCATTCGACCGAGGATTTCGCCGCCACCCGAGGCGACTATGTGGCGCCGGTCAGCACCTCCTATGGCGGCCACGAGATTCACCAGATGCCGCCGAACAATCAGGGGCTGACGGCGCTTTTGATGCTGAACGTGCTATCGGGCTTCAAGCTTGGCGGGCTCGATCCCAATGGCGCCGAACGCCTGCATCTGGAAATCGAAGCCGGACGTCTGGCTTACCGCGACCGTGATCGCTTCGTCGGCGACCAGGACCATGTGCCGGTGCCGGTGAAGCAGCTTTTGTCAGGCGCCTATGCCGACCGGCTGCGCGCCGGGATCGACCGCGACCGCGCCATGACGCACCTGCCGCGCGTGGAATTGCCCGGCAGCGACACGGTCTACATCTCCATCGTCGACCGCGACCGCAACGCGGTCTCGTTCATCAACTCGACGTACTATTCGTTCGGCAGCGGCGTCGTCGGCCCGAAGACCGGCATCGTGCTGCAGAACCGTGGCTCCAGCTTCCGCCTCGACCCGGCGCACCCGAACGCGATCGCGCCCGGCAAGCGGCCGATGCACACGATCATGCCGGGCATGGCGACGAAGAACGGCCGCGCCGTGATGCCGTTCGGCGTCATGGGCGGCGGCTACCAGCCGTTCGGACATGTCCACCTGCTCACCAACATGCTCGATTTCGGCATGGACCCGCAGCAGGCGCTGGACGCGCCAAGGGTGTTCTACAACGATGATACCGTGGAGGCCGAGCGCGGCGTCCCCGCCGAGGCGATCGAGGGCCTGCGCCGGCGCGGCCACCGCATCACCGAGCCGCATCACCCGCTTGGCGGCGGACAGGTGGTGCTGATCGACTGGGAGAAGGGGACGCTGACCGGCGCCTCCGATCCGCGCAAGGATGGTTTGGCGCTTGGATATTGAGACTGAGCGGAACAATCGTGGCGGCCTGGAGAAGGCGGCAGTTGCCACAACGAGCGTTGGCGCCGCCCCTCATTGCCCTGCCGGGCATTTCTCCCCGTATAGTGACGGGGAGAAAGACGCTTTCATCGATGGTCTCGCCAATCGCCAGCGTTGCAAGAAATGCCCCTAGGGTGCGGCTTCCTCTTCTCCCCGTCACTATACGGGGAGAAGGTGCCGGCAGGCGGATGAGGGGCGGCGCCAACGTCGACAATTGTTCCGAAGCGACTATCTTCGGGCCGAAATCGCATGCAGGACACTTGAAACATAGCCGGTGATCATGACCCAAACTGAAACCCATACAGACCTCTCCCGCCGTCTCGCCGCCGGTGCCGACGACGCGGCGGCGATCCTGGCACCCGACAGGGCGACGCTCACCCATGGCGGATTGCGCGGCCTGATCGCCGACACGGCAAATCAGCTGCATGCGCGCGGCATCGGCCGGGGCGACAGGGTGGCGATCGTGCTGCCGAACGGGCCCGAAATGGCCTCCGCCTTCGTCGCCGTGGCGGCCGCCGCCTCGACGGCGCCGCTCAATCCCGCCTACCGGGCCGACGAGCTCGACTTCTACCTGACCGACATCGGCGCCAGGGCGATCCTTGTCGCGGAGGGCGAGACCGGACCGGCGGTGACGGTGGCCGAACGCCTCGGCATCGGCGTGCTGCGGCTTGTCGTGCAGCCCGACACACCCGCCGGCAGCTTCACGATCGAGGGCGCGGCGGTCGCACCGCCGGCAGTGCCTGACATGGCGCGGGATGATGACATCGCGCTGTTGCTGCACACGTCCGGCACGACATCGCGGCCAAAACTGGTGCCGCTCAGCCATGCCAACATCGCGGCCTCGGCCGCCCATATCGGCGGCACACTTGGCCTGACGGCCAATGACCGTTGCCTCAACATCATGCCGCTGTTCCACATTCACGGCCTGATCGCGGCCGTGCTGTCGTCGCTGGCATCGGGCGGCAGCATCTTTTGCACGCCCGGCTTCAACGCGCTGCGCTTCTTCCAGTGGCTGAGCGAGGCACGACCAAGCTGGTACACGGCGGTGCCGACCATGCACCAGGCGATCCTGCCCCGGGCGGCACGCAACACCGAGGTGCTGGCGGCTGCGCGGCTGCGTTTCATCCGTTCGTCCTCGGCGTCGCTGCCGGCGCAAGTGATGGCCGAGCTGGAGGCGACCTTCGGCTGTCCGGTGATCGAATCCTACGGGATGACCGAGGCCGCGCACCAGATGGCGTCGAACCGGCTGCCGCCGGGCCAGCGCAAGCCGGGCAGCGTCGGTGCCTCCGCCGGTCCGGCAGTGGCGGTGATGGCGCCCGACGGGCGACTGCTCAAAGCCGGCGAGACCGGCGAGATCGTCATTCGCGGGCCCAACGTCACGGCGGGCTATGAGAAGAACCCGGATGCCAACGCCACGGCCTTCGCGCATGGCTGGTTCCACACCGGCGACCAGGGCGTGCTGGACGAGGACGGATATTTGCGCGTCACCGGGCGGCTCAAGGAGATCATCAACCGCGGCGGCGAGAAAATCTCGCCGCTCGAGGTCGACGATGTGCTGATGGATCATCCGGCGGTGGCGCAGGTGGTCACCTTCGCCATGCCGCATGACAAGCTTGGCGAGGAGGTGGCGGCGGCGGTTGTGCTGCGCGACGGCATCAGTGCCACCGAGGGCGACATCCGCCTCTATGCCGCGACGCGGCTTGCCGACTTCAAGGTGCCGCGCAAGATCCTGATCCTGGACGAGATCCCCAAGGGCGCGACCGGCAAATTGCAGCGCATCGGCCTTGCCGCCAAACTCGGACTTTGACGATGAAGGTCACCATCTTCGGCGCCGGCGCGATCGGCGGCTATCTCGCGGCCAGGCTCGCCATCACTGGGCGGACCGATCTTTCGATCGTCGCGCGCGGCGCCCATCTGGAAGCGATCGAGGCAAACGGCCTGCGCCTGATCGAGGATGGCGAGGAAATTTCGGTCCCCGTCCGCGCCGCCGCCAAGGCCGAGGAACTTGGCGTTCAGGACTATGTCGTGCTGGCGCTGAAGGCGCACTCCCTCACCTCAGCGCTTGACCAGATCGCGCCGCTGCTTGGGGAACACACATCCGTCGTCACCATGCAGAACGGCGTGCCGTGGTGGTATTTCCATGGCGTCAGCGGGCTGCTCGAAGGCACCAGGCTGAACGCGGTCGATCCCGGCGGCACGATCTGGCGGCGGATCGGGCCGGAGCGCGTCATCGGCTCGGTCGTCTATCCCGCCGTCGAAGTGGACGCCCCCGGCCTCATTCGCCATGTCGAGGGCAAGCGTTTCTCGCTCGGCGAACCCTCCGGCGAGCGCAGCGAGCGGGTGACGCTTCTGGCCGAGGAAATGGTCAAGGCCGGCTTGCAGGCGCCGGTGCGCGACGACATACGCGGCGAAATCTGGGTGAAGCTGTGGGGCAATCTCTCCTTCAACCCGATCTCGGCGCTGACCGGCAGCACGCTTGCGGGAATCGTCGCCGACGAAGGCACCCGCACGCTCGCCCGCACCATGATGCTGGAGGCGCAGGCGATCGGCGAAAGCCTCGGCGTGCGTTTTCCCATAGCGGTCGACCGGCGCATCAAGGGCGCCGGCGATGTCGGCGAGCACAAGACCTCGATGCTGCAGGACCTGGAGCGCGGCCGGCCGATGGAGATCGACGCGCTGGTGAGCGCGGTGCAGGAACTTGGCCGGCTGACGGGTCAGCCGACGCCGACCATCGACGCCGTGCTGGCACTGGTGCGGCGGCTGGCGGTGGAGCGCGGGTGTTATGGGTGAAGGGTGGCGTCGAAGCTTTGAAGCGGCGGCCTGTCCCGATGATGCGCGGTGGCGGCTATGCGCCCCATGTCGGCCGTTAAAGTTAGTTGTGCCACCGCCTTACAGCGGACATTACCGGCGACCGCGCTTGAGGGCGTAGTTGCGCCAGGAACGGACCTGCCTTCAACCAACTCATTTTCTGGGCATAATATTCAGGGTCATTGCTTCACTCTCCTCGTGGCCTGCTGATATTCGAGCTCCAGTCGCGGCTATTTGGGCCCCCATCCGATTGACAAGCGCGACATAACGGGGCTGAGCGCGGAGCGAGTCGAGGTCGCTATCCTGACGCATCCAAGGCATGCGCAAAATGAGGTAGGCATGTGATGCAGTTAGCTGACGTTCCAGGCAATCGATAGCCTGCTCCGTCTTGCCCAGCTTCGCATAAAAACAGCCCATGTTGTACTGAACCGCAATGTTGTCTCCGGCGAACATTTCAGCACGGGAGGCCCACGACAGCGCGCGTTCAATCTCGCCAATCTCCGCCAGCATTGTGGCCCCGTAACATAGCGCGGTGGCATTGTCGGGATGCGCTTTGACTTCCTTTTCCACTCGCAGCACACCTTGCCTTGCTGCTTCCTTGGCGTCGTCGCTGCGGCCAAGTGAAACATAGACCATCACTAGATTGATCCAGACCCGATAGTCATCGGGTGACAACGATACGGCACGCTGGTACAGACCGGCAGCTTTCTCGTATTGACCTTGAATGAAACAATTCCGGCCGTAAGAGAAATAGGTATCGGAAGAACTGGCGTCTAACTCTAAAGCTCGCTCGAACTCCACTTCCGCCTCGGCATACCGGCCATTTACGAACAAGGCCCCGCCACGTGATGCGTGGGCGTCGGCGAGACCTGGCTCAAGTTCCAGCGCCCGTGTGCTGTTGGAAAGGACTGCCTCGAAGCAGGCGTCGGGATCGTTGCAAGTCAACAGAAGCCACTCACAATCAGCCAAAGCGGCATAAGCGCGCGCATAATTTGGGTCAATTTCAACGGCTCTAGCAAACAGTCGCTGCGCTGTTTTGATAAACTTGGTCTCGACTCCCCTGTTGAGGAACGACCTGCCCATCAACAGCGTCTCGTAAGCCTCTGGGTTGTCGGTCGAGCGGTTTGTAATAGTCTCCAGTTCTTCGGGCAACAGCTTCACTTTGAGGACATCGACTATGGTCTTGGAAATATCGTCCTGCAGTTTGAAGATATCGTCCAGCGTCCGGTCATATCGCTCGGCCCAAATATGGTCACCGCCACGACCATTGATTAGCTGAGCCGTGATGCGCACCCGTCCTCCAGCCTTGCGTACACTTCCCTCCAGGACGTAGGCGACATTCAGCTTCTTCGCCACTTCCTCGATTAATACCGCCTTGCCCTTGAAGGTAAAGACGGTATTGCGCGCGACGACGGAGAGTCCGGACACCTTCGAAAGGTCGGTGATAATGTCCTCGGTGATGCCGTCGGAAAAGTACTCCTGCTCGGGATCGCCGCTCATGTTGACAAAGGGCAGAACCGCGATCGAGGGTTTATCCGGGAGTTGAGGCACCGCGCTTTTGCCGGTCCCGCCTGTTCCGGCGCGGTAAACCTGCACCGGCTTTGCGATATTCTTGAGCGCGTGCTCGCCGAGATCGTCGAACGCCAATGTCAGCTTGCCGGTGACATGATCGTGCACGGTGGCGGAGACGTAGATGCCGCCGGGCTCGGCCAGACCCTCCAGCCGGGCTGCCACGTTGACACCGTCGCCATAGAGATCGCTGCCCTCGACGATGACGTCGCCCAGATTGATGCCGATACGCAGGACGATGCGGTAGGCCTCCGCCACGCTCTCGTTGGCCCCGGTAAAACCCTTTTGTAATTCGACGGCGCATTGGACGGCATCAACCGCACTGCCAAATTCCACCAGCACACCGTCGCCCATCACCTTGACCACGCGGCCGTGGTGCTGGGCAACCACTGGAACCAGAACATCGCGCCGCCGCGCTTTGAGAGCGGCCAGTGTGCCAGCCTCGTCGTGCTCCATGAGGCGCGAAAAGCCAACGACATCAGCAGCCAGAATCGCGGCAAGGCGGCGTTGGGTTCGAATCTCGGCCATGTGGGTTGAAGACTTTCAGAAAGCCCGGCATCTGGGAATGTATTGGTAATCTGGCCTGGAGTCTATCCGGCCCGACTTCCGAGATGGGTCAGATCGCGTCGATGGGGGCGCCTGAACGTCCGCTTCTCACATTCCAGGCCTCCAAGCCGCAAGTCCGCTTCCGTGAAGAGTTTCGGGCGCCGGCAGGCGTACGAAAGTCCCCGAGGAAGGAACCCGCGGGCCACAGTCGATGGCTATGGGGA
>NZ_JAMYLL010000082.1:0-13669 GCF_040318045.1 Mesorhizobium sp. M1338 | reverse complement strand
CCGACCATGACGGCGACACGGTACCCGGCTCGCTGACGATCAATGTCGACGACGACACGCCGACGGTGTCGGCCAACGCGGCCGTCCAGCTCGACGACGACGCGCTTGGCGGCAATGCCGACGGTACCGGCGATGTCAATCCCGACACCGCCAACCTGACCGGGACGCTGCTGCACAGCTATGGCGCCGACGGCGCCGGCTCGACGCTGCTGAGCGGTGCTGGCCTGCCGACCTCGTCGGCGGTGAACGGCGACTTCATCCAGGCGCTCAACGCTAACGGCACGGTGCTGACGATCAGCCAGATCCAGAACGGTGTCGCGGTGGCGGTGGTATCGGTGTCGCTGTCGGATACGACGGCCGGCGCCTACACGGTCGCCCAGCTGCATGCCATCGACCATCCGGCGGGCGCCAACGAGAACGACGTGGCGTTCACGGTCGGCTACACGACCACCGACCATGACGGCGACACGGCGCCCGGCTCGCTGACGATCAATGTCGACGACGACACGCCGACGATTACGAAACCGTTCGACGGTGACCGGAACAACCTCACCGGAGACCCGCTTATCGGAACCCACGAGATTTTGGCCAACGTCAACCCCTCCTCAGCCGTCGGAGACTTCGGATACTCCATCGGTGCAGATTCTCACTCGGCCGCATTCTATGGGGCTGGGGGTTCCGACTTTGTCGATCAGGATGGCGACCCTTTGAACGGCATCCAGCTCAGCCTGTTTGGTAACCTCACCGGTCTTGTGCCCAACACGGAGACCCCGTTCATCAGTTCGTACGCGACGCTCCAGCCGGGAGAAGACGCCCACCAGGCAACGTTCAACTGGCAAATCACATACGACAGCGACCCGAACAGTGCAGTGGATCCGCCGGCCACGGCGGGTGGCACCCTCGTCTTCAACAAGGATGCCGACACCTACACCATCACCTTGAACGACGCGCTGGAGGGCTTCACCAAAGACATCCTGCACACCAGTGAACTCCTATCCAAGGAGCCCACGAGCAACGTCGGCCACCCGAACATCGTGGTGGAGAAGCTCTTCGACGCGACTAAAACGTCGGATCCGAACGACGAGGACTTCTTCGTGCAGTTCACGGCGAACTCGACAACCAACACCATCAAGTTCGGTCTTAACACGACCGGGGACAGCGACGACGCGACCCCCAGCGACACCGCATGGAATATCGGCGATTTGGTCACCAACAACCACGAGGATTGGGTATCAGCCACCCAGAGCACGAACGGGGTTGCTGGTGACACCATCCAGAAAGGCGAGTTGCTGACGCTGCGGTTCTTCGACCACAGCCCCACTATCGCCAGCGAGATCATCACCCCGAACCAGACGGCCAACGACATGGCCATCAAGTTCGACGGTATCGGCAACAGCGAGGACCTGATGGTCATCCTCGACCTCGTCGGCGCCGACGGTGTCGGACACACCACGAAGGCGATCTACATCTCGAACGCCGACATCTTCAAGACAGGGCAGGTGCCTGACGCCTACGCCGCCGACTTCCCGCTCGACAACAACGACGGGCTCGTGATCATCGAGAGGAACGACTACAACGGTGCCAACGAGAACTGGGTGATTCAAGGTGCCCAGATCATGCAATCCGGCAACGGGATCACCGGCAACACCACGGCGATCGACCTGCAGCGGGCGACGGGCTCTGATGGTGGTAGCACGACCTTCGCTCTACAAAACTGGGACGCAACGGACAACGACGTGCTGAAGATCGTGGACCTCGGCTTCACCTCGACGCAGACCACGACACCACAGGCGCACCTCGACTTCGGCGTCCAGTTGCAGGACGCCGACGGTGACACGACCACCATCCAACACATTTTAGTGGACGTCATCTGAGCAACGCACTTGGGGGGCGGTTAACACTGCCCCCCAACCGGCAGACCGGCCCCCACCTGCTGTGGGCCGGTCTTTGTCGCCAATTACCATCCCGCTATGACCCGCACACAGTCCAGAGATAATGAAAACGATGAAAACGGCAAATCCACAGCCACCTGCCCTGCAGGTGGTGATGAAAGAGGCCAGACGCGCCATCCGGCCGCTAATCTGGTTCAGCGGCGGCATCAACGTGCTGATGCTGACCGGGGCGTTTTATATGCTGCAGGTCTACCACCGCGTACTCGGCAGCCATAGCCTGGAGACGCTGGTGATGCTGTCGCTGATGGCGCTGGCGGCGCTCGGGACACTCGCGGGGCTGGAAGTGGTACGCGGGCGTCTGTTGGCCAAGGTCGGGTCATGGATGAACGCAAGGTTGGGCCCAGTTCTCCTGACCGCATCGGTGGAATACGCCGCTTCTGCCCCAGGCCAGATCAACGCGCGACCACTGCGCGACCTCGACCAGGTGCGGAATTTCTTGACCAGCCCGAGCATCTTCCCGATCCTCGACGCGCCCTGGGCACCGATCTTCTTCGCCGCTATCTTCCTCATGCATCCTTGGCTGGGCTGGCTGGCTCTTTGCGGCGGGCTCGTGCTGTTCGCACTCGCTTTGCTGAACGAATACATCACACGCAAGCCGTTGACCGAGGCCACAAGCGCTCAATCGCGGGCATACACACAGGCAGAGGCAGCGATCCGCAACGCCGAGGTCGTCCAGGCTATGGGCATGCTGAAGCCCCTGCTGGAGGGCTGGAAGGCGCATCAGGACGAGGCAAACAAAGGACAGGTTCTTGCCGCCAACCGGGGCGGCGTCATTGCGGCCATCGCTCGTTGCCACCGCCTGGCCCTGCAGATGGCCATCCTCGGCCTCGGCGCTTACCTGGTGCTGAAAAACGAGGCTTCACCCGGCATCATGATCTCCGCCTCGATCCTGATGGGCCGTGCGTTGGCCCCTGTCGAGCAAGCGATCGCCACGTGGAAGGCGACGGTCGGAGCGCGTGCCGCTTACCGGCGTCTCACCGCGGTCGCCGGACAGCGTCAGGAGGCCACGCCGGTTCTGCCACTGCCACGACCCAAAGGCAGGTTCGAGGCCGACAACCTTGTGCTTGCCCGTCAGGGCGGCGAACCGATCCTGAAGGGCGTCAGCTTCCAGCTCAAGCCTGGCGAAGCGATGGCGTTGATCGGCCCGAGCGGCGCCGGCAAGACAAGCCTGGCGCGAATCCTTGCCGGCGCCTGGCGTCCGACCGGAGGGCGTGCCTTGCTTGACGGCATGAGCATTGTCGAATGGGCGGCCGAGGACAGGGGTCGACACGTCGGCTATTTGCCACAGGACATCGAGCTCTTCGCCGGCACCGTCTCCGAGAACATCGCCCGGTTTGCGTCGCTCAACCCTGCGGTCTTCAACAATGTGGTCAAGGCCGCGCAGTTGGCCGGCGTCCACGAACTCATCAAGGGGTTGCCGAAGGGCTACGCCACCGAGATCGGTGAAGGTGGTGCAGCACTGTCCGGCGGGCAACGCCAGCGCATCGGGCTGGCGCGAGCCCTCTACGGCGACCCGGCGTTCCTTGTCCTCGACGAGCCTAACTCCAATCTCGACCATGAGGGAGAGCAAGCACTGGCTACAGTCATCGGCGGGCTCAAGGCGGCAGGTACGACCCTGATCTTGATTTCGCACCGGCCAAGCATTCTGGAAAAGGTTGACAAGGTGCTGGTCCTTAGCCACGGCGCACAGGACCTTTTCGGGCCTCGCGACGCCGTGTTCAGCGAACTCGCCAGCCGCGCCCGCAAGGTGACCCAGATGCCAAAGGTAACCCAACTGCCTACCCTCGAAGTGGTCAAGGAAGTCAACGACAGCAAAGAGGTCAAGGAAGCATGACCCGCTCCCCAGCATTGAACGTTGTGCCATTACCCGTCGCGCCGCCCTCCCTTTTGGAACCGGTACCCCTGCGTCTGGCCGGCGTGACGTTCACCGGATTCGCGATCATGTTCCTGTTCTTCGGCGTGGCCGGGGGCTGGGCGGCCCTGGCACCCCTGGACAGCGCCGCGGTCGCACCGGGCGTTGTCAAGGTCGCCGGCGACCGCAAGCTCATCCAGCATCTCGAGGGCGGCATCATCGCGGAGTTGAACGCCGCCAATGGTGATATCGTCAAGGCGGGCAAGGTCCTCATCCGCCTCGATGACACACAGGCGAAGGCGCAGCTTGACCTGGTCCAGAACCGGATAGCGACGCGTGAAGCGCTGGCCGCGCGTCTCAGGGCCGAGCGCGACGGCAAGGCCGAGATCGGGTTTGACCCGGCGTTGCTCGCAAACCCCGCCAAGGCCGTGAAGGACTCGGTGGCCGCACAGCGTGACGTGTTCGCGGCAAAGCACCACAATCTGACGGACGAGCGGGAAATTCTCAGCCAGCGCCGTCACCAGACCGAGGATGAGGTAAAGGGACTGGAGGAGCTCATCGTCACCGAAGACAAGCAGATCGAGGCGATCGAGGGTGAAAGCAAGGACCTTGAGAGCCTACTCAAGAAGGGGCTGACCACCCGCGAACGGAACCTGTTGCTCAGACGACAACAGCGGGCAATGGAGGGGGAGCGCGCCACCAACGTCGCGGCAATCGCTCGTGCCAGAAGCGCCATGGCCGAGATCGACATGCAAGTCTTGAACCTCGACACGGTGCGGCTGAACGAGGCCGTCGATGAGTTGAGCAAGGTCGAGGCGGAGTTGTTCGATCTCGGACAGCAGGAGCGCTCCGCCAGGGACGTGCTTAACCGTACCAATGTCGTCGCACCGGTTGACGGCATCGTCATGGATCTGAAGGTCCATACGGCGGGCGGTGTCGTGAAACCCGGCGAGACATTGATGACGGTCGTGCCGCTCGGACAGCAACTCGTGGTCGAGGCCATGGTCAAACCAGAGGACGTCGAGACGATCGCCCCCGGGCAGCCCGCGCGCGTCAGCTTCCCGGCCTTTGCCCGCTACAACCTGCCGCCGCTCGAGGGCGTCGTGGAGATCGTGTCGGCCGACCGCATGGTGGAGGAGCGCAGCGGGGCACCGTATTTCGCCGCGACCGTTTTGATCGACAAGAGCGAACTCGCCAAGCTGGAGGGCCGCAAGCTGCTGCCTGGCATGTCGAGCGAGACGATGATCCGGACAGGTGCCCGCACCGTGCTTTCCTACCTCGCCGAGCCGATCACGCAGAACTTCCGCCGGGCCATGCGGGAAAAATAATCGTAGGCCGCCCAACGGCCGGGCGCCAGTCTGGACGCCCCGGCCGGGCACAACCGAAAACATCGCACGGGGGCTTTCCGCGACGCAGCCAAGACCGCGCCGGAAGCATATCACAACCAGCGCGGTTACCCCGCAAGCGCCTGTCGCGGCTTGATCTATCGAACGATGTACATCGTTCGATCAGGTATGGGCATTGACCCCAATACTATCGAACTGAGAATGGACGCGTCCTCTTCACTGGCGACATAATGGCGTATGAGGGCCGCTCATCCAGGACGCGACCGGAGTGCACACTGGCAGGTGCACCCCGGGGCTATCGGATGTGTGGATCGTTAGAATCTAACCCCAAGGGGACAACGATCATGGCAATTACCATCACCGATTCCGTCACGCTGGACGAATCTTCCGGACTGCAGAACACCAACGTTGCAATCCCCGGCATCGAGGACAACAACGACAACGATATCCTTGTGACGTCACTGGATGCCACATTCTCCACCCGTCTCTTCACCGACCTCGGGCTGAGCAGCAGTTTCTCCACCACGAACGGTGCGGCGACCAATACCGTGGCCACGCTGAGCGGCGGCTCCACCCTGGAAGGATTCGTCCAGGATGACGGCAGTGCACTGCCCGTCTACGACGTAGTCAGCGGCGGTCCCCCACCCACCACGGTCGCGACCAGTTTCACGACGCTCGACGGCGAGGCTATCTATCTCTGCATCGACAGCGCCAGCGGGCTTGGCGATAACCTGGTGTTTGGCGTCGACGCGTCGGGAGACGTGGTCTTTGCCGCCTACATCACGACCAGTGGATCGGACGTCACCATCTCCATGGTGCAGTTCGAAGCCATCGACAACCCCGATACGACAAATCCCGACGATCCCGTCAATCTCAGCGGCCTTATCGATGTCGCGATAACTTCGCCAAAGGTGTTCAACTTCGACACTCTGCCCTCGGGGCAAAACCTGTTCGGCACGGTCGGCGACGCCGACGCCGCCATCGTGGTCATCGGTCGCGATATCGACCTGAAGGCCGACAACACCTTCACCAATTCCAGCGACACGATCAACACGTCGCAAGGCGGCGGCACCGTCACGATCGGCATCAACAACCAGATGTTCGATGCAGGTGAAGGCGCCTACTTCACCTATGTCACCGATCCGGACCCCAACTATCTGTCGGGCGTTGTCGGCGGCCTCGATCAGAATGAAGCGGACGACCTCGACAACGTGCAGTTCGGCGGCACACTCGATGTTACCGGTGGCTTCCTTGTCATTTCGCAAATCCAGGGCAATACGGACGCAACGCTGACGATCGAAGCCTTTCTGGCTCCCAACGCCGACGGCGCCGATTTCGACACCGCGCTCGGAACCGGCGACGTGATCGACATCACGTCCATCACGGTGACCGCCGACGGGACCGTTTACACCTTCAGCGCCGACGGCACTCAGGACGGCATCACGGTTTCGAACCTGGCCGGCGTCCACGACAAGGTCGAGATCGCGGGCCTCGGCGCCGGCGACAAGGTCGAATGGACGACCGCGACCGATCACAACCAGGTCCTCGTCGAGGACGTCGAGGGCAAATTCGACATCGGCCAGTTCGGATTGACGCAAGGCGTGGTCGAGCATGTCGACATCGGCGACAAGATTCGCTTCGAGGACGACGGCCCGACGGCGGCATTGACCGACACAACAGTCACGGTGCTGCATGACGAGACGGCGGGCGTCGACCCGAGTTCAGACGACCAGTCCGGCGTCCCGCCTGCCGACTTTACCGCGCTCGGGACTGTGCTCGGCTGGGCAGCCAGTGCCTCGGCGGTGGTCACAGCCAATTCGGACTTCGGCACTGACGGACCCGGCAGCGAAACGCTGTCGCTCAACGTCAGCGGCCCGAATGCCGATTCCGGCTTCGGAACGCTGGACGGGCACAAAATCCTGCTCAATCTCGAGGGCGACCTCGTCGTCGGCCGGGTCGATACCCTCGACGATGGCAGCGTCGACAACACCGACGCGGTGGCCATCGCCATCTCGCTCGACGCGACAACCGGCATCCTCAGCGTCGCGCAATATGTCGCGATCGCTCATCCGGACGCCAGCGACCCCGACGATGTGCTGACGATGAACGACGGCGCGCTGCTGGCGGTGGTCGACACCGTTGACGGCGACGGCGACCCCGACAGCACCAGCATCGCCATCGGCGACAAGGTGCAGATCAGGGACGACGGCCCGACTGCGACCGGAGAGCCGGTATCGGCGACGGTGGCGGAGGACGACCTGGCGAGGGCAGACGGCGATTCCTCAGACGGCAACGACGATAACGTTCTACTACTCAATCAGGACGAAACCAGCGGAACGGTGGCGACCCTTGTGTCGTCCGGAACCGACGCGCCGGCGACCTTCAGCCTGTCGACGGACACGTCCGGCCTGGTGAGCCAGAACCTGACCTCGAAGGGCGACACGATCACCTACAGCGTCAACGGGACGGGCGATCTGCTGACCGCCACCGCCAATGACGGGACTGGCGATCGCATCGTGTTCACGCTGGCGCTGGCCGCAACCGGCGGCTACACCTTTGACCTTCAGGACCAGATCGACCACGCAGCCGCCAGCGGCGATGCCGGTACCCTGGCGCTCGACCTGTCGTCGATGCTGGTGGCGACGGATGCCGACGGCGACACGGTGACGCCTGACATCAATGCCTTCGTCATCAATGTCGAAAACGACGTGCCGGTGATCAGCGCGCAGATATTGAGCGGCGTTGTCGACTTCGCGGCCGGCGATTTCGTCAGCAACTCGCTGAACGGCATCATCGGCGCCGACGAGAACACCGCCGACAACCTGTCGGGCGACGGCACCAAGACCTACACCTTCACCGACTATACGACGCCGACCAACGTCTTCCCGACCCTCACGGCGGTGCTGTCGCCTGACAAGACGACGATCGACTATTACTCGGACGCCACGCTCGGCACGCTGGTCTACGACATCGTGCTCGATCAGGACGGCAGCGGCGAGTATACCTTCACCGTCCACGAGAATCCGCCGCCGGCCTTCACCTCGTTTGACTTCAGCGACCTGCCATCGGGCCAGAACCTGTTCGGCGTCATCGCCGCCGACAAGGCGGATCTCGACGGCACCGCTCTACTGGTGATCGGTTCCGACGTGCAGCTCAAGGCCGATGGAACCTATGTCACCAGCGGCGCCAATGCCAGCGACACCATCAACACCTCCAAGGGCGGCGGACCGGTGACGATCGGCATCGGCAACCAGATGTTCGATCCGCACGACGGCGCATTCTTCGTCTATCTCGACAATCCCGACGACGATTCGGTCGCCGGGGTCACTGGCGGGCTGACGCAGAAAACGGCCGACGATGCCGACACCATCGGCTTCCAGGGCACGACCGAGGTGACCTCTGCTTCCGTGGAGATCTCGCAGGTGCAGGGCAATACGTTGGCGACGATGGACATCTTCGCCTACGACATCGACAACGCCATCCTTGGCCAGGTCGACACCGATGCAGAGGCCCGCGCCTTTGCCCTGGATCCCATAGCCGACGCCACCGCGGTCAACATCACCGGGGTCAGGGTGCTCGATGCCAACGGGGACCTGGTCGAAAGCTGGACGGACAGCAATCTGGACGGTGTCTATGAGAAGACGTTCGACATTAATCTGACGGACAGCGTCACCTTCAACTTGGTCTCCACCGGCATCTACAGCGCGCGGGTGTCCGGCCTCGGCGCCAAATACACGGTCGAGTTCGACACCGAAACCGGGCACGACGTGGCCGACATCGAGGCTGTCGCCGGCAAGTTCGACATTGGCGGCTTCAACCTGCTGCAAGGGCAGGACACGCCGGACCAATCGTTCGACTTCGCTGTCCAGATCACCGACTACGACAGCGACGTCGACGGCGGTACCGCCGATGCGTTCGCCAACTTCTCGGTCGGCGTCGACGGCACCGGTGTCTTCGACGACGGCATTGCCTGACACGACACCGGCCGGACGCCAGACTCGACGCTCGGCCGGACACTACAAAGCATTGAACCCCGGGGGCTACCGTGACGCAGCCAAGACCGCAGTTCCAGGACGTGATGCATCTGGCACGGCGCCAGGCACCCGCCCTGCTCCTCTTCAGCCTGCTGGCCAATATTCTGCTGCTGGCCAGCACCGTCTACATGCTGCAGATCTACGACCGGGTGCTGTCGAGCGGCTCGATCGACACGCTGATGTGGCTGACCGTGGCGGTGATCGGCGCGATCGCCGTCTATGGCCTGCTGGAACAGGCCCGCCGGATGATCCTCGGGCATATCAGCCAATGGCTCGACGACCAGCTGAGTGTTCCTGTGATCGAGCGCGCCATGGAGGCTCGCCTCGTGGGCGGCAACGGCGTCGAGGCCGGCCTGAAGGATGTGTCGGATCTGCGCGGTTTCGTTGGCGGTGACGGCATGCTGACCTTTCTCGATGCGCCGTGGACGCCCGTCTTCCTGATGTTCATGTGGCTTCTGCACCCGGCATTGGGCCTGGTCGGAATTGCCGGAGCGATCCTTTTGTTCTGCGGCGCGCTCGCCAATGATTTCCTCACCCGTCACAGGGGCCAGGAAGCGGCGGCGGGGCTGCGTCGAAACCAGGCCGCGGCCGGTCAATACATCGATGGCGCCGAGACGCTGCGCTCACTCGGCATGTCCGAGCCGGCGCTGCGGCGCTGGGGGGAAAGGCAGCAGTCGTTGATGGAAATCCAGGCGCAACTGCTCGGGCGCACAACGACCATCGGCAGCCTGTCGCGCTCGCTCCGGCTGGCGCTTCAGGTGGCGGTGTTGGGGCTTGGCGCCTATTTTGTCCTGCATGGCGAACTGACCGCGGGATCGATGATTGCCGCCTCGATCCTGCTGAGCCGGGCGCTGGCGCCGATAGAACGCTCGATCGGCGCCTGGCGCGGCCTGGTTACCGCCCGCACGGCACGCCGCAACCTGATGCGGCTTTTCGCCGACACCGGGTCGATGCAAAACGCCTGCGTGAAGCTGCCGCGCCCGCAAGGGCGGCTGAGGCTCGAGAACCTGAACTACTATGCGCCGGGAGCGCCGCAGGCCCTCTTGAACCGGGTGGCCTTCAGTGTCGAGGCGGGCGAGACCTGCGGCGTGATCGGCTCGTCGGGTTCCGGCAAGACCACGCTTTGCCGCCTCATTGTCGGAACGCTGCGTCCGTCGCTCGGCCATGTCAGACTGGACGGTGCGGAGGTATCGAGCTGGCCATCCGACCAGCTGGGCATGCATATCGGCTATCTGCCGCAGCAGGTCGAGCTGTTCCCCGGCACGATCGCCGAGAACATTGCACGCCTGCGCGACGTCGACAGCGGCGCGGTCGTCGCCGCGGCGCAGCTTGCCGGCATCCACGAGATGATCCTGCGGCTGCCGAACGGTTACCAGACCGAGGTCGGGTCACGTGGAGCTCGGATATCGCGCGGCCAACGTCAGCGCATCGCGCTGGCCCGGGCGCTGTTCGGCGATCCGGCGCTGGTGGTGCTCGACGAGCCGAACACCGGCCTCGACGGCGACGGCGAGATGGCATTGTTCAACGTGCTTCGACATCTGAAGGAACAAGGCCGCACCGTTATCCTCATCAGCCACCAGACCAACCTTTTGCGCACCGCCGATCGTGTCGTCTTGCTCCAGGACGGCTGCATCTCGATGTTCGGCACGCGCGACGAGGTGCTCGGCGCTCTGGCCGGTCAGGCCAAGCGCATCGCCGTGCCGGCATCCGTGCGGGACAAGATCGCCGCCAATGTGCCGGCACAGCTGAAGGCAGTGGAGTGAACCCATGGACGATCGATTTGGCGATCTGTCGACGATGCTGGACCTGCTGATGGTCAGCCTGCGCGACATGGTGGACAAGCTGACCATCGCTCTCGGAGATCTGACGGGCGCGGCCTCGAGCTGGTTCGACGGGCTGGGCCTGCCTGCACGTATCGCGGTGGCGGCAGCGGCAGCCGCGCTGCTTCTGCCTATCCTTGCCAACTTCTTCCGGCGGCGATCGCATGCATTTCGCGCCAGCAAGTGCGATCTGAAGCAGCGTACGCGGCCGGCGCGCATGCTGGGCTACGTCTCGGCGATCGGTTTTGTCGGCGGCATCGCGGTCTGGTCAAGCGTGGCGCTCCTGGCAAGCGCCGTCGTCGCCAACGGCGTCGTCAGCCCGGAAGGCTACCGCAAGACGGTCCAGCATCTGGAGGGCGGCATCATCGGGGCTATCCATGTGCGGGAGGGCGACAAGGTCAGTGCCGGCCAGATCCTGATCAGCATGAAGACGACCGACGCACAGGGCCGCTACGACGAGCTGCAGGGGCGCTACATCCGTCTCCTGGCAGCCGAGGCGCGCCTGCTTGCGGAACTTGCCAAGCAAGACCAGATCATCTTTCCCAAAGAGCTGACGTCGATCGACAGCGAGATCGCCCGAAAGGTGGTTGTCGAGGAGCAGGCGCTGCTCAACAGCCGCCTCGCGACCCGCGAAGGTCGCGAGCAGATCCTCAACAAGCGCATAGCGCAGATAGAAGAACAGATCACGGGATCGAGGGAAGTGATCGCGGCGCAAGGCGAGCAGCTCGGCCTGATCGACCAGGAGATCGGTTCCGCGACGGTGCTCTACAAGAAGGGACTGGAGCGCCTGCCGCGAATCCTGGCTCTGCAGCGAGCCCAGGCCGACATCCGGGCCAACCAGGCGTCGAACCGGTCGCAGGTCGCGCGCAACGAGCAGCAGATCGGCGAGACCAATCTGCAGCTGCTCAATCTACGCCAGCAGGACAGCGAGAGCGCCAATGAGGACCTTGCCAAGGTGCGCGGCGACCTGGCCGAACTGCGCAGCCAGCTGCCCTCACGCCAGGATGTGCTGACCAGGACCGACATTGCCGCGCCGATCGCGGGAACGGTGATGAACCTGCGCGTGACGACCGAATCCGGTGTGATTTCAAGCGGCCAGGCGCTTCTCGATATCGTTCCTAACGAGCCCAATCTTGTCATCGATTCCAGGATCAAGCCGGCCGATATCGACATGGTGCATCCCGACATGCCGGCCCGCGTGGTGCTGTCGGCCTATCCGACCAGGCACCTGCCGCAGATCCATGGCTTGCTAACCTCGGTGTCGGCGGACCGGCTAACGGACGAGAGGACCGGAGAGCCTTATTTTCTCGCCAAGGTCAAAGTCGATACCGCCGACCTGGAAAAGCTGCACGACGTCCATCTGTCGCCCGGCATGCCGGCGGAAGTCATGATCCTGACCGGCGAGCACACGCTGCTCGACTACATGCTGGCGCCGGTTCGCGACTCGCTCAATCGCGGGTTCAGGGAGCATTGATGCAGGTCGCCCAAAAGTGACCTCGGTTTTGGGAGAACGACATGTATAGAAACAATGACCTAACTAGGCGGGTCGCCTGAATCCGTTCAGACGCGGCACGCTTTAGCCCCTACGGCCGCTGCATCTGGCATTTCCCCGGGCTTTGAATAACCCTCGCGCCGACGCCCGACGATTGTCAGCTGTGGAGATGCGTCAATTCAAGCGCGGCTCCATCCCGGACGCCGGCCATGCGTTGCTCGGCGGACCGGAACATGTCCTCGAACTCCACCTCGTTTTCGAATATCACGCCGCCGACTTTGACGCTCAGCGCATCCTCGGTCCCTTTTGGTGCGAAATAGACTTGCGCGATACGCGACCGGATACGCTCGCCGATTTCGCTGGCTTCCGCTTCGGTGGCGCCCGAGAGGAAGACCCCGAACATCGAAGCCCCTATACGTCCAACCAGATCCTCCGCGCGCACCGACGATCGTATGGTCGAGGCGACCAGCCGCAAGGCCTCGTCGCCCCATTCAAGGCCAAAGCGCAGGTTGATGGACCGCAAATCTTCCGAATGGATGACCAGGAAGGCGCCCGATTTGGGACCCGGCGCCGATGGCCTTGCTGTTCTTCGTTCGACCATCGACGTGAACACCGCTCCGTTCAGGCAGCCTGTCGTGGTGTCGAAGGTTGCCGACTTGTCGAGTTCCCGGCGATAGCGGCGGACCTCGATCTGCTTCAATCCGACGAACAGAAAAAGCGGAACGCCGAGGATAACAGGCAGCAGGATCGCCGTGATCATACTGCGCCCAAATGGTGTCAGCGCCTCCGAGAACAGCAGCAGATAGTTGAGGCCGACGGAAAAGGCCAGGATTCCCATGGTTCCCAGAAAGGTCAGCCAAGCGACGCCTTTCCATCCCTGGGCGGTGGTGGTCGCCGTTGTCTTTGTCACTGGCCGATCTCCTGTGGATGGGCTTGTATAAGGCCGGTGTGTTGCAATTTCAGTTTCAAGGAACCTTGCAATTTAATCGATTGCGCGATGACCCCATGAAAGGCTGCGGACGAAATGGTTCGCTCCCAATGCATGTCGCCCAAAAGTGACCTCGGTTTTGGGAAAACGACATGCATAAAAACAAAGACCTAAAGCGCGGAGGCCGGAGAAGATTTATTGTTTATGGGGGGGCGGGGTGAGGGGAAAGGGGGCCCGGGGGCGGT
>NZ_JAMYLL010000081.1:0-14326 GCF_040318045.1 Mesorhizobium sp. M1338 | reverse complement strand
CCCCCCCCCGCCCCCCCAGCCCGCCGCTCGGGCCTAAACCCCCCCAACCCCCGGGGGCGGCCGGGTACTTCCCCCGGGCCCCCCGGCCGGGGGGGGCCCGCGGCCCCGCGCCCCGCCGCAAGGGAGGCTGCGCCGCGGCGGAAGCCGCGCCCTTGCGCCCTTTGCTCTTCGCGGCGGTTGCGGAGTGTTCCGCCAATTGTGCGGAAGAAATTGACTTGAAGAAAGGCCGGCCGGAAGGCTGCCGGGAGAGAAAAATGGAAAAGACGGATATAGAAGCGCTGCGCGGCCGGGTCGGCTGTGCGGCGGTGCTGGAGACCGGCAGCTTCACGGTCGACCTCAAGGAAAGCACTCGCAAAGCGGTCAAATACCGTCGTGGCGACGATATCATCATCGTCATCCATGACGGCAAGGGATGGTTCGACCCGTTGTCGGATGCAAAGGGCGATGTCTATTCGCTGGTGCAGCATCTGGACGGCGGCGATTTCCTTGAGGCCTTCGTGCAGGTAGCGTCGCTTGTGCGATTTGTGCCGAGCGAGCCGGAATGGAAACGACAGTCGCGGAAGACCGAACCCGACCAGTCCGTTCCGAAGCGATGGGCGGCCCGACGCAAGCCGTGGCGCGGGTCGGCGACCTGGCGCTATCTGCGCGATGAGCGGCACATTCCCGAACAGGTCATCGCGACAGCGATCGCTCAGAACGTTTTGAGAGAAGGCCCGCGCGGCAGCATGTGGGCCGCCCACAGCGACGCGGCCGGTCTCGTCACCGGCTGGGAGGAGCGCGGACCGCAATGGCGTGGTTTTGCGGCCGGAGGCGGCAAGATGTTGTTCCGGTTGGGGACGGTGACAGCCGCTCGCATCTGCGTCAGCGAAGCTGCGATCGACGCCATGAGCCTGGCCGCGATCGAACGGATCCGGCGCGACACGCTCTATGCCAGCACGGGCGGCGGCTGGTCCCCGGCGACGGACACGGCGCTTCGCCTGTTGGCGGGGAGGCCGAACACGCGGCTTGTAGCGGCCACCGACGCCAACCCGCAGGGCGAGGCATTCGTGTCGAGGCTGCGCGAGCTTGCTGGCGAGCTCGCCTGTGACTTTGAGCGGCTGAAGCCGCGCGCCGAAGACTGGAACGCGATGCTGCAGGACGCGGCATCCGCCTGATGGCGCCGATCACTCAATCGCGGTGCAGGATTAAAGATCGCCGGCCGTTGTCATGTCCGCTCGAAAGGGTGCGCACGTTGCCATCACAGCCGGTACGCACCGCCAAATTGGGGAGGGCAAGAAGGGAGAAAAGAAAAGGAAACCCGGCTGCCGCATGCCCGCCAGTCGCGTGCAAGGGTGAAGCTTCGCCCGGCTGCGCCGGCCCTTGACCCGCCCGGACGGAGAGGCGGCCGCAGGGGAGGGGTCATGAAGGGCTGAAGACGATGGGCATCCACGAGGGTGCTGCGCGCTCAGGCCCGACGAGGCTGAAGGAGCCCGCAAATGAACCCCTTTTTCTCCCAATCGTAAAGTCTACCAGGGCATTGCCGACCGCCGGCAGATGTTCCGTTTGTTCGACCGCCATGCGCAGCGCCCGAACCGGGATCACGTCGATGCCGGATCTCTTTATAGCGGCGAGTGGTTTGAAACCGGCCGCGTCGAGCACGACTACATGCTGGAGATCCTGCCACCGCTCTGGATGGGGGGCGACATGTTCGCGCTGCGCGAGTTCCTTACCGACAGCATCACCAGCGTCTTCTACACGCTGCGCATCGACGGCAAAACGCGCCACTTCCATGCCTACACGCGCAAAGAACGGCTGGAGCATATCTGGAGCGCCACGCACGACGAGTACCGTGGCTATGCCGGGGACCGCTGGCTGCCGAAGCATTGCGGCAAGCGCACGGTGCTCTGTTATGGCGGCCGGCAGGGCGCCATGCCGAAGCTGCTCGACGAGCTCACCGATGATGAGATCGCGGCGAAGCTGCCGGTGCATCTGCGCCACCTTCCCCTGGCCGTTGCCGCGTGAGGGGATGCGATGTTCACTTTTCCCATTCTTGCCGTTCGCAAGGTCATCGAGCGCGGAAAAACCGATGCCGCCAACAACGGCGGTTTTCGCAATCCCTATTATGGCCTCAAGCCCGGTCAGGGCGAGATCCCCGGCCTGTGGCTGGTTGGAGACCAAGGTGTCTACCTATTGTCGAACGGAAAACTCGCAGACGGCGAGCGCCCGCTCGTCCTCTATTCCGAAGAATGCCACCCGATCGGCAACCCCGGCTGGTTTCACTACAAGCAGCGCCATTTCGGTGGCGATGACGGCATCGAATTCATCGACGCCGAGCAACTGATCCCCCTGTTCGATCGCAACCTTCGCTGCACGCATCTCAACGTGCAGCTCACCGAGACCGAAGTCTCGCTGTCCCTGATCGCCCGCTAACCGCTTCCAAACCTGCCAGCCCTTTCACGCGGCCGCCAACGCCGTCCGCGCGATCGTGCTCGCCCTCAAATCCAAGGAGATTTTCCATGGCTCATGACGACCCCTTTACCATCGACCTGTTCGGCAGCACGGCCATTTCGTCCGGACTTGGCCTTGGCGTCACGGCCTTCGCGGCTGACTTCGGGCCGGGCGATGAAGATGATCCCGATTCCTCCGCGCCTTCGCCGGTCACGCCGGCGGTTGCAGCCAGGCAACCGACGTCGAAGCCTCGACGGGTTCATGGACTGAACTTTCATCTTGCCGGCGATCGTGGGCTGGCCCGTGGCTGGAAGGATCGGGCCCGCGACAACATCGCCTCGATCCGGCTCGCCGCCGAGATCGAGGCCGACGATCGTCCTGCCACGCGTGAGGAGCAGGAGCAGCTGATCCGGTTCACCGGCTTTGGCGCGTCCGACCTTGCCAATGGTGTCTTCCGCCGTCCCGGCGAGCTCGGATTCCGTAGGGGCTGGGACGACATCGGCTCGGACCTGGAAGATGCCGTCGGCGAGATCGACTATGCCTCGCTCGCGCGCTGCACCCAATATGCCCACTTCACGCCTGAGTTCATCATCCGGGCGATCTGGTCAGGCGTCCAGCGTCTCGGATGGCGCGGCGGCCGGGTTCTTGAACCGGGCGTCGGAACCGGCCTGTTTCCGGCGCTGATGCCGCAGTCCCTGCGCGGCGTCTCCCAAGTCACCGGGATCGAGTTCGATCCCGTCACCGCGCGCATCGCCCGGCTGCTGCAGCCGCAAGCGCGGATCATAGCCGGCGATTTCGCCCGCACCGACCGGCCGGCGAGCTTCGACCTCGCCATCGGCAATCCGCCGTTTTCGGATCGAACCGTGCGCTCCGATCGGGCGTATCGGTCGATGGCATTGCGGCTGCATGACTATTTTATCGCGCGCTCCGTCGACCTGTTGAAGCCGGGGGCATTCGCCGCCTTTGTGACCAGCTGCGGCACTTTTGATAAGGCCGACAGCACCGCGCGCGAGCATATCGCGAAGACCGCCGACCTGATTGCAGCCATCCGCCTGCCCGAGGGCAGTTTCCGCGCCGACGCCGGCACGGATGTCGTGGTCGACATCCTGTTTTTCCGCAAGCGCAAGATCGGCGAGCCGGAGGGCGACCTGTCATGGCTCGACACCGAGGAGGTCCGGGGAGCAACTGCAGATGAGGGCGCGATCCGCGTAAACCGATGGTTCGCGCGCCACCCGGATTTCGTGCTCGGCACACACGCCACCATCTCGGGGCCTTACGGCGAGGCCTATTCCTGCCTGTCTCATCCCGGTGTCGATCTGGAGCGGGCGCTCACTGCGGCGATCTCCCTCCTTCCGGAAGCCATTTATGACGGCGAGCCGGACGAGATTGATCATGACGCCGAGAACTGTGCCGATGTCGTGGATGCCTTCCCGGAAGGCGCCGGCATGCGCGAGGGCAGCTTCTTCATCGCGAAGAATACCGCCCTCATGCAAATGATCGATGGCGCCGCCGTGACCATCACCGTGCGCAAGGGCAGGGCGAGCGAAGGCGTGCCGGAAAAGCACGCGCGTATCATCCGCAAATTGATCCCCATCCGTGATGCCGTGCGTGAAGTCCTGAAGGCCCAGGAGTTCGACCGGCCCTGGAAGCCGGCCCAAGTCAAGCTGCGCATCGCCTGGTCGAATTTTGTGCGCGCCTTCGGCCCCATCAACACGACCGTCGTTTCAACCACCGAGGACGCCGAGACCGGCGAGGTCCGAGAGGCGCATCGCCGGCCGAACCTGCAGCCCTTCCTCGACGATCCCGATTGCTGGCTGGTCGCCTCCATCGAGGACTACGATCTCGAAACCAATACCGCCCGGCCGGGTCCAATTTTCACCGAGCGCGTCATCGCGCCGCCCGCGGCACCCATCATCACAAGTGCTGCCGATGCGCTTGCCGTCGTGCTCAACGAACGCGGTCATGTCGACGTCGATCACATCGCCGAGCTGCTGCACGCCGATGCCGAAGCAGTCATCGCCGAACTCGGCGACGCCATCTACCGCGATCCCGAGACCGGTTCCTGGCAAACGGCCGACGCCTATCTCTCCGGCCAGGTCCGCGACAAGCTCAAGGCCGCACAAGCCGCTGCCGCACTCGACCCCGTCTTCGAGCGCAATGTCCGTGCCCTGGTCGAGGTTCAGCCGGCCGATCTTCGGCCTTCCGATATTACCGCCCGTCTTGGCGCACCATGGATCCCCGCCGCCGATGTTGCCGCCTTCGTCAAGGAGACCATGGGCGCCGAGATCAGGATCCATCATATGCCGGAGCTGGCATCGTGGACGGTAGAAGCGCGGCAATTGGGATGGATGGCGGCCGGCACGTCCGAATGGGGCACCGATCGCCGTCATGCCGGCGAGCTCCTGGCCGACGCGCTTAACAGCCGGGTGCCGCAGATCTTCGATACGGTGAAGGAGGGCCCTGCTGAAAAGCGCGTGCTCAATGTCGTGGATACGGAAGCCGCCAAGGAAAAGCTGCAGAAGATCAAGACCGCTTTCCAGAACTGGATCTGGTCCGATCCCGACCGGACCGACCGGCTGGCGCGCGTCTATAATGACCGCTTCAACAACATCGCCCCGCGAAGATTCAACGGGGATCACCTGCAACTTCCAGGCGCCACCGGCGCCTTTTCTCTTTATGGGCACCAAAAGCGCGGCATCTGGCGCATTGTGTCGGCCGGCTCGACATACCTCGCCCATGCCGTCGGCGCCGGCAAGACCATGACGATTGCCGCGGCCGTCATGGAGCAGCGCCGGCTTGGCCTGATCGCCAAGGCCATGTTGGTCGTTCCCGGCCATTGCCTTGCACAGATGGCCCGCGAATTTCTGGCGCTCTATCCGACCGCCCGCATCCTCGTCGCCGACGAGACGAATTTTTCTTTAGCCAAGCGACATCGCTTCCTGTCACGGGCGGCGACCGCTGCTTGGGACGCGATCATCATCACGCATAGCGCCTTCCGCTTCATCGGCGTGCCGTCGGCATTCGAGCAACAGATGATCCACGACGAACTGGAACTCTACGAGACGTTGCTGACCAAGGTCGAGAGCGACGACCGCGTTTCGCGCAAGCGCCTCGAGCGGCTGAAGGAGGGGCTCAAGGAACGGCTGGAGGCGCTGGCGACCCGCAAGGACGACCTGCTCACCATCTCCGAGATCGGCGTCGACCAGATCATCGTCGATGAAGCCCAGGAGTTCAGGAAGCTCAGTTTCGCCACCAACATGTCGACGCTCAAGGGCGTCGATCCGAACGGCTCGCAGCGGGCCTGGGACCTTTATGTCAAATCCCGGTTTGTGGAGACGAAGAATCCGGGCCGGTCGCTCGTGCTGGCCTCGGGCACACCGATCACCAACACGCTTGGCGAGATGTTCTCGGTGCAGCGCTATCTCGGTTACCAGGCGCTGCTTCAGCGCGGGCTGCACGAGTTCGACGCCTGGGCCTCGACCTTCGGCGACGTCACGACTGAACTCGAATTGCAGCCATCCGGCAAATACAAGCCGGTGACGCGCTTCGCCACCTTCGTCAACGTGCCGGAGTTGATCGCGATGTTCCGCTCCTTCGCGGACGTGGTGATGCCGCAAGACCTTCGGGACTATGTGAAGGTGCCGGCGCTTTCGACCGGCGCACGTCAGATCATCACCGCCAAGCCGTCCGCGGCCTTCAGGCGCTACCAGATGGTGCTCGACGCCCGCATCAAGGCAATCGAGGAACGAGACCGTCCGGCAGAAGCTGGTGACGACATCCTGCTGTCGGTTATCACCGATGGCCGGCAGGCTGCTATCGACCTGCGCCTGGTTGATCCCGACAATGACAATGAGCCGGACAACAAGCTCAACGACCTGATCGGCAATGCCTTCCGTATCTGGCAAGAAACAGCGCAAAGCAGCTATGTCCGCGCCGATGGCAAGCCGTTCGAGCTTCCTGGCGCAGCGCAGATGATTTTTTCCGATCTCGGCACGATCAGCGTCGAGAAAACCAGAGGCTTTTCCGCCTATCGCTGGATCAGGGACGAGTTGGTCCGCAGGGGCGTTCCGGCATCTGAAATTGCGTTCATGCAGGATTTCAAGAAGTCGGAGGCCAAGCAGCGCCTGTTCGGTGATGTGCGGGCCGGAAAAATCCGGTTCCTGGTCGGCTCCTCCGACACGATGGGCACCGGCGTCAACGCGCAGCTCCGCCTCAAGGCGCTGCATCATCTCGACGTGCCGTGGCTTCCCTCCCAGATCGAGCAGCGTGAAGGTCGTATCCTGCGGCAGGGCAACCAGCACGATGTCGTCGATATCTTCGCCTACGCCACGGAAGGATCGATGGACGCCCAGATGTGGCAGAACAACGAGCGCAAGGCCCGGTTCATCGCGGCGGCCCTCTCCGGAGACACGTCCATTCGGCGGTTGGAGGATATGGGTGAGGGGCAGGCCAACCAGTTCGCTTTTGCCAAGGCGATCGCCTCGGGCGATCCGCGTCTGATGCAGAAGGCAGGGCTGGAGGCAGACATTGCCCGTCTGGAGCGCCTTCGCGCGGCCCACATTGATGATGAGCACGCCGTTCGGCGGCAGATCCGCGACGCCGAGCGCGATATCGAATACGCGACCCGGCGCATCGGCGAGGTGGGCAAGGATATCGAGCGCCTCGTGCCGACGACCGGCGATGGGTTCCGCATGGTGGTCGGGGGCGACGCGTTCACGGAGCGCAAACTAGCCGGTCGTGCACTGATGAAGGAAATCCTGACTCTCGTGCAGCTTCAGCAGGAGGGCGAAACCACTATCGCCTCCATCGGCGGTTTCAATTTCGAATATTCCGGCCAGCGTTTCGGCAAGGACGGTTACCGCTATACCACAATGCTGATGCGCACCGGCGCCGATTATGAAATCGAGCTGCCGGTGACCACCACGCCGCTTGGTGCGATTTCTCGCCTCGAGCATGCCTTGGCCGGATTCGAGGGCGAGCAGGTACAATACCGCCAGCGTCTTGAGGATGCTGAGCTCAGGCTCACCTCCTATCGCTCGCGTCAGGGCGGCGAATTCGGATTCTCTGGTGAACTGGCTGAGAAGCGCCGGCAGCTTGCGGACATCGAAACCGATCTTGCGTCTTCGATTGATGGCCAGAATTCGCGTGCAGCCGCATAGCAGGCTCGATAAAGGCTGCCGATCATTGTCAGCCATTGACCGGCGGCAAAGGTTCAGGGCCGCTCGGGTTCAGGCGATGCAGGAGGCGCGCCGAACTGCTTACCCATGTTGATGCCACGTTTCGGTCATGCTCGGCTCCGGCCAGCCAGACCACATGACGTAACGTCAAGAATCAGCTAACTGGATCATCGCGGCGGACCTGATTGGACCGTCCGGCCGGCGCCTGCCAGAGCCCCCCGCAAAAGCAGGCGCCGGCCTTTTAGCGCTTGAAGGCGAGCAGTCATATTGTCGTCCTTGTCCCCATCCAGATACGAGGCAGTTGCGATGGACGACACCAAAGGCGGCGCAAACCACACGTCCGTTGAGATAGTCGAGGCCATGGGCGAGTGGTTCGTCCGTGTTGTTGGGAACGGCGAAGAACTTACCCGATCATTCGACCTGGAATCGGTCGCCCTTGCCTTCGCGGAAAGCCAGCGGATACGCCTGGGGCTTAAGAACTTCAAGCGGATCTGACCCGACTTCCGCGTTCACACCATAGCCGCCTAAATTCAGTTTGCTATTGATCCGTTGCGGGGCGGCCCTATGTCGTGCCGATCAACTTCCGTTCTTCACCATAAGACGGCAGGACTAAAGTCTTGCACCGTGCAAGCAAAGGTCTGACGTAACCGCTTTGGTTCCGTACTTGTCCGTTGGACGTTCCGTTATTTTAGCTAATCGGCATATAATAGGTCCGTCACTGGCTGACGGGCCGCCTGTTTTTTTGGTCTACAGCCTAGCCGGCCAAAAAGAACGCATCAATTTCGGCGCGCTCTTGCCCAGCGCCGCAAAGCCGGATGCCATCATTGGCTTAGAATAGATCAGGCCCGGTTGCGTACTGGACATTGCTCAAATAGAGATGGGACAAATCAGACAAAAGGACCGACACATTGACAGAAGAATCCGACCATCGCGCCGCCGAACTAGCCGAGCTTACTGCGGAGATTGTGTCCGCCTACGTAAGTAAGAACCCTGTACCGGCTACCGGCCTGCCTGAACTAATCGCATCCGTGCATATGTCTCTGTCCGGGCTTGGTACGCCGATCGCGCCTGTCGTTGAGCCGCAAACTCCCGCGGTCAACCCAAAGAAGTCGGTGACGCCAGACTTCATTATCTGTCTCGAAGACGGCAAGAAGTTCAAATCCCTGAAGCGGCACCTTAGCACGGACTTCGGTCTGACGCCGGACGCCTATCGCGAGAAGTGGGGCTTGCCGCGCGACTATCCGATGACGGCTCCGAATTACGCCGCTCAGCGTTCGCAACTGGCGAAGTCCATCGGGCTTGGACGCAAGGCTGAACCCGTCGCACCAGCCAAGAAGGCACCCGCGAAGCGGCAAACCAAAGTGACCGCCACCACCTGACGGTACGTAACGACTCAGCTATGTCAAGGCGCGGCGGATCCCAATCCCGCCCGTGGCCGGTGCCATTCGGATAAGCTCCAGCGAGGGCGCCGGCCTTTGTTCTTAGCGTGGCGGAACTCGCCGGGCGAAGAAACCCCAACCACCTCAAGCCCGGCGAGCCTACACCTGATCAAAGTTCGTGATCAGGACCGGGACCAACCGGCACCACGACCGAAGCAAGCGCAATGCCAACACTTTGGTCCCGAAATGGGACAATGCCGGGTCCCTCGCTAGCACCCGGGTTTCTCTTCAGAAAAACCAACGTAGAACAAAAACCCTGTGAGCTTTCGCCACGGAGCCGCCGCGCCAAGGCAGAGAACCGTTCCGCTTATCGCCATGCCCCGGTCTACGTCGCAGGGAGGAGGAAAGGAAAACTTAGGAGGAATAAAACCCGCTCGCAGATCGGGCGGGCCGCTGACGCTGGCGCTCAACCGCGCCGCTCGCGATCCCGGCCGCGTCGTCCTGCGCAGGGCTGTTAGCCCCGCTCGGCCAGCCGGGCAGGGATGCTCGGCCGCAGGTGCACCGGCCCGCCCGCTCCGCGGGCCGGGGGATGTCTTCAGGAAGAAGACGAGGAAGGACGCAGCGATCAGCGGTGTCCGCAAAACCCTTGAAGGAGCATCTCCATGGAACTGAAGTTTGTCGACCCGCGCGCGCTGAAGGATAACCCTGACAAGGCGCGACGCTCGAAGTCGAGTCCGCAGGCCGACGCGCTGCTGCTGGCTACGATCCGTGCCGTCGGCATCGTGCAGCCGCCTGTCGTCGCGCTGGAGACCGATGGCGGCAATGGCTACGTCATCGATGCCGGCCATCGTCGGGTGAAGCAGGCGATCGCGGCCGGTCTCGAAGAGATCGCCGTGCTGGTGATCGAGAGGGCCGAGGATGGCGGCGCCATGCGCTCGCTAGCGGAAACGCTCGCTCACGAGCAGCTCAATCCCGTCGACCAATGGCGCGCCATTGAGCGGCTGGTCGCGCTCGGCTGGACCGAGGAAGCGATCGCCGTCGCTTTGGCGCTGCCCGTCCGCCAGATCAGGAAGCTGCGCCTGCTGGCCAACGTTCTGCCGGCCATGTTGGAGCAGATGGCCAAGGGCGACATGCCCAACGAGCAGCAGTTGCGCACCATCGCCTCGGCTTCGCTTGATGAACAGAAGGAGGTCTGGAAGAAGCACAAGCCCTCCAAGGCCGATCCCCAGGTGTCGTGGTGGAGCGTGGCGCAGGGCCTGACGAAGCGCCGCATGTACGCGCGCGACGCCAGCTTCGGTGACGATCTCGCCCAGGCCTACGGCATTGCCTGGGTCGAGGACCTGTTCGCTCCGGCCGACGAGGACAGCCGCTACACGACGGATGTCGAGGCCTTTCTTGGCGCCCAGCAGGAGTGGATGGCAAACGCTGTGCCCAAGCGCGGCGTGATCGTGGAAGCCGGTCAGTGGGGCGAGCCGAAGCTGCCGGCCAAGGCCGAGCGTCTGTACGGTAAGCCGTCGAAATCCGATCACACCGCCATGTATCTCGACCGCGACGGCAAGGTTCAGTCGGTCGCGTATCGTATGCCGGCGGTCAAAAAGTCCAGGGACAAGAATGGCGCTGATGTCGAGGCCGATGGCGATGATATGGTCGTTACCGCAAAGCCGCGTCCGGACGTGACGCGCAAAGGCATGGAGATGATCGGCGACCTTCGTACCGACGCACTGCATGAGGCGCTGTCGCGCGCACCGATCGAGGACGACACGCTGATGGCGCTGCTCGTTCTCGCCTTCGCCGGCCAAAATGTGACAGTGGCATCTGGCGCCCGCGACATCTCCTATTACGGGGCGGCAGGCCTCGGCGAACATGCCGCGCGCCTGTTCGACCAGGAGGGCAAGTTCGCGTTCGACATGGACACGCTGCGCATTGCCGTGCGTTCCTTGCTGATCGACGTTCTGTCCTGCAGGGAAAATCGCTCGGACAGCGGCGTTGTCGCCCGTGTCGCCGGCGACGTCATCGCCGCCGATAACTTCTTAGCCAACATGGGGACGGAGGATTTCCTGTCATGCCTGTCGCGGCAGGCATTGGAAAGCGCCTGCGCGGATACATCCGTCCCGCCCCGTCAGAAGGTCAAGGATACCCGTGCGGCCCTTGTCGAGCATTTCAAGGAAGGCCGCTTCGTCCACCCGTCGGCGCTGTTTGCGCCCACTCCGGAAAAGCTGACCTCCTGGCTGAAGAAGAACGAGGCCAGGGAACAGCCTGACGACGGCACGCCGGAGGACCAGGACGAGCTCGACGGCGATGCGGTTGTCGAGCCCGCGCATGACGACGTTGGCGAGGACCCCGCTGCGCAGGACGAGGACCTCACGGACGAACAGATCGAGCCTTACAAGGTTGCCGCCGAGTAGGCGGCTGCGCCTTAACTTTTTGCTTCGAACGATCATTCCGCCGCCGGCACATCACCGGCGGCGGTTCTGTTTCCACCATGAGCACCACGGAGAAAACTATGTCCGCCCAATTAATCTATGACCTTGTTCCACTCGCATCCATCGTGACTTATTCCGACGGATCCCCACGCCCGCCAGAGCGGCATCGCAAGAAGCTCGCAGCCTGGGAAAATCGCAACGGCGGCGGTCGCCTGATCCGCAAACAGGCCGAGGCCCGCGTCGGCAGTACGACGCTGCCCGCCTCGATCACCCTGCACAAGGGCGACTATGGCAGTCAGGGAACCATTGTGCTGCGCGTCCACCAGACGTTTTCGGTGAACAGCGACCTGAAGTTTTCGGTCAAGCAGCGGCCCGCCATCGGCTCCGTCCTGGTGCTCGACCGCGCCGGCGACGATGCCGAGCTTGTTCATCTTGCCGCCAATCGCGCGGCCGCCGAGGAATGGCTGACCCGCCACGGCTATCCGAACGCCGTGTTTCAGCAGGTCACGGCCGACACCGTAGCGGCGGACACCGTAGAAGGGAGGACGGCAGCATGACTGCGCGAACTTCTGAAACCCACGTCGTCGAACCCCCCGGTTCTCCGGAAGTTACTTTTGGACGAAGCGCCGATGGGCTTTGCGTTGCCCTTGTCGGTGAGCACGCCTTCGCCATGGCTCCGGCCCGCGATGGCCGGCACTATCTTGTCACGGGCTGGCGTATCCGCCGGCCCATGGCCGAATGGACGCGCGGCGATTTCTACGGCCATGCCGGAGAGCTTGCCGACAAGGCGGCGTTTCGCGCGCATGTCGAGGACCACGCCCTTCACCAGCGGCAGCGCGCGGCTCTCGGACGTCGCGAGATCCACTCCCGTGCCCACACGCCATGGGGAACGTCGCAGGGAGCGACCGTCTATGCCGAGGGCGTCGTGGCTCACTCGACCGCAGGCCATGGCGGGTTCCATCTGTCGGCGGAGCGAAATCGCAAAGTCCATCACATGCTCCGTGCCAATGGCGGCTGGTATGAAGAGGACTGCCATTGGGCGGCCGTCGCCCAAGCCTTCCCCCAACTCTTCACGGACTTCGAGAGGGCTTGTGCGGAAAAGTCGATACGCGACTGGTACCCGGATGCCTGGGAGGCGATCCACGGGAGGGTGCTCGAACCCGGCCAATCCGCGAAAAAGGACGAGCGGGCATTTTTCGAGAAGCATACCGATGACTGGATCGTGGTGTCGGCGATCCGTTCCGGGCACCAGCCCGGTTTCACCGAGGTTATCGCGACCCCTGGCGGCAGGCGCGGAGCGGGCACGGAGGAACGTCGCTTTCTCGTTGCGACCGACGAATACCATGTCGGCCGCTTTGGATTCGTCATCGACGTTGCGCGCCATCGCGTCTATGGCGGGCCCTCGAGCTTCATGGATTGGCAGGGGAGGGACACATAATGTCCGTCTCCGGTCGCCGCGCACAGCTCTTTCGCATGGAGGAGGCTCGGCGCCAGACACAGCGCC
The DNA here is from genome assembly GCF_040318045.1 of Mesorhizobium sp. M1338. Classification (NCBI taxonomy): domain Bacteria; kingdom Pseudomonadati; phylum Pseudomonadota; class Alphaproteobacteria; order Hyphomicrobiales; family Phyllobacteriaceae; genus Mesorhizobium; species Mesorhizobium sp. M1338. Next base: position 1,416 of record NZ_JAMYLL010000081.1, on the reverse strand, counting down.
AACTCGAAATGATCGACCGGCAGATCATGAGGCGGATGACGGCGATTATTCTGCAGCTCAAGCTCCAGCGTATCGGCCACCGACGCCGAAACCCTGCTGATGCCCGGGCCTTACTCGAAAGGTATCGATTGAAACTCGCAGCGATCACACTGCAGAGGCAGCACGAGATCGACGCGCTCTCACGCAAACTGGCCAGGCAAGATGCTGCTATCAAGGCACTGCGTGCCAGACTGCCACCGGACCTGATCCGCGCCTGATACCCCGGCCTGCTCAGCGCTTGCGGACGAACTCCGTTCGCAACACCAGCCCCTTGATCGCGTCATGCCGGCAATCGATTTCTTCGGGATTGTCGGTGAGCCGGATCGACTTGATCACTGTCCCCTGCTTCAGGGTCTGGCCGGCACCCTTGACCTTGAGGTCCTTGACGAGGACGACGGAGTCGCCGTCGGCGAGCACATTGCCGGCGGCATCGCGCACTTCAATTTTCCCGGCAGAAGCTGCAATGGCAGCCATCTCCGATGCTGGTCGCCATTCCCCTGTCGTGTCGTCATAGACGTAGTCGTCATTCTGATCGGTCATTACTGGCCTCGTTTCGGAGTTGAACACGCTACGCTGCCAGCCCGACATGGGAGCAGGCCAAAGAGTTGATCCGCAGCGGCGGACCGGCGCAGCTCATCTATACCGGCAGGAGCCGAAGTTCAAACCGCTGTCGACCCTCGCGCAGCCTGGCGGGCAGGCGGATTGGCGGCGGGATTGAACACTGCATTTCCTCGCGCATGCCGATGTCCGAATTCATCCCTTGCCTGTCTTCCCGGCGGGTTTGCTGCGGTCTGAACCGGCGGCTGTCCGCTTCAAGGCCGCTATCGCGCCGCGGGGCGGCCGGATCCCGCCGATCTCGGCAAGGCTGGCCCGCGTCCCGCGCAGGGCCAGTGAAGAACTGACCCCGCTTGTCCGCAAGCCAACCTCGCTCGCCTGGCAGGCTCCGGACCCTGAAGCGTCCAGCTTCCGCCGGTTCCTTTTGACCGCACCCGCAGGAAAGACCGGCAAGGGCCGGAACACCTGAAGGGCATCGCTAGAAAGGAAAGCTCAATGTCCAGTTCAACCCGCTCCACCAAGGCCAAGGCCCGCGTCGTCCAGCTCCGCAAGGGCACAACCCTCGAAATGGTCCGGCTCTGCTGCCCGGATGGCCACCAGGCCACCCTCATTTCCGAAAGCTTTGGCCTCTCCATCCTCGACAGTGACGGCATCCGTGAATTCCACGAGCGCAGTCTGATCGAAAGCGCCGATACGCTCTCCGAGGGCCTTTCCGAAAAGGCCATGCAGATCCACCTGCAAAGAATCGTCGGGTCCCATGTCGGCTCCGCCTTTGGAGCAGGCCAGTTCTACTCGAAGGCCGTCACCGAGGCGAAGGATGCC
>NZ_JAMYLL010000080.1:0-14583 GCF_040318045.1 Mesorhizobium sp. M1338 | reverse complement strand
TCACCACCGAAGCCATGATCGCGGAGGCTCCGAAGAAGGAGTCGGCTGGCGGCGGCGGCATGCCTGGCGGCATGGGCGGCGGCGGTATGGGCGGCATGGGCGGCATGGGCGGCATGGATTTCTAATCCAGCCCCTATCAACCTACAGCGGAAAGGGCGGCAGCAATGCCGCCCTTTCCTTGTGTGCCGAACATGATCGACAACTTGGAGTGCGTCCCGAGGATCTCGTCAGAATTAGGATCTTGTCCGATCGAGCAATTCGCGGGCTCAACCTGGTCAAACCGGCGCCCCCTACGAACTGCCCGATCCTTGAGGATTCCGCTGCGCGACAATCACGATGATTCATTCAGTTGGTAGCTATAGGCGGTGAATCATGAGGGGCATTGAGGAGCGTGGCAAGGCGCCCATCTCGGCATTTAACCCCATCGAGCGTGATACCCGGGACAATTCTCTCATCGGACCGGCGGCTGGCGTTGAAGGACCCGGTGAATCATCCTGTTCTATAGTGGAGCAGACGCGCTCTGAGCCTCAAGATCAAGCGTTTCCTCCTCTGAGTATCCTTGATCTGCCGCTGGACATTCTCGTTGATATTGCTGAGCGGCTCAGCCCGATGGATCTGCTGAGGTGTCGCACACAAATCAAGAGCTGCGTGTCGCCGCGATGATAGTCGCAACGCCTCAAGAAAGGCGGATCCAGGTTCAGGCTCGTCGTCGTGGCCGAGAGGCCTCGTGACCCCGACGACTGCGCTTCGGCCTTGTGGGGCCTCGGAGCGGGCGTGGCAGCGCTTGCACCTGAGCTCCAGCGGCGTCTCATCCTGCTTGAGCCCAGGTCACAGACCATTGCCCTGGAGGGCCTCGGAGCAGGCGTGGGTGGCCTTTGGCCAACCTCCAGCGGCTTGTCTGCGGATTTCACTAAATTGGGACAGCCGTTTTAGTAAATCGCGAACAAGCGTTTCGCTAAGTCGCGGGCAACGGAAGCGATCGAGTTCCGGTTGCCTTTGCTGTTAGGAGTGATTGATTTCGGTTATTTCGCTGAAACGCTGAAACGCCATATCCAGCTTTTCCAACGGTAAATTGGGCACTGTCCAATACTTTATTTCTTGAGAAATCCAACGTTTTTGCCGCGCAGTGACGTTCGGACATAGCAAGGCCTGTCCCATACCTATGAATACGTTTGGCTGAAGCAGACCGATGGCTGCGCGTCGAAGCCGAAGCCGTCGAGTTCGCGGACAAACGGGAACTGCGCGATCTTGCTCGACATGAGCGTGTCGAGCTGGTCGCGGATGGCCGTCAACTTCAGCCGATCCAGGATTGCGATCAGCAGGTCATGATCTAGCGTCGTCATCACCAGCTCCCTCCGACCACCGCTTCGTACTCGGCGAGTGGCCGCAGCAAGGTGGCCGGGGATGATCTTGATGCGCTCGGCGCGCACCGGCCCTTCGAAGCCGGCAACGCCGACAAAAGGCTCTGTCGCAAACCTGGAAATGGGGGTGTGAACGGCCATTTCGGCCTGTCCGTCAGGCAGCGAGGATATCGAAACAGCGATCGACAGACTTGTAGTCATACCTCGCCTGTCGCTTGCCCATCATGTGGATCATCTCGATGCCGGAGAGGATAACGACGGCGCTCGCCTGCGACTTGAAGCCGATGGATCGAATGCGGCGCTTGATACGCCGGTGATCCTGTTCGATCCGATTGTTGAGATACCGGCTATTGCGGATGCGGATCGGCTTCAGCGGTCGCCGCGATCGCTGCCGCAGCCGGCTCTCAGCGTCGCAGGAAAGGATCGCTTCGTAATTGGTCTGGCTGCCGTCGATGACGATGCGCTCCGGCCGGCCATGGCGCGTCAGCGCCTTGTGGAGGAAGCGTTGAGCCGCCACCAGGTCACGGTTTTCGCTGAAGAACAACTCGACCATGTCGCCGAGGCTGTCGATGGCGCGGTAGAGATACATCCATGGCCGCGGACCTTGATGTACGTCTCGTCCATATGCCACTTGCTGCCGACCACACGCTTGCGCCGGTTGAAGCGCTCCAGCAGCTACGGCGAGAAGTGGGCGATCCAGCGATGCACGGTGGAATGGGCGAACTTCAAGCCGCATTCGGCCATCATCTCTTCCAGATCGCGCAGGCTCAGAGTGTAGGCCAGGTACCAGCGCACGCACAGCAGGATCACCGACTGGTCGAAATGGCGGCCGTTGAACATCACGTGCTCCTCCACAGCTGAGGAGTGTTTCTTGCCATGCTCCGCTTACCAAAAGGTTTGCGACAGAGCCGTTCGAACCGCATGCCGACACCATCGTCAAGGGCGGACGCGATGTCGATTATGGCCACAAGCTCAACCTGACGACGGGCAGGCAGTCTGTTCTTTCAATTTAGACCAACTATGCGGATGCCGCCTCAGTCAATTCAAGAAGGTAACCAATGCCGCGCACGGTCGTGATCCGTGGCGTTGCACCTGACCTACTCAGGTGTCCACGTAAGCGATAGATTCCGACTTCAAGCGCGTTGGCAGATACCTCGTCGTTGAACGAATAGAGGTGATCTTCCAACTGCGCACGAGGCACGATGCGGCCTGCACGGATAAGCAGATGCTCTAAAATACATAGTTCGCGGCGTGCGATCTTCAGAGGATGACCCGAGACGGAAACCTGTCGGCCGATCGGATCGAAATTGAGATTGCCAAATACAACGATGGGGTCGGTCACCTGTGTCGACCGGCGCAGAATGGCTCTCATTCTGGCGATGAGCTCATCCAAAGAGACGGGCTTGAGCAGAAAATCGTCCGCGCCACCGTTGAAAATTGCAATTCGCTTCTCGAGATCGTTGATGCTACTCATAATGAGGGTTGGAACTGAATGCCCGTCGCTCCTTAGCTGTCTCAGCCAGCCCAAGCCATCGCCATCTGGCAGAGCCAACTCCAGCAGGAGAATTTCATAGGTTGCGCAACAGAATGCCCTCGACGCCTGTTCCAGGTTGCCAACTACATCAACGGCAAAACCGCTATCCCCGAGCGCAGCTCGCACGGCGCGCGTAAGATCCACGTGATGATCAATGAGCAGCGTTCGCATTTCACGTCCTATCAAGGTAGGACAGGTCACCGTCCGCTGTAAGACCGGGGCGACAGCAGAAGTCGCGCAACTCTTCGTAGTGTTCGTAACGCTCTTTCCGATGGGTGATCGCGGGAGAATGCAATCCGCACGCCTGCAATAGTCGGGGATGGAACACGTGAAGACCTGTTGACGGGCTGAAACCGTCGGTCGGCCAGCCCACAATGCCACCGACTCTGCCTGCGATTTCTCTGCGCATCGATCCTCCTATATGGGTTGCGTCGCAAACTCCAGCTGAGGTCGCAAGGGCAGGTTGCGGCTTTGTTCATTGAGAGGACCCCCTGGAGGCAATACCGGGAGGATTCCCTGTATAGCACTTCCCGATTTACCAACCGGTCATTCCGAACCACGTTCGGCGGCTTTGAAGACGCTCATTGAGCGCGGCTAGGTAAATCAAGGGTACGACCTGCCGGGTGTCGATGCCGCTTTTGAAGCAGGCATCGGCACCAGCTCGCTGAGCGTCGCCCGCGCAATTCAGCGGACGCGCTCGATACACCCAGTCGAATCGTGCCGCAGCTTGCCGCGCCGACAGGGCGGCCGAAGAGTTCAGGCTTGTGACCGAAGGGCTACGCCCAGTCGTCCTCCCATTATCAACCTCGGTCAAATCAAAGTGACGTTGAATCTGAACAAGTTGCGCCATCATATCACAAACGACTTACCGATCCCCGACGTGCTCTAGCCTTAGTGCTTATTGAGAAGATCGGCTACTGTCTCTCCGCGTCGCCGGGCATCGGCGGCGAGCCACACCTCCCCCACCTCATACACGTCGCCGTGGGTACGAAACGGCACAATGACGTCAATGGCAGCCGACAGCAGGTCAAGAAGCGTGTGGTCTTCCACAGCAGCTCCTTGCGGGCTGCTCTTGACGAGTGAAAAGAGCTTTTTAAAGCCTTGGACCGGATCCGCCCCATGAATCGTCGATATTGATCCCGCATGGCCGGAGACGACTTCGCTAAGGTAGGCCCAAGCAGCATCATCGCGCATCTCGCCAAGCAATATTCGATCAGGGCGCATGCGCAAGCTGGCTTGCAACAGTTGCTCGGCTGTCACCGCACCTACGCCTGCTCGGTCCTTCGGATAGAGTAACCGGACATGATTCTCGTGCGGGATTGCAAGTTCGAGCGTGTCCTCGATACTTATCAGCCTCTCTTGCGGGGGTATAGCGTTGATCAAAGTCTTGCTCATTGTCGTTTTGCCGCTACCAGTAGGTCCGCAAAGCAGCATCGTAAGCCGCCCGCAAACGCACGCTCGCAAAAATTGCTCCAAGTCACCATGGTCGTAGTGCTGAAGAATCGTTTCGTCCTGCCGCTCTTGGCGCTCCTTTCGTGACCGCCATTGATTCCAACGCGAGTATTCGTAGCGAGAAGAAACTTCCTTGAGTTCGGTCACACGACTTGAGGGACGCCGTATCGTCAGGCTTATTGTTCCTGAGGGAACAGCGGGCGGCAAACAGATCTGCAGCCGCTCTCCGTTCGGCAGCTCAGTCGCACAGAGGGGGCTTTGCGGTCCGACATCTTGCTTGCGCAGCGCTCCAGCGAGGATCGCGATGTCCTCCAGATCGTCATAAGATAGCGGTAGCGGATGTTTCGTGAAAACGCCGGCCTGTCGGACAAAGGCTTCCCCAGGCCGGTTGATAGCGACCTCTTCGGTCCTTGGCTCCTCAAGCCATTTCAGAACAGGGTTGAGAAGCAAACGCAATTGAGGGTCAGCCTCCGGTCGCATTGTTGTCTCTCCGGCGTTGGCGATGTTGGGGGGGGGCTGGCGCCACGGCGGTCGCTCTAAGATCGTATACATCTGAGAAATCGAGGTCCCGAGCCACAAAGATGGATACAGCATCTCCCTGGTTTTTCTTCAGAGTTGGCGGAACGTTGATCGTTGCTCTAAGGGTCGTCTCAACGGCTTGTCCGGCGTTGCTCTGGAAGCTGTTGATACCGCTTCCTCCACCTGAGCTGCCAGCGTATTGACCGGCGGCCTGAAACCCGCCTTGAATGACGCTCATGAGCATTGCTCCGCCAAAGCGCTGCCAGAAGTGATTATCCACCGTGCCAGGCATTCCGGAGCGGCCGAGCTCGTCAGCGCCCGGCGATGCTAGCGAAACGAGGGCATGGTCAGGCGTTTCCATGCGCGTCCACAGCACGAAGACACGCGCATCCCCCTGTTGGAGACCACGCTGGATCTCGCCAATCACGGTCGTCCCGCGATCCAAAAGCACCACGTTGTTGGTGGCGCCGCGGACGTCTTTAGGTAAGACGCACTTCACATAACCCGGTAAATTTGTGTCGACTGCCGTTTGCAAAATGCAGGGGATGATCGTTCCTTGAGTAATCACGAGATCAGGGTGCGGCAAAAGTGTGGCCCGGCTTGGCTCCTGTATATCTGGCTTCAATCGCGCCGACAGATCGCCAGCGTCTGAAATCTCATCCGAGGTCGCGGGAGCATCCCTATGGTTGTCTTCGCTCCGCTGACCGTCGTTGGGCATTTTACTGCTGCCACTGTAGGCGAAAATTGGTGTTTCCTCCGGCGGCGGATCAGCTGAAGTCGGCGTGGATGGCGCAGGATCTCCTGCCTGCGCCGCCTGTACGGCTGCTGGAGCTTCGGGAGCAATCTCAATCGGCACGGGGCGGAATGGTTCGGCGTCGGCGACAATTGGAGGTTTTGGCTGAGTTGGTTCGTCTTGTGTGCTGGGACGACCTCCGAGCCAGATGAGTGATAGAGATGAGATGAGAACAAGAGCAGCGACGGCCAACTTCTGCAATCCCGAAACATGCCGGCGGGCCGGCTCCGAGACCATCGATCCGGAGGCATGGACATCATGTCCCGACTGTGGGCCGGTTTCATTCATCGGCCGAGCCTTTCAAAACGCGCCACACGTCGGGTGTCACTGTACCGGTCCCTGGCGCTCGTCCCACAGGGTCATAAGCCCTGTTGAAAATGGACAAGACCGTATTGCCATCTCTCAGACGCCATTCCCGGGCGACTGCGGATACTTCAACATAGTCTCCTTTGACCGTGTAATTGGCAGCGGCTTCCTTGCCGTCGGGATTGATAATGTAGAGAGAGGGTATGCGGGAATTGCTTGCGAAGCCAAATACGGTGGTAAAGCCATTATCGAAAACTTGCAGCGGCGACAGCGATCGATCGCCCTTTGCGACGTAGTGAAAATTGCTTTCGTCCGGACTGGTAGTTGCGGCGGGCCGATTCAACAAATCCTGAACTCTCTCGTCGTGCAGCACTTTCGCCCGGGCCTGACCAAGAATCGAGCGCCTTTCTGCGTCCTTTCTCCGAGCAGCAGCCTCATCAGCAGGATAGGTGAACTGCACACTGTAGTATAGGTCAGGTTGCTGCTCATCGAGTTTTGGCATCGCTCTCGTTGAAATACTGAAGACGTATCTCCGTGTACCGGACTCACTCTCGGCCAGCACGATGACCGGCTGCGGCGGGAGCATCCGGCTAGCCTTAAAAAAGAGATAGTTGGCGCGCGGGAGCGCAGCCAGGTCTTTGCTATTGGAAACGGCCACGGCTGCGACTGTCTCGTTGGCCGCGAATGTGACAACCAGCGTTGCCCCCACTGCGGTAGACAGGCGCACCACTTCGTCAGGACGGTAAGCCAGGTAGCGCATGCGCGCATCATGCTTGCCGGCAAGTGGTGTGTCTTCCGCGGACGCTTCCATCGTTAAGAAGAGTGAACAGACCAGCGCGAGAAACGCTCTTTTTGTCATGGCTGCACATAGCCCAGGTTCGATACGCTATCTTCCGAGCTTTGATAGGAAGTGATGAGTAGACCTCCCGGATTGGTGAGCCTCGATTGCCCAGGCAGACCCGTCAAGCGCTCGTAGCGGATGGTAGCTGTCCAGGTGGTCACTATCGGCATCTGCCCATCGACAACAAGCGTACGTTTGTAACGGATCTGTTGAACGTCCGGACTGATGTCGTTTGAAGAAATATGCCCGACCTCGAGCTTGCCGCGCTTGCCGACCGTGACTTGCGGCGAGATGGGATTCGGATAGTTGAAGAAATCTTGATATTGCTGTCGCACAGCCGGCGCGCTGAAACTGGATACGAGGTCATAGGCGTATTGGGCTGTATCTGCTGTGTACCCCTCGCGCAGGCGTACATATTCCCACAGCGAAGCATTTATGACGGCTCGGTCTTGGGTTGCCGGCAGTCGAGACACTGACACTTCGCTGTCGACGGTCCCATCCGGCCGGACCCAGAGGAACACAGGTACGAGCTTGGCCAACGGGACCATGGCAGCGATGGTAAATGCCTGGGCAACATTTCCTAGGACCGCCGCTGCGGCAAAGGCGATCAGGGCCTTTGACAGGCGCCGCGCAGACTTCGCTCGTGACGTTTGAAACGCTTCCACCTTCTTATAGTGGGCGGCTAGCGTTTCTCTCTCCACCAGAAGGGCATGTTCAGGAAATTTCACTTTGGCTCTTCCGCGCATTCGACCTGAAGATCCTCAGGGGTGGTTTCCCATTGTCCCACGTTCAGTTGGAATGGGGCACCCGCGCACGTCGCAAGCCCATGGCTCGTCTTGCAGGCGGCCAAAGCGAGGATTGACAGAAGTAGGCAATATTTCATGTTTTTGGCACCGAACTTGTCGATTGATTAACCACCCGCCGTTTTGGCAAAGTGGCGATTGAGGCTGTTAAGAGGTCGGTTCGCACCTCCCCAAGAGCCGCCGGCGATGCTGCTGGCGATCGTCGGAAGCGCGACGATCAGAGCGTCACCAGCTAGGAAAAGCATGTCGAGCTCGTAAAGCCCGATGATCTTGGCTGCTGTCGTGCCCGAGAATTTGATCATCAAAAGCATGGCTGCCAGCGAGACTGCTTCGGCAGCGATTACTATCGTTGCAACGATGTTGAGGAGGAGAAGCAGCAGCCCGTACGAGAGCAGTTGGCCGATCCATCTGGTGGCTATGTCTCGAGTGTGATCAAAAAGGTAGCCTACAAGGACCAGGGGGCCGATCGTCAAGAGCACCTTCGTCAGAATTCCAACGGCATCGTAGATCTCGAACGCTGTCCACAGCGCGCCGTAGAAAATCCATTGCGCTCCCTCGAAAGCAAGTATGTCCTGGCCGTTCATAGGCCCAATTTCGGAAGCAATCAGCTGAAAGACATACTGGCTTGAAGCAAACATGATGTCGAGCTTCTGGGCGATTCCGATGAAGGGCAAGTCGCTGCCACTGATGTCGTGAGCCAACCTCGGAATCGTTTCGTCGAAAAGCGCTTCAATGTACTGCTGATAGTTGGCCTGCCCTAAGATAAGGGCGACGACAATCGACACCATGATTACGCGCGAGATACCCCCGCGCGCATCGACTTGACCACGCATGACCAGACAGCCTTGGATTATTATCCAGAGCGTGACACACGCAACCAGAGGCGCACTGACCGCCGCTTGGACGTTTTCAAGCACTTTGTGCAGCCCGGACGTGAAGGCCCCATGAAAGATCGTGTGTATAGTCGTGAATGGCGCGGGAATTTTGAAATTCATGGCGTGAGCCTGATGTGTCCCTGATCAGCGCAGCTGAGCCTGATGAACTCAGCGTTCACGGGAGGGGGCCAAAAATGCGAGCGGTGTCCCGATGTTCGCGACGCTGCGTGGCGGCCTCCTCAGCGGCGTGAAGGCTCCCTTGTGCAGTGGCCATAGTCAGCAGACTCGTGGCCTGGGCATTTTGGATCATCGCATCGTGAATCTGCTTGAGGACCAGACCGTTGGTCACGGTGGCCTGCATAATATTTCCCGAGCGGGAAAGCTGACCAAGCGTGCCGGCGTTATCCTTAAGGCGCTTGTCCATCATGCCCAAAGTGTCGGCTGCAATAGCTGCGGCATTGGCGGCCCCAGCGATTTGTCCCTTTAACAGTTTCGCTTCTGAATCGTCGCCCGTGACTATCCGATTTGGGTCCTCCGCAATGTTACGGGCGATAATCGAAGCTGGCGCCCGAGCATCAAACATCTGCTCCTCCAGCTTATTGCTCGACGGGTAATGATTTCCTTGGTTCAGTGAGCTTAGCACTCCCGTGACAGCGAATGACGAGGTTAGCATTGTCACCATTTCGATCGTCGTAGCGAGCGTCTCGATTGACCTCTCAAGGATCGCCGCATTGGAAATCGCTGTTAAGGTCGATTGTGTTTCTGTTACAGGGTCGGTGACGATCCATTGCGACCGGGCCTGTCCGTGAAGCAGAAGGGAAGCAGCAAGGGTCGTTACTGCAAGTTTGGCAAGTTTCATGAATATTCCTCCGTCAGTCTTGAACTTCATGGTACCGGGCCATGAACTTGTCGAGCCACCCACTTGGGGCGTCTCCGTGCTGGTTGCGAAGCTGGTCGGCAAAGCGCACTGTGTTGGCCCGCCCCGAGAGTACGGCTACGTACTCGCGCATCTGCCCAAGATCGAATTCGCAAACAATACTCCCGCTATCGCGCTTGAGCAAAAACTTGCGGCTGCCGATTGCCATTCCCTGGCGGATTGCCTCGAACTCCTGCGCAGTGCACTTCAAGCCATCGACATACGCAGAGCGGTCCGCCGTCGGTGATGGGTAGAAAATTTTCGTCATACATTGCGCAACGAGACTAGCTCCGAGAGGCGATTCCAGAACGTGTTCAGGCTGCTGCGTTGCGAGTATCAACATGCCGTTGTTTTTGCGGACCGTGAGCAAGAACTTGTCGATAACGGCCGAGAATTGGGGGTTGAGTAGATAGAATCGAAATTCGTCGCAGCTCATCACGAACCGACGACCATCGACGATAGCGCCCACTCGATGCAGAAGGTATGCGGCGGCCGGTGCACAGACCTCCTCATATTCCAGGAGCTGCGTCATGTCGAAGCCCGTAATGGAGGCATCCAGCCTTACTTCGTCCACGTCGCCGTCAAAGGCCCATCCAAGCGCCCCCCCTCTACACCACCGCTGCAGCCGTGCTCCTGCGCCCTCGGAGGGGCTGTGCAATAGGAACTCGCGCAGGCCCGCAAGTGAGCGCATAGGGGGTTCGAACGAAAGCTGACGAACAATGCCGCGTTCCAGCCGACGGCTTTCCTCCGGCGAGATCGGACCACGGCCGTCACTCTCGATCAGGGCCATCAACCACTCGCGCAGAAAGTCCCGAGAGGCGGAGGTGTTGTCCAGTCCACGCAGAGGGGCCAAGCCGCTCGGAGCGCCTCTGCGCAACGCAAGATATGTCCCTCCCGTGGCTCGCACCAGCAGTTCACCACCCCGATCCTTGTCGAAGAAGACGATCGCACCATTGCGATCGACCAAGCTTTGCTCAAGCATCGCGAGGACAAAGGTCATCAGCGTCGTCTTGCCTTTGCCAACGGGCCCGAATATTGCCGTCATGCCGACGTCATTCTCATGGGGGATGTAGTCGAAAGAAGTTCCACCGTTTGTGCGAAAGCGCGCAACAGCATTGCCCCAGTGGCCGGAACTGGAACCGCTTGGGAAGTTCTCAAATGAGACGAGCCCGGCAAAATTGTGTGAGGTGATCGCCCCCGGGCGCGTGCGCCACCTGTTGTTCCCCGGAAGTTGGGACCAATATGCGGCCTCCATGCCGATGCCCTCTTGGACGATAACGGCGCCCGCGTCGGCCAGCCGTGCGCGGGCACTTGCTGCGCGATCTGCAAGGCTATTGAGGCTGTCGGCATAGACGCACAGGCTCAGATGATGCGAACCCATCACGAATTCGTTGCTTGCCAGTGCGTCCTCTGCCTCGGCAAGTTCATTGATCTGGGTGAGAGCCTTGTCGCCGGCACTCGTCATCTGGCTGGACTTAAGGCTTAGTTTGGCATGAGCTTGCGGGCGAGTGAGGAAGGAAAAGCTCTGGCTCAGGACAAGCGGGAAGTTGGCGGACAGCAAGGAATTTAGCATGCCCGGCCGCGTCGTCGCCGGATATTCACGGAACGAAAACAATGATCCGACGGAGCTATCCCCGGGCCTTCGAATCTCAAGCGCCCGCTTCCCGCAGATGACCTGGTCAGTGTAGATCGAGGCGCCAAGTGAGCCGGTAACCATCGGAACCGGAAGAAACCGGCAAGTCATCATGAGCCGAAGCGCCTCGCCGATTTCCGTGAAGAGCACGTTGCCTTTCTCACGAATGCCCAACCGGCGCAGACCGTAACCGCCGAGTGCGCCAGCAATGATGTGCCAGAGGTCTTCCAGGCTCCGCATTTGGGTGGCTAGATCGTGCTCATTCCGTCTGCGGGACTTGGCAATCCGCAAGCCGATCTTGCCGATTGCGGTGCGGGGGGACACGATCAAAGTGAGGAAGTGATCGTTGCGAAAGAGCTTTCCCGACAGCACACGACGCTCGTAGGCCTCGCTCAGACTGCCAGCGAATGCACTTTGAAACCGGCGCGGCGCCGGCGCCGGCACATCGTTGTGTCTCACAAGATGAGCGTATATCGAGACATTGTCATCGGCGATGTTGCGCAAGAGAGTGTTGAACGCGCGGCAGCGCGAGTTGCGCATCTCAGCGTCTTCCAAATCAAAGGGCACACCGTTCACATGTGCCATGGCCATGATCGATCCGTCTTCCAGAAGGACAACCTGATCGCTTACGTGACCAACATACGGAAGGTAGATCTCGCCAGACCTCTCGGTCCGGCCGCTGGCGCCGAACATTACACCATTCCTCTTCCGCGTTTCGGCACTCTGATCGGATTGGCGCTGACGCTTGCGCCTCCCCAGACCGGCCCGTCCACGCTTCTGCCGGCCGTCTGCAAATAGAGCAGCACGACGCTTGCCGCGTTATAGTCACGCTCAACAACCAGCCGTGCTCCGAACCAGAGTGGCGCGAGAACGATTTCGTAGAGCGGGTTCTGAAGGATAATGATAACAAGCCCAGCCAACATCATGAGCAATCCGGCCAGCGTCAGCGGCACCCCCAGAAACAGTGCCGGGCGCGTCGCCGCCACATAGAGGGTGCTCACTTCCAACCGGTCGCTCATCAGCCACCGCCTATGAGCGCCTTGCCCAGGAAGCTGGCCCCGAACATGATGACGATCCCTCCAACGACACCCGCAACCAGGCCAAGTGAAGCACGACCGAACATCCAAGAGATACCGATGGCTACGAGCCCGAGCACGGCCAGTGATTGTCCAAAGGGCCCAAGTATGAACGTGCAGATATTCTGGACCATCTTGGCAGGATCCGTCCCTCCGGTCACCTGAGCCGCGGCTGGCCCGCTGTAGAAGACCGTCCACGCCGCGCCTGCAGCAGCGGCCGGTACATATTCAGCCGCCATGCGCAGCATGAAAAAAGGCGAAGGAACACGCGTTTTAAGCGCACGAAGTATCTTGAGTGGCGTCATCATTGCATCTCCATGTTTCAATCGAATACGAGTTTGTTCGGGTTCGAGGGTTCCCGTGCTTTCGCAGCCTGGCTGCCTGTCGGATCGGAGGGATCGGCCCCGGAGCGGTCTGGCTGATACGAGCCCCAGATGTCCCAAGAATCTTGGTTGGGCTGCTTCTTTCTATTGGCCTGTTGGCTCTGCTGGAGCAGAGGCGGCACGGCTTTCCGACCGGGTGCCTCAAGGTGCGGCACATCTCGAGCAGTCGGCTCCAGCGTTCTCTCAAGGAGACTTGAGATGTCCTTTGCGGCCGACTCGACCTTGCGTACATAACCGTTGGCGAAGCCATGCGTGACGTCGCCCGTGTTATAGGCCGAGATGGCACGGCGAAGCGCCAGTTGCTGTGCCACAGCAGTGGTGCCGCCGGCATACCGGCTTTCAAGCAGGTGGGCGGCAGCCGAAAGCGAGGCGCAGGGCTCGAAAGCCCTTTCCGGCGTGAGATTGAGCACGGCAAAGTTCTTGCTGTTTATCTGCATCAATCCAACATCGACAGAATGTTGTGCTTCGAGGCGTTCCTTGATGCCCCGCGTGGCTTCCAGGTGGTCTATCCAGCGAAGCTGCTCACCTGTGGTGTTGTCATGAGCCACCAGCGTTTCAAAGCCACTTTCAATCTTGGCAATCGCGGCGAGGGTGGACGGCGCAACCCAGGGGGCGCATTTGCGCGACAGGCTGCGGAACTCACGCGGAGAAAGTGGCGCGGGCTCGGCTGGGAGTGACATGGATGTCATCAGGACGATGGCCAGCGGCCAAGCTGCAATAAACATTCCCTATCACCTACCTTTCCAAGCCGCCGGACGGGTTCTGGCCCTGTCCGGCACGCGCTTATCGGGGAGGTTTGTTACTGTGTGATGTTCAAGTTCAGCTTTTCGGTTTCAATTGAAGCAAAGACCGTGTTCGTATCAGCGTGGGTGAGCATCTTGCGCATGCGTGAGTGGCGCGGGCCCGATCAGCCAGCGACATCCGGAGCATCTTGGTACAATGACTCCTGTACAGGATTGCTCGTCCCGGCCGTCCGTTGCTCCTGGAGTGTGGGCCGCGACTTTGGCGTCATGGATGGTACTTCTGTCAGCGCCAAGCCAAGGACAAAATGGGGAGCTTGGCGGGCTTGTTCAGGCTCGGGATCACCGTGGGGAATCGACTAAGGCGATAAAGCGGCCCAACTTTGCCGGTATGCTGCCGGTCGTTAAAGAGCAGCCATGCGCGGCCCTGCACACTCAGATCATTGCTTGAGACGCGAGCTCGTCCGCGAAGCTGGCTCGAGGGCGCAAATCCGCGGCGGCGAGGGTCAACTGGGAAGACGTGGCGGCGCAGCCCATCCTGGTGCGAGCCTCGTTCAGCTGTTCGGCCGCCGCCGCCAAAGGGTGGATCATGCACAGTCCCATCGGCAGATAACCGCACGTCATTGACGGAGTCCGACGGCGCAATGGACAAGCATAGTGACACGCTCAAGATGGAGGAGTTGCAGTAACTGAGAAATGTTAGCCCGGACGTTCACCGCAACCGGCGACCTGCCGGTCGCCGAACAGCATTTGAGGCCGCCGGCCACCTTGGACGAAGCCGGCTTGGCAGGAGACACACTATTTTGCACAAGGCCGCTGCAGCGAATCACGGTCTTCTTCCGCCGACCGCCTCTCCGATCAAGCCAAACGCCGCGCTGCTCAACCATGTCCGAGCTGGATCCACGAGCCGGAGGATATCGAGATGATCCAGGTCCGCAAACTCCAGGATGACCAGGATGCAAGGGCATAGCAGGAAACTTGGCATCCATGAGGTCGAACTTGAGTGATATTGGCAGGCCTGCACCAACGGGGGAGCTCGAAGCGAAAAAGCGAAGGACCACACGGCAGGGTCATGTCGGCGCTTGGACCTGTCTGGTGGCCACGGGCTGCCTTGGTGCGGTCAATTCGCTGGGGATGAAAAGAACAGGACGAGCACGGCCTCACATTGGCCGCACGCAACGGCGAGTGGTATCAAGGAGCAGCTGTTCTGGGTCGGTGCCCCAGGGTTGCTCGGCAACAGGTTTAGACAAGGGGATTCAAGATTGAAGGTGTGCCGTTGAAACATGTTCTTGTCATTGACGATGATGCCGCAATGCGGCGCCTCATCGCCGAGTATCTCACGATGCATGCC
>NZ_JAMYLL010000079.1:0-15244 GCF_040318045.1 Mesorhizobium sp. M1338 | reverse complement strand
GCGGGATCCGGCCGCCCCGCGGCGCGATAGCGGCCTTGAAGCGGACAGCCGCCGGTTCAGACCGCAGCAAACCCGCCGGGAAGACCGGCAAGGGATGAATTCGGACATCGGCATCCACGAGGAAATGCGGTGTTCAATTCCCGTGGCCACACGATCCGCCTGCCCGCCAGGCTGCGCGAGGGACGTCAGCATCAAGGTCTAGGCGAAAAAACCGTTCTTCCTGTGCCGACGACGCCGCCACGATAGTAGCGTCCGCACGAAGAACCCATCCGGGCAACACCATGGCCGCCGAGAATACGAGAGGCACATCAAGCCTGATCGGGCTGACCGCCGATAGCGTTGTCGCCTAGGACTGGCGGTGAAGGAGCTGCAAAAGCCGCGTTCCAGGTTCTTGCAGGTATCGATGGGGAGGCTGGAAAGGCGACCGGGGTAATCCGGCGCGCCCCTCGTCGATACTGATCAAGTGAGGGACGCGCCGGATTTCGGCGAGCAATGCGATGATTATTGCCGCGGTATGCTGCGAATGTTTTTGGCCCGAATGGCCCCGCTGCCTCAGCCGCAAGCTTCGCCATGAAACGTCGCGTGAGCTGGCCTCCAAAGCCCATGAGGTGGCGAGGTCATCGACATTGAATTCGTCCACCATGACCCAGGCCGGCGTATAGAGCTTCGCCCTCTTCGCCTCAGTCTCCGGATCTCGACGCGACGCCGGTCAGGTCCCGGGGCCTTATTCGTGATGGGAAAACGCAGAGGCCGCGTGCGGCCATCCTTGCCTGCGACGATTGCCATCACGCAAGTCGGCCGAGCCGTTCGGCCACTTTCTTCACCGCGATCGAATTCGCCCGCCCCTAGCAGGAATAGAGAGTGATGTGGCCGTGTTCAGGCTCGGTCATTCTCCATTATCCCTCAAGGTGACGGCGTCCAGGCCAGCGAGAATTTCATCACGCTCGGCTCCCTTGAGATCTTCGACGCGGTACGCCCGCTGTGCGCTTCGTCCCGACAATCGATCGAACTGCTCGGCGGTCAGGAGCACAAAAAGGCAGGCAGCATTCAGAGACCCGCCGGATCGATTGACCAGTTCGCGACCTCGCGATCGATCACACGCCACTGTTCGGCCAGATCAGTGATGTCCGTCTTTTGTACAACCGGCTGATCGAGGCCCTGGAACTGGTCTCCGATATATGTTGTAAGGCCCGTGCGGCCTTCATTGGCAAACCAGACCCCGGTCAGGTCGGCAACTTCCTTCAGCTGCTTAAGGGTCTTTTGCGCATCGCGTACGTCAAAATCGTCGAGCAGCTTGTTAAGGCGGCTCTCCTTGTTGCCGGCATGGGCTACGTGTGTGCTGACATGCACCGCGATTCCATCCAGGGCTGCTAGGCGGGCCTCGATCCGGGTGAAGATCGCCGGATCGACGAGATCATCGGGACTACGTGCCAAGTGGGATACACCGCTTAGGGTATCGAAATGACGGTGCGCGGCTTCGCCGCGCGGCTTCGCTCTTCATCAGTTCAGGATCGCCCCAGATGACCCCTCCCTTCGCCGCGGTGAGTTTCTCATGCTGTTCCCGGCGTAGTCGATCGAGATCGTATTGAGCATCCAGCACCTTCTCAACGTAGATCCTCCGGGTGAGCCATTCGCGGCTTGTCTCCACGTCCTTTACGACAGAGCGGATCGAATACACGCCCTTTGGGCCGTTGAGGGGAGCTTTGTCCAGAAGCCGTCTTGTGCCTAGAAGCAGGCTCGACCAGTAACCCTCTGATATAAGGTTGAACAGCATTTGGTTGAGTGGCGGACGCGCCTCGCGCCTTTCGTTTGCGAGCCGCACGATCCTTACCGTCGTCCGGAAAGCAGCGTAGTTCCAGAGGAGGTCCTGAACGGTTTTGTGGATGCCTGTCGTGTCGTCGCGAAATGCTTCACGCCAGCGAGATATGCGTTCGATCTGCTGTGCCGATCTCTGCATCGATTGACCTCGATCATGTCAATAAACTTCGCAGCATGTACTCTGATTTGGCGCAATAACGTGCAGGTTTTCGCGTATTTCACCATCCAAGCAGGCGAGCTGCCGTTGCCGACGCGTGGCGGCAGTGGGATAGAAGATGGCGATTATCAGGGGTGTTGGACCAATCCCCCTGATCACGACCGTCGATGATGGCGTCTTTGAAAGCGGCGCTCCAGGGCCGAAGCTATAACGATAACTTCGGGCCTCGTCTCAAGTAGGCTTGCATGATATCCAAAAATGAAACACCAGGTGAGGACTGGCCTGACCTGGTGCACATAAATCGGTGTCGACGGCGCTTGGCAAGCCAGTGGGGCCAGTTCGACTGCTTGGGGGAGTTATCTTCGTTTCATGGCAGAAAGTCAAGTTCCTTATCTGTACTCGCAACCCACGATGCGGGCGATCAGGGCCTCCATCTCTGAGCCACGGTTTGCCACCTACCTATCCAAGGGCGGCAACCGCGAAGACTATGCGTTGGCGCTGTATCTTTACAACGCCCGCGTCGCGAAGGCGTTCCTGTATCCTATCAACGTGGCGGAAGTCACGCTTCGCAATGCCGTCGATGAGATCCTCGTCAGTAAGTTTCAGCAGAACTGGCATCAGGATGCCGCCTTCCGGGATCATACTTTGACGCCGGAGGGTCTATGGACTCTAGACAAGGCCATTCAACGGGCGGGACAGAACGCTTCCCGAGATCAGATTGTCGCAACGCTTACATTCGATTTCTGGTCGAATCTCTTTCGATCTGAGTATGGCGCGCTCTGGCGCACGACCGTCAACCTGGCTTTCCCCCATCTGCAGCATGGGGAAAGCCGGCAGGATATCCAGAACCTGGTAAGGCCAATCAACACGTTCCGGAATCGAGTTGCTCATCACGAGCCAATTCTGGACATGAACATCACGGATATCTATGCAAAGATCGTTCGACTGACCGAATTGCGCTGCAAAGAAACCGCAGAGTGGATGAGGCATCACTCCACGCTGAGCGCGGTCGTCAGAACCCGACCGCGCCGGGACGGTACTGCGGCAAACAATCTCGCTGCGAAGCTCGACAAAGCGTTCTTGAGCGTAACTCCCGACACCGCCTTGAACGATGTGATCGGGCTTGTCGATGAGAAGCATCAGGCGATCGTATGTGTGGATAAGGCTGGCAGGCCAAAAGGTGCCTTCACGTCCGTTGATGTGACACGTTATATTGCTACCCGGGCGAAGGAACTCGACGGGTTAATTGCGCTTACCGAACACAAGGTTTCTCATCTCATCGAAAGCATCGACATCGGCGCGCGTTGGGCCTCAATGGATGAAGCTGCACCGGTAGGGTTGGCGGTGAAGGAGCTGCAGAAGCCGCGTATCCAGGTCCTTGTAGGCATCGATGTGGAGTCTGGAAAGGCGACCGGAGTAATACTGCGCGCCCATCGTCGGTACTGATCAAGTTACGGAAATGCTGGATTTCAGCGAGCGATGCGATGATTTTGCCGCGGTATGCTGCGAATGTTTTTGGCCTGAATGGCTGCCGCTGCCTCGCCGCAATCTTCGCCATGAAACGTCGCGTGAACTGGCCTAGCGGAACGGTGGACTCCAAAAGCCCATGAGGTCGCGAGGTCATCGACATTGAATTCGTCCACGATGGCCCAGGCCGATAGAGTTTCACCCTCTTCGCCTCAGGCTCCGGGATCTCGACGCCGGTCAGGTCCCGGAGCGTTACTCATCGGGAAAAAGCAGAGGCCGCGTGCGGCCGTTCTTGCCTGCGACGATTACCATCACGCAAGTCGGCCGAGCCTTTCGGCCACTTTCTTCACCGCGATCGAATTCTCGCGCCCACAGATAGGAATAGAGAATGACGTGGCCGTGTTCAGGCTCGGTCATTCTCCGCTATCCCTCAAGGTGATCGCCGTCTAGGCCAGCGAGAATTCCATCACGCTCGGCGCCCTTGAGATCTTCGACACGATACGCCCGCTGTGCGCTTCGTCCGGACAATCGATCGAACTGCCCGGCGGTCAGGAGCACAACTTTGCACTTGCCGCGCTTTGTGATTTCGACAAGCCCTCGGTATGCCGCCTCGACCACCTCGTCGGATTTGTTGCCGAGGTCGGTTAGCGTAAAGCTGGTTATCCTGACTCTTGATCTTTCCCCTTAAAATAGGCGAAATAGCTGTTTTCAATGTGGCTAACTTACCTACTTCACGAAGTACCTTCCCGATCAAATAACGCCCCGTTCGGTTGCTGTCCCTTGAAGCGCACGCGAGCGAGCTCGAGGAGCGCACAGTGTATCTCGTCCTCGGTCCAGCCGGATTCCCCTGCGCGCTCAACCAATTGCTGGAGGGCCGATTCCAAGGCGAGCTGGCATTGAAGGCCGCGGTCCGGATGGTCGACTGGGTAGCCTGGTTGCACGATCGCAATGCTTGATCGCTTCATTGCAGGCCATGGGCTCTCGCCCTTCTCCTTTAGCCAAACGAGGCGCGCCAACTCACGTGTTGTTCGTGCGCGGCTCGGCAACCGCTTCATCTTGTCAACCAGCCGCTCCAGCGATCCCGCGCGTTCCAACTCCGTAAAAAAATGATGCGGCGTGACGCTACCGAGCCGGTGCATCTCGGCCAGGTTCCACACATACGGATAGTCGACCATGAATTCGGTTCGAGGCGAGGCCTTGGACGGTTTAGCCTCGGTCAGGATGCCGCCGCCCACGAGCCGATCGGCCCTCTCAATGATTTGGCGCACTCTCGATGTCGATAAGCCATGTTCCTGCGCCAGGTCGGCGAAGCGCTTGCCCTTCAGAAACCCTTCAACCAGGGCGACATTCCTTTCGACAGTCGGGGTAAACCCCCAACAGGCCCGCAGTTTTTCCAGCATCATGCCGTTCGTTCATCCGTTGTTTGCGCCCCTGCAAACTCTAACCGGCCAAATCGGCGCTTGGAAGCCCGACGAGACACACATCGTGGCCCGGTGCGTACGTTGGGAAAAAATGCAGCGGCACCTCTGCCGCGTGGGTTCGGCGGACGGCATTTTGCAGGTCAACTTTGGACGACTTTTGCCCACTGGCGATCTCCACAATCCGTCGGCGGCCTGGTACCGCAGCGAGACCGGCTGGGCAGGTTCGAAGTGCGATACGATCCTCGCGATATCAGCCACATCTTTATCCGGGATCCGGAGACCAGAGAAGTTCGCGCTGTCGAGAGGCGCGACGGTGCGCTTGCACCGACGACGTCATGGGACCCTCGAAAGGACGGAGAATTAAACACGCGGCCATGTATCGGTTGAAGGGCTTCATGAATGAATGCCCATATGGCGATGGCTTTTTGGGAGCGACCTATGAAACGTCTTGGGGCATGCGCATTGGTTTTCTACAGCATCGCTGCGGCCACCCGGAGCGCAGGCCGCCTGCTACGACATCTCGAAAGGGCAGCCGTCGCAGCTGAGCGGCGAACTCTATCGTCGGATACCTCCGTGCCGGTGCACAAGCCCTTCTCAAAGGAGACACGCGTCACATGCGTGAACAGGTGAAGGCGCAAACCACTCGTAGCATCGCCTGTCTTTCTGATCGCGTGTCGCTTGCGACGGCGCGAAACCTGTTTTGGATGCGGACGCTACTGCCTGTGAACGACAAGACCGGCGCTTCGGAAGCCTTCGAAGTGGCACGCGCCGGCTTGCGTTCCATTTTTCCCGCTACCCGTGACGAGAGCCTCTCGTTTGTCATCAGCTTCGCAGATGAGCTGCCGCCTGAGCTTTCGGACGAAATCCCGCACTGGGCTGAAAGCTCGGTAGTCAATCTCGACAACGTTGATGTCAGCCACGGCATAGGGTTCATTCACAAGGCGTACTCCTGGTCGGACCCTGAACCCATGTCGACCATTCTCCCATACCTCGACGCCTTGGAAAATGGAGCGACGCTTGATCTGGATCTGGTGCTATCCAAACGTCTCCTCACCACGCTCCGAAGGCATCCCTCTGAAATGGGCCTCAAAACCTTGATGCGGTTTCTCGCAGCAGATCAGGCCGTGGTCCGCGCTGAAGCGGTGGGGATCTGGTTTCGGACTTTGCGTGAAGATGATGAGGTCGTGATCGCCAAGCTAAAGGATGACATGGCGCCATCGATTGCGGTTGCTCTCCTCAAGCAACTGGGACGAAATTGGTCGTCAATGACCGAGGGGCGTCGGACAGCTCTGATCCACCTTCTCGCTTATCAGGCGAAATCACCTGCGATCGCCAGTGTCTTGTTCGTCAGGCTAGTCCTGCTCGATCGTGAGGAGCACTTTGGCAAGAACCCGCCCTATGAGCTGCTTACATCGTTGATGCCGCACATTCTTCAATCCCTACCTGCCAGTGTCTCGTTCATCGACGGACGTTTTGCAAATGTGGTGGAGGAAGCGATCCGCTCTGGATGCAGGGAGCAACTTCTGCCCCTTCTGGGACGCTGGTCGGAAACGATCGTCAACAGACTTAAAACCTCGCACCTCAGTGAGTTCGATCTCGCGATCGTGGACTCGTTGATAGAGGCTCTGTCGGTTGAGTCCCGCCGGCCTATCATCAAGCAGCTCCTGCGCGTTGACGACACCGGGGCGCTGATGGTCTTCATCTCGTGGCTCATCAAATATTGGGACAAACTGGCCGACGCCGAGCGGAAATCCGTTCTGGAAAAACTTCTCGAACCTCGGCCAGACCAGTATTGGCTTCGTGCGATTGTCCTTACTTCAAGCCATCCTCCTCAGCCACTTCTGCACGCGCTATTCGGTCGGGATAGCCTGGACCTCACTACCACCCAGGCACATATATTGCTCTCGGAGCAACAATTTGATGCCGCGTTCTACACCTTCATCGGATGGCCGCAGCCGCTGTGGTGGTACGGGACACATCACCATGACACAAAGTTTTGGATCAAGGCTGTCAACGATCTTTCGTCCGACCCGGCGAACCCACTTTTCGAGGTCGCCCTGGCCGAGCTTATGAGAGATCCCGGGGCCGAACTTTTGGCCGCGATCCAAGCGGTTCCCGAAACGGCGCTCGATCGCGTGTTCAATCTGTTGTTGAATTTCACGGTCGCGACCAACAGCTATGTGAAAGAGATTTGGTCAGCACTTTTAGAACGAGGACTGGAGCGCAATCTTCAAATTTGGGCTGACAGAGTTATTGAGGTTGCTGAGGCATTCGAGGATCTCCCCGACATCGTCGACACCTTCGGCCGAACCGAATTGACCAATAGGGTCGTGGAATCTCTCGGCGCAGATTTTGAGGTTTTTCGGCGGTTTAGAGACTTTCCAGACATCGCAGAAATCGTTGAGAATATTCAGCGGGACAACGACGACATCTCCGCGGAAAGCCTTGAGAAGGTGCGTTCAGTAATCGCGCAGCAACTCTTCGATGAGTGCTTGAAAGCCGAGCCAAGGCTACACGGAACGTGGGATCTGGTGATCCGGAAACTGACGGAGTTGAAAGCAGACGATTCCACCTTGAATGCTGCAAAGGCCGAAAGGAGCAAGGCTGTTGATCGTCACTTTGCGCTCAAACGGTCACGCTCCCCTTCTCCCCCGGAGCCAGAGCTGGCGGGATGGAGAGACTACAAAACAGTCCAAGCCAACTAATTGTTTCGACATCTCTCGGTGTGCTGGGATCATGAAAACTGCTGGCGACACTAATCGACTGATCGGGCCGATGCTTGACGCAGTGCGGCCGGCAAACTGCGACACTCTCCAATCTGAGCGCCAAGTAAGTCTACAATCCAATCATGGTGGCACTCCGCAATTGCCATCCGCGCGTCCTTCAAGCTGCGTAAGACGGCTTGTGCGAGACGTTCATTTCCCAGCGCGAGAAGGATGCGATCGGATTGCAACAGGTCCGCCGTAGTGAGCAACTGGAGCGCAGGAAAGCGATCACGGGCGATACGAACTGCCTTACGTTCATCAATAATTGCTAACCCTCGAGAAGACACCGCGAGAGCCAGCGTCGCCGCCTCTCCATCATCCAGAGTAACTGCTGCGCTGCCGCTGACCAGGCTTTCAAATACCCCCTCACTCTCATCGTCAAACTCAGCAAACTGCAGCAGACCATCCAGCACTAACTCTTGAGCGAGCTCGGCATCATTTCGACCGCTAATCCGATCATGGATAAGCTCATCCCTTACGACTGTACTCGCACGCAGCGTCACGTTCAGTGAGCGAATTATGTCGCTCGCAATGCCGGTGGCATTGAGATTAATAATGACGCTCGCATCAGCAATTAGGTGAGACGGAAGATCACCGGAGAATCGAGGTTGCCGCATTGGCCCCACTTTCCTCGCCATCTATATCGCCCAGCAGATCGCGCACCTGGACCCGATCGAGACGAAGGAGACGTGCAATTTGACCCTCACTGAGGAGGCCCCGCTTTGCCGCCTCATATGCCATCAGACCTGTTCTCAGCGAAACAGACCTGCCTGCATCGTCCTTCAGATGGTCATTTATAGCCACATCGCCTAGCACTTGTTGCGCTTGCTCATCCGTAATGTTTCCGTTCTGGACAAACCAATCCCAGGTGCCTTTTTTCGTGAGTTGCAGCTCTTCGAGGCGTCGGACAAGGGCTTCGCGCGAAACATGGAAGTAATGTGCAAGAACGATCACATGACGGCGAGTTAGGCTCGTAGCACCTGCCGTCACTTCGGCGAATTTCTGCCGAACCGCCTGCGCCGGCGTCAGGAAACTTCTTGCGAATGTATTGGCATATTTTTCCTCGCGCGAGCTCTCCAGTTCATCGATCTCATAGACTTCTGCGTCTCCGCGAGTGGCCACTAAGTGACCAAGCTCATGCGCGGCCGTTTGCGTGCGGCGATCGATTGGATGGTTCGCATTTAGGAGAATGCAGGCACCTACCTTTTCATCATAGGCGAACAAGCCTGAAATTCTCGCCGCTAAACGCCTCGCATAGACACGAACACCCATTTGCAGTTCGAGCAGAGTGACGATATCCGCGATCGGCGCAAGCCCAAGACCGAGCCAATGACGAAGTTCCAAGGCGTGTTGTTCTGCCTGCTGACGAACGTCGCCAGCAAGAATGCGTCTTTCAGGCGGCAGATTGCGCACATGTTCGACACCGAGGAGAGCCTCGAGTTCGACCTCGGCCCTTACGAGTTGCGCCATCAGGTCTGCTGCTGCCGCAACGGGCTGTCCTTCGTTTTCGGTTAGTCTCCTAAATTTTGGTGTAAGCTCGACGTGGATCGCTTCTTTACGGAGCAACGCGTTGGTGCTGGTGTCCAGAAAGCGTGCCAGCTTTTGCAACTCGCCAATCTTTGCGCGCCGCGCCCCTTTTTCCATCGCGACCAAGGTGGTGCGTGCCACACCGATAGCCTGGGCAGCGTCTGCCTGGGTCTTGCCTGCATTTTCACGTGCGATACGAATTCTCTCGCCTACTTCCCCAGCTGAGAGCTGATCATCGGCTCCGTTCATCGCAGTCAAGCCAACCACCGAGCAACAAATGATCTAGGACCCAGATCTTTCGTAAATGCCATCCATTCAATCCTATGCCGTTCAAGAAGACCGAAGAGCTCGCCTTCCGCATCCGCATGCGACATGTCCAGTTCTTCGGACAATTGCCAAGCGTGCCGGCTCATGCGTTTCCGATGGGCAGGCGAAGAGCTCAAATCGGCCAAATGATCAAGGTGCAGAGATCCGGCGACGGCATACTGCTCCATCGCCCCCGTTATCTTGTCGAACCCTTTGGCAGCTCCTTGAGCAAACGCAGGAACAGACAACTCTTCCCAGATGTAGTTCTCTTTCGGCTCGTCGACACCGGCCGCGTGAAAGCTGAGTCTGCGGAGCATACAAGCGGCGCAGATGCCGCAGTGGCGCCATTTATGATCTACGGAGGAATTCCGGTTCTGCTGCCAGCACGAACGGGTCTCGATCCACTCTTTCGGCTCGATGGGAAGGGCTGCGAATTCGCGAAGCGTCTCACCTTTCGTTTTCCACAAGCGCGGAAGCCGGTACACGACTTGGTACTCGAAAAGCGCGGCGAACAACCGCTCCATTTTGGTCAAAAAACGAGGGTGGTTTCTGTAGTCCTCATAGCCGTGGCTGGTTTGTACCAACGATGGACCGAGCGCCCCCTGACCACTTTCCGGCATCACGATGTCATGGGTCCCGATCAGATACGCGGCGGTCGCGCTCATAAAGGCAAACTTAAAGCCGCGGCTCCGAGCGGAGGACTCTTTGAATCCGTCCGGCCCGGCTTTGATCTTGAAGGGAATGTTGAGGAAGGGGAGCCTCTGGCTGCCGCGACGGGGGCGATCGCCCTTTTTTGACCCCACCCGAATGCGGATCAATCGATCCGAACGTCCCCCCGCCGAAAGCAATGCGCTCACTGCCCGTGAGTCCAGACCATCGCTGAACGGCGTGACTATGCGTGTGGTATCACCAAATTCCAAACGACTCTGTCTACCGACGTCTTCCTCGGGAGCGAGTTGGCGCTGATAGAACGATATGTTCCACGCATCGCCAGTTAGAAATTTGAGGGCAGACATGAGCGCCGCTACGACTTTGGGATCTTGCCAGCGATCCAGATCATTGACGGGCATAGCCAACTGGAACTTCCGCATCCATCCCCATGCCGAGCGTTTGCAGGCCTTGTCGCAATATTCCACCGCGGCGATCAGAACGAGCGTGTCGAAGATTCGGCTGTCCCAATTCTTCGTGCGGTAATCATCTAGATCCTTCATGTTGAAAATGATGGATTTGCCAATCTCGACGGGTTGCCAGCCTTCCTGTGCTTTTCCGCCGGCCTCAATGACATGAACTTTGAGAGCAGGGCATTCTCCTTGCAGAACCTTCATAGGGAAACTCCCTCATCAAGCCCGCCTCGCACCGCGGGAGTTCTCGTGATGGCGACAGTACCGTCACCGAGGAGCGAACGAGCAATGCGGGTGAACGAGCCGTTCTCGTGCATTCCAGCGCTTACTTCACCCATGCGATTGCGGATGGTGCGACCTGCACCCGGCCCGCGCTCGGCTAGATAATGCTCCTCCGTCGTCCGCCCATTCGCGTCCAGACGCTCGCTCAATGCCGTGGCAATCCCGCTCTGGACCGCATCGCGTCCTTGCAAGCCTTGTTGGACTGCCATTTGAATGCATTCAATCGCGTTTGCGGCCAACGGATGTACCGCCGGGTCGTCACGTAGTTCGTACAACTGTCGCTGCAACTCATCCGGTTGCCTGCTAAAAAGATCGCTCCCCTCAACGAGCTCGACCAGCTGCTTGATCACACTACGCAGCTCTATGTGTGCGTCTTGAACGAGTGCAGATTCGGCCGCTTCGCAGACCTCTGGAATAGCGAATGCCGACTTGTACGCCCACTCGGCGACGCGCCTGTATTTGGGACGCAATGGCAGGCTTTTGTGCGGACCGTCGCTCATTCGAATCTCCACAATGTCAGCTGTCGTAAAATTTTTTCCTGACAATGTCAACTCCGGCGCGTGCGGAGGAACGTCGCTGCCCTGGCGTCCGTTGCTTCACAGGCGGTCAAGAATGATGACCCTGCCGCCTCCCGTCCCTTGCTGCTGATGACGCGTCGTGACGACGCAGGCTGCGGCAGAGCAATTCTTGGGTGAAGTTTTCCCCTCGAAAGCGCCCTTGTCCTACTCGATCATTCCTGACAGACGTTTGGGTGCGCCCTCGAATGCAAACGGGTTCAAAAACTGCCGGCGCCACATCACATTGCGTTCGACGGCGCTCAGTTGGGCCTCGTCACAAATGACGCTCCATTGTTTGAGAACTGTATCGACCTGTTTTTCGATGATGGTGATGGCCTCTTCCTCATGGAGTTGAAATTGTGCAGCTGCGGCGATGCAGACCGCGAACCGGCTCTGCCGGTTATCGCCAGCAATGAGCATGGCCTGCCCTGCTTGGTTGCCGGCCCTGCCCTGCGGACAGATGTCGTAGGCAGGTGTCAGCGTTAGCGTCGATCCGTCCCAGAATGCAGCATGGTTCCTGGCGTGGTCGTCGGTGTTGCCGCACAGTATGTTGAAGACCAGGCGTCCGAACAGCTCATGCAATGTCGCCCTCGGCGCTTCGAAGCGATGGCGGATGATTTCGGCTAGGTCCTGGTAACTAGCATAGCGCGCCATGAGTTCGTCGAGGGCCAACAGGGTGAGGGCCGAGACCATACCCTTTCGAAGCCACCCCGCCTTGCCATGCACCCGATCGAAGCGCTGGATCAGCAGTACATCCTTACCTGCGGCTGCGACGAGGCGCACCGGGGCAACGGTGAGCCCGACTAGGTCGGCCAGACGCATGGCTACGAACTCGGCCTTGACAACGTTGAGGACGTCGGTGCGCGACGAGAACTTGGCGATGTATTTCGCCCCGCATTCCGCGATCATCGCCTTTGGTCTGGCGCCCCCAAGGGAACTGCCGTGAAACAGGGCCTGATCGAGTTCCGCCGTGATGGGGACACCGGACTCGACCCGTTCGGCGGCCGTGAGAAGCTCGTCGAGCGAGGCGGCTTTCCCCTGCCTTGGCTCATAGACCGTGGCGGAGCGCTGAAAGTCGAGGGCGCCCACCCGGTCGGAACCGGACTCGATGAGATAGGTGAGCTCATCAAGCTGGCCGACGTCCAGGGCAGCGCCCTTCTGGCCGAATTTGCGGTTGACGATGACGCGCCGTCCCCACGCATCGGGCGCCGCATCGCGCAGACTGTTAGGCATGGACAGTCCGGCGGTCAGCGGCAGAATTCCAGCTTCAAGAGGAAGCTCCGGCTGGTAGATAGGGATCGCATCGTCCCGCTGGAGATAGCTGCGGCCATAATTGAACACCAACGTGTTGCCGGCACGCCCGAGCAACCCTGCCACAACAGGTGAGATTTCGCCTGGCAGCCAAATCCAGACATAGACCTCGTCCAGAGGCGTGTCAGAAGTCATCTTTGAGGGCCTTCTTTGGTGTGCGCACGGATTGCGGCAGCAGGGTCAGGACCTGTTCATTCGAATTGACCCTTAGCGTCATCGTCACCTCGCCCGCATCGAACAGCCGAATGCCAAGGATGGCCGCCGCCTCGAAAACTGCACCGATTGCGCAGCCCATATCGCCGCGCTCGATGCGCTGGACCAAGCCGCGCGACAGCCCGGTTCGCTCCGCGAGTTCCGCAATGGTTAGCTTTCGCTCGATGCGTGCAAGCCGGATCGACTGGCCGAGAAGCTTGACAGCTTGGGTGCTGTAGCGCGAAAAGGACCGCGCAGTCGGTTTGACCATTGCATTGTTCCATTAATGGGTCGCTAACCTACTTTGTGCTCTGTTGATGAACATATACACCAGCCTGCGACATACGACAATACGCCCCATAAATCGATTTTTAGATAGCTTCCAGACCTGTTAATGGACCATCTTACAGAATAGTGGATATCGGCACCAGGACACCCATCCGGTCGGAAGGCGCAGCCTCGCTCATGGCCTTGGAGGCGAACGCATTTTGAGGCTTCGAGGTCGCGCGGCGTCGCCCGTAAGACCGTTGGTGATTTGCAGGTGCCCGATGGGACGTCGCGACGCGTCCCATTCGTTTCGCGCTCCAATCGCCCGGTTGCTCGATCACGCGATGCAAGCTCGTCGGAGGTGTCCCGCTCCAAAAGTAGGCATTCGACGTCGGGGGTTGACCAAGGAAGTATCATCACACATGCCGTCGAAAATCTATGCCGGAGCCATCATGTCCGATGCATGAGATCATCACCCGTATGTATCAACCGCTTGGCGGGTTCGCCGAGCCCCACGGCACCAGGGCACAGGGGCATCCGTCGAAACGGCTCTTTGCTTACCGACGGATGACTGTTTAGCTGGGCGCTAGGTTGACAAACTGGGGCAAGGGCCCAATATCAACCCTGACTATCAACCCGTCCGATCATCCAGACGGAACGAGGATCGGAGATAGACATGGCATCCAATGAACTCACAAGCGCGTTGATGGCGGCGGCGGACCTGAGTGGAGCTGGCAGGTCAATCCTGGACCAGTCGCTTCGAGAGGTTTTGCTTCGCGCCGCTGGGCGACCAGAGCCGCATCAGTATCTGTCAGGCAGCTGGCTACTTGGTGGCAACTATCAACCGATGGAAGCAGCGGTGGCTTCCTTGCTGGAGCACGGTCGGGCAGAACCTTATGACATCGACCTGGTTCATGTGCTGGAGAGGGAGCGCAGCGACGTCGCCTCGGTTGCGCGGTTTGGTCACCGTGTCGAATGCGCTTCGCTTCATATGTATGTTGCGTTCGACAAGGCGCACGTCGTGGACTTCGAGCTACCCGTGGCGCGCAATGTAGTGAAGCCAACGCATGGAATCAGTGTGTGGTACTACAGCTTGGTGAACACGACGTTCAACCGCTATCGCGAGCTCAAATGCGCTTTGCTGCATAAGTGGTCGCCGCCTGTCGAAGTCGAACCCCTTACCTACTATGCATTCCGCATGCTGAGCGAGATAACGCCGGTGGAAAGCCAGCTGCGCGATCTCTTCGTCAAGGATCGGCCGCGCGCTTTTCACGAACTGACACGTCACCTGGACCTGGTGGCGGACCAGTTGAAGGCCGCGATCGAGCTGACTGGTGAACTCGAGACAATTGCATCAGACGATGCGAGCGAGGAAGAGGCGCGGCTCAAGGCAGTCCAGACGGAATTGCTCGGCAAGGCGGGGAAATCGCTGTCGCTGACCGAAGCCGCAAAGCAGCTCGGCGTTTCCCGACAAGCCCTGCACAAGCGCATTGGACTTGGGACGGCGCTCGGCTTGATGCGCGGTTCCGAATTGGTCGTGCCCGAGGCGCAATTCGTCATTAAGAATCGCAAGGTCAAGATCGTCGATGGTCTGGGCGCCGTCATGCGCGAATTCGACGCCTCTGGCGCTGGTAGATGGTCGGCGTTGCAATTCCTGATCGAAGTCGACCCTACACTGCAACGAACGCCGCTGGAGACACTCAAGGCGGGTGAGCAGGATGCGGCTGTTCGAGCGGCGAGAGCTTATCTCAGCCTCGACGAGGCGTGAGAGATTCCGCCGTGCCAACCTACACGTTCCCGTCAGGAGTAAAGACGATTTCAGTTCCCGCCGGGGCACTGTAAAGTTATCAGCGGATTGATGCAGCGATAGCTGGCCGGGACGGCTGTCACGCTGCGGCGAGACACGCGATTTTGTTCCAGATTTGCATGGCGGCGTTACGCAGGTCTCGATGTTGAGCCGATGACAGGGCATTGCGGGGAAAGTGGAACAGGTTGGCAATCGGATCATGGATGGAAACGAACCGCTGAAGCTGGCGTGCCGACTTGAAGCGTT
>NZ_JAMYLL010000078.1:0-17149 GCF_040318045.1 Mesorhizobium sp. M1338 | reverse complement strand
CCTCCCGCGCGGGTGTGGGGGGGGGGGGGGTGGGGGGGGGGCGCGGTGGCCGGGGGGCGCCGGGCCCGCCCCCCCCCCCCCCCCCCCCCCCCCCCGACCATCCGGCCAATTTCGGCCGGCTCTGCTCCAAGGGTTCGGCACTGGCCGAGACCATCGACCTCGATGGCAGGCTGCTTCATCCGGAGATCCATGGCCGCCGCGCCGGCTGGGACGAGGCGCTCGACCTCGTCGCCTCGACCTTCTCGCAAACCATCGCCGAGCACGGCCCCGATTCGGTTGCCTTCTATGTCTCCGGCCAGTTGCTGACCGAGGACTACTATGTCGCCAACAAGCTGATGAAAGGTTTTATCGGCTCGGCCAACATCGACACCAATTCGCGCCTGTGCATGGCCTCCTCGGTCGCCGGCCATCGCCGTGCCTTCGGCGCCGATACGGTGCCGGGAACCTATGAGGATCTGGAGCTTTCCGACCTCATCGTGCTGGTCGGCTCCAACCTCGCCTGGTGCCATCCAGTGCTCTACCAGCGCATCGCGGCGGCCCGGGAAAAGCGGCCGGAGATGAAGATCGTGCTGATCGATCCGCGTCGCACGATGACCGCCGACATCGCCGACATGCACCTGGCGATCGCGCCGGATGGCGACGTTGCCCTGTTCACCGGCTTGCTCGCCTATCTCGGCCAGCACAATGCGCTCGACCGCGCCTATATCACGGCGCACACAACCGGCTTCGGGCAAGCGCTTTTCGCCGCCTCCGCGCTCGACCTTGCCGGCACCGCCGCCGCCACGGGCCTGAGCGAGGACGAGCTTGGCCGATTCTACGGCCTGTTCGCCGCGACCGCGAAAACCGTGACGGTTTACAGCCAGGGCGTGAATCAGTCGTCTTCAGGCACCGACAAGGTCAACGCCATCATCAACTGCCATCTGGCCACCGGCCGCATCGGCAAGCCGGGGGCAGGGCCGTTTTCGGTGACCGGCCAGCCGAATGCCATGGGCGGTCGCGAGGTCGGCGGCATGGCCAACATGCTGGCCGCTCACATGGAGATCGAAAACCCGGAACATCGTGACCGCGTGCAGCGATTCTGGAATGCACCGACCATTGCCCAAAAGCCCGGCCTGAAGGCGGTCGAGATGTTCCAGGCGCTGGCCGATGGGCGCATCAAGGCGCTATGGATCATGGCCACCAACCCGGTCGATTCAATGCCGGACGCCGACGCCGTCGAAGCGGCGATCATGGCGTGCCCATTCGTCGTGGTGTCGGACGTGCTGTCCCAGACCGACACCGTGCGCCACGCCCATGTCCGGCTGCCCGCCGCCGCCTGGGGCGAGAAGGACGGCACCGTCACCAATTCCGAGCGCCGCATCTCGCGCCAGCGCGCTTTTCTGCCGGTGCCCGGCGAGGCTAGGCCCGACTGGCGGATTGTTGCCGAGGTGGGCAAAAGGATGGGCTTTGGCGAGGCGTTTTCCTATGCGGCGCCGGCGGAGGTGTTTGCCGAGCATGCCGCGCTGTCGGGTTTTGAAAATGATGGTGCGCGGGATTTCGACATTGGCGCTTATGTCGGGGTTGATGCGGAGGGGTATGAGGCGCTTGAGCCGTTCCAGTGGCCAGCGCCGAGCCAAGGCACCCCCCTCTGGCCTGCCGGCCATCTCCCCCGCAAGGGGGGAGATCGGCTCCCGCCACGGCCTTCGCCGACTACCAACGATGCAGGAGATATGCGAGCATCAAAGCTGCCAATCTCCCCCCTTGCGGGGGAGATGGCCGGCAGGCCAGAGGGGGGTGCCTGGGCTGAACCTCAACCCACCCGCTTCTTCGCCAACGGCAATTTCTACACACCCGACGGCAAGGCGCGCTTCATTGCCATCCGCCCCACCACAGAAATCCGCACCAGCCCGGACTATCCGCTGATCCTCAACACCGGCCGTATCCGCGACCACTGGCACACCATGACGCGGACGGGGAAAAGCCCGCGGCTTTCCCAGCACATCGCCGAGCCCTTCGTCGAAATCCATCCGGCGGATGCGCAGCGCTTCGGCATCGGCGACGCCGACATCGTGCGCGTTTCCACTCCTCGCGGCGAGGTGCTGGTGCGCGCGCTGGTGACAGCACGCCAGCGCCAGGGCAGCCTGTTTGCACCGATGCACTGGACCGACCAGTTTGCGGCAAAGGGCCGGCTCGATGCACTGACCGCGCCGCTGACGGATCCGGTCTCCGGCCAGCCGGCGCTGAAACATGTCGCGGCCCGCATCGAGAAATTCGCCGCGAAGGCCTTCGGCTTCGCCGTGATGCGCCAGAGGCCGGCGCATGTAGCAGCAGCTTACTGGGCCGTGGCCAAATGCAAGGGCGGCTGGCGGGTCGAGCTTGCCTTTGCCGATGACGACATCGACTGGGCCGGCTTCGCCGGGTCACTGTTCGGCGCGCCCCCGGGTGCCGAAATCCTCGCCTATCACGACCGCGATGCCGGCCAGCATCGCATCGCCGCCTTCGACGGCGATCAATTGTCCGGCGCCTTGTTCGTCGCCCCCGGTCCTGTCGCGGTGTCGCGCGGCTGGGCGGCGCAACAGTTGAGCGCCGATCATGTCGACCGGCGCGGCAGGTTGGCGATCGTGGCCGGGCGGCCGGGCGGGATCGACGTCGACCGCGGCGCCATCGTCTGCTCTTGTTTCGGCGTCGGCGCCAACCAGATCGCGGAAGCGGTGCGCCAGGGTTGCGGCAGCGTCGCGGCAATCGGCGCGGCCCTGCACGCCGGGACGAATTGCGGCTCCTGCCGCGCTGAGATCAGGGTCATCGTCGACGCACAAATCCTTCAGGCAGCCGAGTGACGAGCAGGGTGGGAGAGTGTGCCCGACATCCAGGGTCCGCTCGAAGACCAAAAGGACCTGCGCGACGGCGCCAGTTGGGCTAAGGTGGTGCAAGCGTGCAGTTTCGAGCACGAATCGTCTTCAGTCAGGGTCATCCAATGGCAAATCCCCCGCGCCGACCAACAAATCCGATGACGGCCGCCGAGGCGGCTTTCAAGCCGGTGAAGAAGCCGGCTGCCCCGGTTCGTGAGCCCTCGGCCGCTCCAGGCGTCAGGGAGCTTGTTTCGATCAGGATCGACCGCGCCGTTCTGGACCATTTCCAGGAGGATGGACCCGGTTGGCAGGACCGCATCAACGACGCCTTGCGGCAGGCGATAGAAGGCAAGCCTGATGTCGCCAAGGGCAATCGTTCAGACGACGAGTAGCGTCTGTTCGGACTCACACCTCGACGTGCAGGATGTAGAGCTTGCGCGTCTTCTCGTGGATCGTCCATTGGCCTTTCCAGACTTTCGGTGTCGCGCGATGCGGTGAAACTGCGGGGCGTGCACTCCCAGACGCCGACCGTCCGGCAGGTCCACAATGCCGTCGACGCTTCGAACTGATCGTCGCTGATCGAGGTCGGCTTGGGCTCGGGCACGCCGAGGTCGATCGAGGTGCGGAGATCGACGCTTCTTGGTCTGCGGCCCGACGCGGCCGCGCTGCGCCTCGCCCTGCGAGACCAAGCCTTCCTGCTCGAGCGAACGGACGATGACCGAGGCGCAGGTATATCGCAGGTTCCTCCAGCGATACATCGATACGGGGCCGAACGATGCGTTTGGCCCCGTATCGATGTGGCCAAGCCCTGCGCCGGTAGACGTGCGTCGATCTAAAGCATTGCCCCCGGAGGAACATCATCGGCGGACGCTTTGGTTTGGCGATCGAAAACGACCGCCAGGCCATTCTGGACGGCAAGCGAGGCGACCTTGTCGTCGAGTTCGCGATCGGGAATGGCAGGTTTGAGGACTTTCCGGATGGCCTGATAGGCCTGCTCGGTCGACACATAGTCGTAGCGCTTTTTGCGCGCTTCCACATATTGCTCGATGAGAATGCCCAACCGGCGGGCGGCGATGTCATCTGGTTGCTGCAAGGGAGCCTCCTCAAGCGTCGATGGTTTGCAGACCCCCGAGATGTAAAAACCCGCGCCGCGAAAGTTAAGGCCCGAGGTCGGCCAAAGCCAAATAAATACGCCATCGACATCGATGAACCGCGCGGCAGCCAACAAGCCTGGCTCAAAATCGGATGAGAAACGATCGGTCCTGAGTGGGGAACGATCCGCCCGCTGCGACATTTTCCGCAGAAGGAGGCACGCCATGCTTACAAACGACGATACCGCGAAGGCCACCCAAAAGCAGCGTCGCATACAGCGCAAGGTGGACCTCGACGACCGCGGCAAGGATGGGTCGAAACCGGATCGCGCCATGCAGGCCGGCGCACGCAATTATCCCGCGCCGCCTTTCCCCAAACAGCATCATCCCAAGCCTGGCGAGGAGGGGCGGGTTGTGCCCGCGCCGCTGTACGATGCGCCGTACTGGATCGGCTCGCGGAAGCTGGACGGCAAGATAGCGCTCATCACCGGCGGCGATTCCGGTATCGGCCGCGCGGTCGCGGTTCTTTTTGCGCGCGAGGGAGCGGACGTGGCGATCGTCTATCTGGCCGAAGACAAGGATGCAGAGACGACCAGGCAGGCCGTCGAGGCGGAAGGCCGGCGCTGCGTGCTGCTGCGCGGAGACGTGTCCAGGCGGGCCTTCTGTCGCCGGGCGGTTGCCGCGACTGTGAAGCAGTTGGGCGGCCTCGACGTACTTGTCAACAATGCCGCTTTCCAGGTGCACTCGGCCGATTTCGCCGACCTGACCGAGGAGCATTTCGACACAACGCTGAAGACCAACCTCTACGGCTATTTCCATATGGCGCAGGAGGCGGTGCCGCATATGAAGCCAGGCTCGGCCATCGTCAATACTGGCTCCGTGACAGGCATAGACGGCTCCAAGGCGCTCGTCGACTATTCGATGACCAAGGGCGGCATCCATGCCTTTACGAGAGCGCTGTCGGGCAACCTCATCGGCAAGGGGATCAGGGTGAACGCAGTGGCGCCAGGACCTGTCTGGACCCCGCTGAACCCCTCGGACAAGAAGGCCGATGACGTTTCGAAGTTTGGTGCCGACACGCCCATGAAGCGTCCGGCGCAGCCTGAGGAACTGGCACCGGCCTACGTGTTTCTCGCTTCGGCGCAGTGCTCCAGCTACATCACGGGCGAGATCCTGCCGGTCGTCGGCGGCTATTGATCCCGGCATCGCTGGCTGGCGGCTAGGCGCGGTGCCGGCAGACGGGCGTTCACAGCAGCTCCGATAGAACGGCCATGAAGTGGTCATTCTCCGAAGCCGAGCCGATGCTGACCGAGGCTTTCGACACAGCAGGCTCCTCTGCGGCAGGCCGACAGGTTCCCGTCATCGGCAGGTTCTCAAACACGGGGTTTCGCTGCATCCTCCCAGGTGCAAGCCCGGTTGCCGACAGGGGCTCGTGCGGCGAATTTCATCATCCGTAGCGTAGCCGAAACAGTTTGTATATGCTTGTATATGTAACCTGCGACCTGATAGCGTCGAAGCCGGCGTCGAAGCCGGCACCGCCAAGGAGGATCACATGCGCAATGCTTCTCTCTTCGATCTGTCCGGCAGAAAGGCGCTTGTCACCGGTGCAAGCCGCGGCATCGGGCGCAGCATCGCCGAGGCGCTCAGCGCGGCCGGCGCCGACGTCGCGGTCACGGCGCGCGGCCTGGCCTCGCTTGAGGACACGACGGCAGCCATCCGCGCGGCCGGCGGGGTGGCGCACGCCATCGCTCTAGACGTCACCGATGTCGAGCGGTGCCGGGCGGCCACCGCCGAGGCCGCCAGTCTGCTTGGCGGTCTCGACATTCTCGTCAACAATGCCGGGACGGAAGAGGTTCGGCCGTCGCTCGATGTCGATGAGGCGCTCTGGGACAGGATCGTCGATACAAATCTGAAGGGAGCGTTCTTCTGCGCCCAGGCCGCCGCGCGGCAGATGCGGGACGGCGGCCGGTCCGGCGCCATCATCAATCTGTGCTCGCTGACATCCGAAGTCGGAATTCCGACGGCAGTGCCGTATGGCTCATCGAAATCGGGCCTGCTCGGCATGACGCGGGCGCTTGCGGCGGAGTGGGCGGAGCTTGGCATCCGGGTCAACGCCATTGCGCCGGGCTATTTCAGGACGGCGATGACTGACGTTTTCTACAGCAACGAGGCATGGCGGCACTCCATGCTGGCCAAGATCCCGCAGCGCCGTTTCGGCGATCTCCGCGACCTGCACGGCATCGCGGTGTTCCTCGCTTCGGACGCCGCGGCCTATATCACCGGCCAGTCCATCCCGGTCGATGGCGGCTTTCTCGCCTCGATCTGATGAGCGGTTTGTCTCCGCGGTTTCGACCGGAAGGATGATGGAAAAATTGCTGGCGACCATCATACATACATGTATATACTTTTGCCCAACCGAAGCCGTCTCGATGGCTTTTATTCTTGTCCCGGGCCGACCTGTTGGCCAGCGGATTATGGCCAACCAGCGCCAACCGTCATTGCGTTCCAAGAATTCCAGGAGAACGAGCAGCCATGTCCGACATCAGCTTCCATGATTTGTCATCCATCGATGCCGACCAGCGCGCCAGTCTGCTGAAGCGCGCCGAGGCCGATCTGACGGTCGTCGTCGAGAAGGTCCGGCCGATCATCCAGGCCGTCAAGGACGAAGGCGATGCCGCGTTGATCCGGTTTGCCAGGGAACTCGACAAGGCCAACGTCGCCGAGGGTGAACTGCAAGTGTCCGAGAGGGAATTCGACGCGGCGTTCGACAAGGTCGAAAAGGATGTCGTGGAGAGCATCCAGTTCGGCATCGACAACATCCGGCATTTCCACGAGGAGCAGAAGCCGGAAACGATGTGGCTCAAGGAAGTCCGGCCGGGTGCCTATGCCGGCGACAGGTACACGCCGATCGCGTCCGTTGCGCTTTACGTGCCGCGTGGCAAGGGCGCTTTCCCGTCGGTGACGATGATGACGTCGGTTCCGGCGGTGATTGCCGGCGTGCCGCAAATCGCCATCGTGACGCCGGCGACAGCGGATGGTTCGGTGGACGCGGCGACGCTGGTCGCCGCGCGCCTCGCCGGCGTGGGGACCGTCTACAAATGTGGCGGTGCGCAAGCCGTCGCCGCCGTCGCCTACGGCACCGAGACGGTGAAGCCCGCGCTCAAGATCGTCGGACCCGGCAGCCCGTGGGTGGTGGCGGCCAAGAGCGTCCTGTCCTCGGTCATCAATACGGGTCTTCCAGCCGGCCCGTCGGAAGCGATCATCTTTGCCGATGACAGCGTCGACGGCGGGCTTGCCGCGCTTGATCTTCTCATCGAAGCCGAGCACGGGCCGGATTCGTCGGCCTATCTGGTGACACACAGCCGCAAGGTCGCCGAAGCCGCATTGGCTGCAATCCCCGAACACTGGTCGCGGATGACCGAACAGCGTGTCGAGTTCTCGCGCGCGGTGCTGACCGGCAAGCGCGGCGGCATCGTGCTGACCGCGTCGCTGGAAGACAGCTACCGCTTCATCAACGACTATGCCCCCGAACATCTCGAGATACTGTCGACGGAGCCGTTCGCGCATCTCGGGCGCATCACCGAGGCGGCCGAAATTCTCATGGGACCGCACACGCCGGTGACCCTTGCCAACTTCGTCCTCGGACCCAATGCCGTGCTGCCGACCAGCCGCTGGGCGCGAACCTACGGGCCGCTTTCGGTGACGGATTTCGTCAAGCGCTCGTCGGTCGGCTATGTCACCTCGGCCGCCTATCCGGAACTGGCGCTGCATGCCCGCAGGCTCGCCCGCTACGAAGGATTCAGCTCGCATGAGAACGCGGTCTCGGAAATCCGCGACCGCTATCTCGCCGGCTGAGCGGACACGATCGCGATGAAGGCCGCACGACTTTATGGACCCGGCGACCTGCGCGTCGAGGATATCGCCACGCCGGACGCGCCGGATGCGGGCTGGGTCAAGCTGAGGGTCGATGCCGCCGGCATCTGTGGTTCGGATCTACACAATTTCCGCACGGGCCAGTGGATAAGCCGGGCGCCTTCGACGGCCGGTCATGAGCTGACCGGCACGGTGACCGCCATCGGCGCGTGCGTCGACAGCTTCGCCCTCGGCGACAGGGTGGTTGCCGATTCCCGTTTCTGGTGCGGCGACTGCGCGCAATGTCGTGCCGGCAGGCGGCATCTCTGCGCGTCGCTGGGCTTCGTGGGAGAAATCTGCGACGGCGGATTTGCAGAACAGGCCGTGTTGCCCGCGCGGCTCTTGCATATCATCGATGCCGAGCTCGACGAACGGGTCGCGGCGATGGCCGAGCCGCTGGCGGTGGCGCTGCACGCGGTGCGGCGCCTGCCGAAGACGGCGGGCTCGGTGCTGGTCGTCGGCTGCGGTCCCATCGGCGGTCTCGCCGCGCTGCTGCTTTCGCGGACCTTTGCCGGCACCGTGCTCGTCGCCGACCGCAACCAGGCCCGTTGCGCCCGTGTGGTGCGGGTGACGGGGGCAACGATCGTCGATCTGAACCGGGATGCCATTGCCGCCGCCACCGCCAATGCCCCGTTGCTCGCGGCCATCGAAGCGACCGGCAGCATCGCGGCACTCAACCAGTTGCTCGGCGTCCTCGATCCCGGCGGCACGGTCGCCATGGTCGGCATCTTCCATGGCCGCCTCGACATCGATCCCAATAGTCTGGTCGAACGCGAAATCGGATTGCTGGGATGTCACGCCTTTGCCGACGAACTGCCCGAGGCCGTCCGGATGCTGGGTGAACTCAGCGAGCCGCTGCTGGCCCTGATCGACCAAGAGATCGGCCTGGATGAGGTTCCCGCCGCCTATGAGCGGCTGTTGGCGGGGCGCAGCGACGGCTTGAAAACAATCATCCGCATGCGGC
This sequence comes from Mesorhizobium sp. M1338, assembly GCF_040318045.1. Taxonomy (NCBI): domain Bacteria; kingdom Pseudomonadati; phylum Pseudomonadota; class Alphaproteobacteria; order Hyphomicrobiales; family Phyllobacteriaceae; genus Mesorhizobium; species Mesorhizobium sp. M1338. The sequence continues at coordinate 8,354 of NZ_JAMYLL010000078.1, read as the reverse complement.
AACCTGTCGAGCAGTCGTGATTTCCGATAAATCGCCGGGAAGGACTTTTGAAATGATCACGTTGCCCGATACGGCCAGCCCTCTCTACGAGAAGGTGAAGGACTACATCCTGACCAACATCGGAAAAGGCCAGTGGAGCAAGGATCGCAAGCTGCCGTCCGAGAATGAGCTGGTGGCGTCGCTCGGCGTATCGCGGATGACGGTGCACCGGGCCTTGCGGGAACTGACCGCGGCGGGGTTCCTGACCCGGCTGCAAGGTGTGGGGACCTTCATTGCACCGCCGCGGCCGCAATCGACGCTGATCGAGATCAACAATATCGCGGCGGAAATCGTCCAGCGCGGCAACAGGCATCGCTCCGAGGTCCTCGTGCTCGAAACGATCATGCCGACAAAGGAGTTGGCGCTGTCGTTCGAATTTCCAAAGCGTGTCTCCATCTATCATTCCGTCGTCGTCAATTTCGAGAACGATCTGCCGGTGCAGGTGGAAGAGCGCTTCGTCAATCCGGCTCTGATACCCGACTACGACAAGCAGGATTTTTCGAAGACGGCGACTTACGACTACTTGATGCAGAAAACCCCGGTGACCGAGGTCGAGCATATCATCTCGGCGATCCCGGCCGATGCCGAGACGGCGCGGCATCTGGCTATCGATGTCGGCGCCTGCTGCCTATTCCTGCACCGCCGGACATGGACGGGCGCGGTGGTGGCCACGATCAGCAAGCTGACTTATGCCGGCAGCCGCTACTCGCTCGGCAGCCGCTATTCCCCTTCCAAAAACAGCTGACGGCAACGCTGCGACGCAAGACGGAAAGGTTTCGTTGCCAATGTATATACATGCATTGAGGGCAGACGGATGCGCCCGATCAAAGTGGAAGTTGGAGCCCAACTAGGTTGTATATGCATGTATGTATTTTAGCCTTGACATCCGCTCCGGCTGACGCTGAAATATCTTCGCACTTCACCCTGAAGTGGCAGGTAAGACGCCAAGGCACAGTGCCGCAAGAGCAGAAACCCGCAGTCTCACCAGACCGGATGCCTGGGTAAGAAAAGCGGTCTGATCATCAAGGGGAACAAAGATGATGCGTAACCTAACAGGACAATTTCGCGCGCTCGTGATGGCCGCCGCCATCGGGCTCGCCGCCGCCCCGGCAGCCCACGCTGCCGATGCGGCTATTCCCACCACGCCCGAGGCGGGAGCGTTCAAGATCGGCATCGAGCCGTGGCTTGGCTATGGCCAGTGGCATGTCGCCGAGGCCAAGGCGCTGTTCAAGGCAAACGGCCTGACGGACGTCCAGATCGTCAACTTCGCCGAGGACAAGGACATCAACGCAGCACTCGCAAGCGGCCAGCTCGACGCCGCCAACATCGCCACCCACACGGCGATGGGCATGGTTGCGGCCGGCCTGCCGGTGAAGATCGTGCTGCTGCTCGACGTCTCCATGACCGCCGATGCCATCATCGCCGGCAAGGACGTCACCTCCATCGCGGACCTCAAGGGTAAGCAAGTCGCCTTCGAGGAAGGCACGACGAGCGACATCCTGCTCAAATACGCACTCGCCAGGAACGGCATGTCGATCGACGACGTGAAGCCGGTTCCGATGCCGGCGTCCGACGCCGGCAGCGCCTTGATCGCCGGCCAGGTGCCGGTCGCGGTGACCTATGAACCGTACCTCACCGTCGCCATGGCGCAGAACAAGGATCTTAAGCTGCTGTTCACCGCCGGCGAGGATCCCGGCCTGATCAGCGACGTGCTGGTGGTGCGCGACGAGGTGATCAAGTCGCGGCCCGGCCAGGTGCTGGCCATGATCAAGAGCTGGGACGCGGCGCTCAAGGATTACAATGCCGACACGCCTGGTGGCCGAGCCATCATCGCCAAGGCGGTCGGTTCGGACGTCAAGGACCTCGACACCGCCTTTGACGGCGTGCGCTACTACTCGCTCGCCGAAAACAAGACGGCGCTCACCGGCGACTTCACCACCAAGACCTTCGCCGATGTCGAGGCCGCCGCCAAGAACGCCAAGCTGCTGCAGGCCGATGTGACGCCGGAGCAGATGATCGACCCGTCCTTCGTCAAGGCGGCGGAATGACCAAGGCCGGACCGAGGTGGTGACGCGAATGTCCGGGGAGCGTCCCGCTCAAACGGATCCGGCTCGTCCCCCACCGGGACCGGCCGTGAAACCGGCGAGGCGCCGCCGATCCTCCGGGATCGGCGTGCCCATCGCCAGGTCGCGTTTCCTGACGATCGCCGTGGCTGTCTTTGTCGGGCTTGGCCTTGCCTGGTGGGCGGCGACCGGACTGGGATTGGTGAAGCCCATCTTCCTGCCGTCCCCGGGCAGCGTCGCGACGCAGATTGCCAAGCTCGCGGGCGACGGCACGTTGTGGCTGGACCTCAAAGCCTCGATGTACCGCATTTCCATCGGTTTCCTCATCGCCTCGGCGCTATCGATACCGATCGGCGTGCTGATCGGCAGTTTCCGTTCCTGGGAAGCGGCCATCGAGCCGCTGGTGGATTTCATCCGCTACATGCCGGTCGTTGCCTTCGTGCCGCTCTCCATCCTGTGGGCGGGCACCGGCGATTCGCAGAAGTTCCTGATCATCTTCATCGGCACCTTCTTCCAGCAGGTGCTGATGATCATGGACAATGTGAAACGGGTTCCCGCCGATTTCATCGGCCTTGGGCGCACGCTCGGCCTGCCGGATCGCAAGATACTGACGCGCATCGTCGTGCCCAGTGCGTTGCCGGGTATCTGGGATACGCTGCGCATCAGCCTGGGCTGGGCATGGACCTGGCTGGTGCTGGCCGAACTTGTCGCGGCGACTTCGGGTCTCGGCTATCGCATCACCGTGTCGCAGCGCTATTTCCAGACCAACACCATCATCGGCTACATCCTGCTGCTTGGCCTGCTCGGCCTCATCACCGACCAGGTGATGAAGGCGCTGGAAAAGGTGTTGTTCAAGCAAGAGGGCCGCTCGCAATGAGGAACGGTCGATGAGCCCTCCCAAATTGCGGATCGCCGGTCTGCACAAGAGCTTCGGCACGGGCGAGCGGCGCACGGAAGTGCTGCGCGACATCAACCTCGATCTTGCCGACAATGAGTTCGTCTCCCTGGTCGGCACATCGGGCTGTGGCAAGAGCACGCTGCTGTCGATCGTGGCCGGGTTGCAGGATTTCGACGCCGGCGATCTCAGCATCGATGGCGCGCCCATCCTGCAGCCGGGGCTCGACCGCGGCGTCGTCTTCCAGTCCTACACGCTGCTCCCCTGGCTGACGGCGCGGCAGAACATCGAGTTTGCCCTCAAGGCCGCCGGCTACGATCGCTCGACCTGCCGCAGCATCGCGCTGGAGCATCTCGAACTCGTCAAGCTGTCGGATAGTGCCGATCGCTATCCGGCCGAACTCTCGGGCGGCATGAAACAGCGCGTCGCCATTGCGCGTGCGCTTTCCTATCGGCCCAAGATGCTGTTGATGGACGAGCCCTTCGGCGCCCTCGATGCGTTGACCCGGCACCAGATGCAGGAACTGCTGACCCAGATCTGGGAGGAACACAGGTTGACCGTCCTGTTTGTCACCCATGACGTGGAGGAGGCCGTCTATCTGTCGGACCGGATCGTCGTCATGGGGATCGGTCCGGGCCGCATCACGCAGACCTTCAACGTCGATATCGAGCGCCCGCGCCGCGAAGAGGTGATGGAAAGCCCTGCATTCATGGATATACAGCGCGGCGTACACAAGGCCATCCGCGAGGGCTCAAAACGCCCCGAAATGGCGTAGTTGGGCGACTGCGTGAGCGCGGGCGACTGTTCGGGATGTGAAACGTCTGTCTGAATAGGATCGAGAGGCGTCTCATCTGCTGCGCGTCCTCGCCTAATCGCTCTTACTCGGTGAAACCCGTCAGGGCTTCACCGGTGGCCCTATCATCGGCGGCCCCACAGAGCCCCTTTCGATAATAGCGGTTGGCAGGACGAGCCGCTCCGACGGTCGCATTTCGCCCTTCAGACGGCGAATGAGAAGTTCCGCGACACTCTTGCCAAGCGCATAGACGGGCTGGTCGATGACGGTGATGGGCGGTGTGGTGACGCTCGTCCAGTCCGCATCATGGAAGGTGATCAGCGAAATGTCGTCGGGAACCCGCAAGCCGCGCTGGCGGATCACCCTGAAGATCTCCAGCGCTATGACGCTGTCGGAGGCAAGGATCGCCGTCGGCCGATCTGGCCCGGACAGCAGTTTGTCGGCAACCCTGCGCGTTTCGGCGGGGCTTGTTGCACCAAGGCGAACATAATTTTCCGGCCGATCAATTCCGGCATCTCGGCACACGGTGAGGAAACCGTCGATACGCTCGCGAACCGACGAGGTGTAGATTTGCCCGAGATCGCGGTATTCATGCCCTTCGGCGTCGACTGCGGTCACATAGGCGATGTTACGGTGGCCGGCATCCGCAAGAATGCGGGTCGCCCGCATGGCGATGCCGCGATCGTCGACCGTGACGGTATCGACATCCAGATCGGGCAGCGCCCTATCAAGCAGGGCAAGCGGCCGGCCTGAACGATGGATGTCGCGCAGATGCGAGATGTCACGCGATTCCGATGGCGTGACGATCAGTCCGTCGACGCGCTTGCCGATCAGCAGCTTCACAGCTGCCTTTTCCGCCTCGATCTTCTCACCGGAGTTGGCCAGAATGACGTTGAACCCCGCGGCCTTTGCCGCATCGCTAATGCCGCGCACCGCAAGGCTGAAGAACGGGTTCTCGATGTCGCCGACCACCACCCCGATGATGCCGGACCTGCCGGTTGTCATGCTGCGAGCGAGCTCGTTCGGACGGTAGTCCAATGCCTTGGCTGCGGCCATGACGTCCGCGCGGATCATATCGCTGACGACGCCATATCCGCCGAGCACGCGCGCGGCTGTCGCTTTCGACACGTTCGCCGCGCGGGCGACGTCGCTGACTGTTATCGACCGGGTTTTGGGCGCGGTTGTTTTCATCGGATGAACGACTACAAGAGTTGTTGACGGAAGGTCAATCTGGCGATAACGATTATCAAAGAGACCGGTCTCACACAATAAGAGACCGGTCTCTTATGCGAATGAACGAGTCCTCAGAGCGTGGAGACTGTCGGCCGCGCAAGCCCGTGGCGGCGACGAACGATGCGAGGCGTGAAATTTACGGGCTCAACGCAAATGCCAAGAACAATAAACCCCAGAGTGGAGAGAAGACATGAGCAGGATTGGAATTCTCAAGTCATTGATATCGCCGATCCAGGTTGGCGCAATGGCTCTGATGGTTGTGTGCATCGGAGCGGGTTTGATTTCGCGGGCCGCGGCGGGTGACAATCCCTATGGTCTCATCGATGCGAAAGTCATCAGCGTCGGTACCATGGGAGACGCCAAACCCTATGCTTTCACCCAGGCGGATGGCACGTTCACGGGGTTCGACATTGAATTCTTTCGAAATGTCGCGAGCCGCCTTGGATTCAAACCGGATCAGGTGATCTTCACCGGTCAGGAGTTCTCGGCGCTGATGCCGTCGGTGGCCAATGAACGCTTCGACGTGGCGGTGGCGGCGATTGGTACGACGGAAGCGCGCAAGAAGACTGTCGACTTTTCGGACGGCTATCTCGCAGGCTATCTCTCGGTGCTCACAGCAGACAAGGCGATAAATTCGGCTGACGGGCTTAAAGGCAAGCGTCTTGGTGTCGTCCAGGGAACATTGCAGGAAATCTATGCAGCGAAGAATTTTGTCGGAACGGATCTCGTGAAATTCCCCGACAACAACTCCGCCGTTTCCGCGCTCAACAATGGAACTGTCGACGCCCATTTCCTCGACTACGAGGCTGCCAAGGACTATGGCGTCCGCTATCCGGACCTAAAGATCGCCGTTAACATCCCCTCCTTCGATGCGCCAGCGGGCTTCGTCGTGCGCAAGGGCAACGACAAGCTTCGCGATGCATTGAACACCTCCCTTCATGCGGCCATGCAGGACGGCACCTGGAAGACGCTTTATGAGAAGTGGTTCCCCGGCTCGCCGATGCCTGACCAATATCTCCCCAAGAAATGAACGAACTCAGCCGCCGGCCCTGATGGCCGGCGGCTGGCGCGCCTCTGGGCGGCGCGAACAGCGCAATGAAAAAGGGGACCGAATGGACTGGCTTGAAAACTTGCGTCGCAGTTTCCTCGACTGGCAAGCCATGGCGGATGTGCTGCCGAGCATGATCACCATCGGATTGAGGAACACCTTGATCCTTGCGGCCGCGTCAACGGTACTCGGTGTTGTTCTGGGGATGATCCTGGCGGTCATGGGCATCTCGCAATCTCTCTGGCTGCGCATTCCGGCCCGGGTCTACACGGATGTTTTCCGCGGCCTCCCGGCGATCGTGACCATTCTGCTGATCGGCCAGGGCTTCGCCCGCATCGGCCGCGAAATCTTCGGGCCTTCGCCCTATCCACTCGGCATTCTCGCCCTCAGCCTGATCGCCGGCGCCTATATCGGAGAAATCTTCCGCTCGGGCATCCAGAGCGTCGAGCGCGGGCAGATGGAAGCCTGCAAGGCGCTCAGCATGAGCTACGGGCAGGGCATGCGCCTGATCGTAATCCCGCAGGGTATCCGCCGCGTTCTGCCGGCTCTGGTCAACCAGTTCATTGGCAACGTAAAGGATTCGAGCCTCGTCTATTTCCTCGGATTGCTTGCGTCGGAGCGCGAGATTTTCCGCGTCGGCCAGGACCAGGCGGTGGTCACAGGAAACCTCTCGCCGTTGCTTTTGGCTGGCGTTTTCTATCTCGTCATCACCGTGCCGTTGACCCATGTGGTCAATTACATCGACAATTCGCTGCGGGTTGGAAAGCAAAAGGCCGGCCTCGTCACCAGCGGTCTTGCCGAGGTGAGCGAACTGGAAAGCGCCATCGGCGGCCCCCCTTCGGAGACCGGCTCCGAAGACCGCTCGGCGCTTCCCCGGTTCAAGGGCGGCAGTCTCGCCGTCAGCAATCTCGACATGGCCTATGGCGACCTAGATGTCCTCAAGGGTGTCAGCCTGATCGTCAAACCCGGCACCGTCACCTGCGTCATCGGTCCGTCAGGGTCGGGCAAGTCGACCCTGCTGCGCTGCCTTAACCGCCTGGTCGAGCCCAAGGGCGGTGACGTGCTGCTCGATGGCGCGAGCATTCTGACGATGAAGCCTGAAAAGCTACGCCGGCGTGTCGGCATGGTGTTCCAGCATTTCAACCTGTTTCCCGACCATACAGCCCTCGAAAACGTCATGCTGTCGCTGACCAAGGTCAAGGGCATTCCAGTGCAGGAGGCAGAGCGCATCGCCGAGGCCCGCCTTGCCGATGTTGGGCTTGCCGCACGCAAACACCATCGTCCCGGAAACCTGTCCGGTGGCCAGCAGCAGCGTGTCGCGATCGCTCGTGCACTGGCGATGGACCCTGAGGTCATCCTGTTCGACGAGGTGACCAGCGCTCTCGATCCCGAACTGGTGAAGGGCGTCCTCAACTTGATGGCGGACCTCGGCCAGCGTGGCATGACGATGGTCGTCGTCACCCACGAAATGGGCTTTGCCCGCAAGGTCGCCGATCAAGTCGTCTTCATGGATGAAGGCCGCGTCGTCGAGGCCGGCACGCCTGCCGCGATCTTCGACACTCCGCAAAGCAAGCGTCTGAAGCACTTCCTGGCCGAGGTGCTTTGATCGCACCATTGCAGGCTCTGAGACGCATCGAAAACAAGATGCCTTCGCCCCCGCCGTCCCGTCAAACCTCCACACAGTGAAAGAAATATCCCATGACTACATCGCATTCGGTCTCAAAGGTCGTTGTTGTCGGGGGCGGTATTTTCGGTGTCTCCTCGGCTGTTCATCTTGCAAGGCTCGGCATCGAAACCCTCCTGGTCAATGATGGACCGCTCGCCAGGGGAGCTTCCGGCCGCTCGCTCGCCTGGCTCAATTCCTCGCGCAAGCGGTCTGCTGAGTATCATCGGCTGCGCATGATTGGCATCGACCGCTACCGGACGCTGTCCGCGAGATATCCGGATGCCGCCTGGCTGCGTTTCGACGGCGGCCTGACATGGGACGCGGATGACGCCTCGAACGAGATCGCCGATGTCTTCGCCCATGAGAAACACCTGGGCTATGATGCGCGGCATCTGTCGTCAGATGCGATAGCGTCGGTCACCCCGGGCATAGATGCCAGCGCGGTCACACCTCAGGGCGCGATCTTCAACCCAGGCGAAGGCTGGGTCGATCTGCCGTCACTGATCGAGATATTGATTGAGGAATTCGTGGAGCGTGGCGGTCAGCTTGTCACCGAGGCTGGATGCGCTACGGTCATGATCGTCGATGGCCGTGCCACTGGCGTCACCACAACAAGC
>NZ_JAMYLL010000077.1:0-17541 GCF_040318045.1 Mesorhizobium sp. M1338 | reverse complement strand
CGGACAAACCCCGTTTTACGGGGCATGCACATGCGGCATTTCGATTCACTCAAAACTTTCCCCGGACAGCCCTGCGTAAACGGGGAGAAGGGAAGGCGCTAGCTATGCGCAACCATCACGTGGCGGACGGCGGTGTAATCCTCCAGCGCGTAGAGCGACATGTCCTTGCCGTAGCCGGACTGTTTCAGTCCGCCATGCGGCATCTCGTTGGTCAGCATGAAATGGGTGTTGATCCAGGTGCAGCCGTACTGGAGACGTGCGGCCGTCGCCATGGCGCGCGACACGTCCTTGGTCCACACAGACGACGCCAGGCCGTAGTCGCTGTCATTGGCCCAGTTCACCGCCTCGTCGACTTCCGAAAAACGGGTGATCGAGACGACTGGCCCGAACACCTCGCGCCGCACGATCTCGTCTTCCTGCAGGGCGCCGGCGACCACGGTCGGCTGGTAATAGAAACCAGAGCCCTCGCCCGGTTTGCCACCGGTGGTGATCTCGATGTGCTTCAGTTCCGAGGCGCGCTCGACGAAGCTCGAGACACGGTCACGCTGGCGGCGCGAGATCAGCGGCCCGATCTCGTTTTCGGTGTCGTCTGGACGGTTGTACTTGATGGTCGAGACAGCCGACGAGAGATCGGCGACGAGCTTGTCGTAGATCTTCTTGCCGGCATAGATGCGGCAGGCGGCGGTGCAGTCCTGGCCGGCATTGTAGTAGCCGAAGGCACGCAAGCCGTTGACCACCGAGCGGAGGTCGGCGTCGTCGAAGACGATGACCGGAGCCTTGCCGCCGAGCTCGAGATGCGTGCGCTTGACCGACTTGGCGGCCGCCTGCAGTACCTTCTTGCCGGTGGCGACATCGCCGGTGATCGAGATCATGTTGACCTTCGGATGGTTGATCAGCGTGTTGCCGACGCTGTCGCCGCGGCCGAGCACGACATTGACGACGCCCTCGGGCAGGATTTCGGCAAGTATCTTCGCCAGCTTCAGCGCCGTCAGCGGTGTCTGCTCGGACGGCTTGAAGACGACGGTGTTGCCGCCGGCGATGGCCGGCGCCAGCTTCCAGGCCATCATCATCAGCGGGTAGTTCCACGGCGCGATGGAAGCGACGATGCCGATGGCGTCACGGCGGACCATCGATGTGTGGCCTGGAATGTATTCGCCGGCAACGACGCCCGGCATCGAGCGCACGGCGCCGGCAAAGAAGCGGTAGCAGTCGACGATGGCCGGAATCTCATCGTTGAGCACAGCATTGATCGGCTTGCCGCAGTTCAGCGCCTCAAGCGTGGCGAACTCTTTTGCGTCGGCCTCGATGCGGTCGGCGATCTTCAGGAGATAGCCCGAGCGCTGCGCCGGCGTGGTGCGCGACCACAAGACGAACGCCTTTTCGGCCGCCAGCACCGCCGCCTCGATCTGCGCCTGGCTGGCTTCGGGCAGGTTGAGGATGGTCGCCCCGGTCTTCGGATTGAGGATCGGTTCCTCGGTTTCGGTGCCCTTCTCGAATTTCGAGCCGATCAGCATCTGGGTGTCCATAAGGTTTCTCCCTTAACAGGAGCGAGTAGCGAGTAGCGAATAGCGAGTAGGGTTTGACCGTCGAAATTCCCTATTCGCTATTCGCTACTCCCTATTCGCTGTTTTTCATTTCCCGCTTCCAGCGATCTGGTCGCCGTCGCGGGTGAGGTAATAGGCGGCAAGGATCGGCAGCAGCGTCACCAGCACCACGACCATGGCGACGACATTGGTGACCGGGCGCTGGCGCGGACGGATCAGCTCTTCCAGCATCCAGATCGGCAGCGTCTGCTGCTGGCCGGCGGTGAAGGTGGTGACGATGACCTCATCGAAGGACAAAGCGAAGGCCAGCATGCCGCCGGCCAGCAGCGCGGTGGCGATGTTGGGCAGCACGACATGGCGGAAGGTCTGGAAGCCGTCGGCACCAAGATCCATCGACGCCTCGATCATCGAGCCCGATGTTCGGCGAAAACGGGCGACCGCATTGTTGTAGACGACAACGACGCAGAAGGTGGCGTGGCCGAGCACGATCGTCCAGAACGAAAACGGGATGTCGGCCAGCGAAAAGGCCGAGCGCAGCGCGATGCCGGTGATGATGCCGGGCAGCGCGATCGGCAGGATGACCAGCAGCGAGATGGTTTCGCGGCCGAAGAATTTTGTCCGCGACACCGCCGCCGAACAGAGCGTGCCGAGGATCAGCGCAATCGCCGTCGAGATCACGGCTACCCTGACCGACAGCGACAGCGCCTGCCAGACATCGGGCCGGTTCCAGGTGACGGCGAACCATTGCGTCGTCAGCCCTGGCGGCGGCCAGACGAAACTCTTCTCTTCGGTGGTGAAGGCATAGACGAAGATCAGCAGGATCGGCAAATGCAGGAACAGCAACCCGCAGGCAGCGGCGATCTTCAGGCCGAGCGGAGCGGATTGGCCGCGATCAGAGCGCATCGAAGGCTCCCATGCGCTTGGCGCCCCAGAGATAGAACCCCATGATGACGATCGGCACCACTGTGAAGGCCGCGGCGAGCGGGATGTTGCCGGCGGTGCCTTGCTGCGAATAGACCGCCTGGCCGATGAACAGCCGCGAGGTGCCGATGATCTGCGGGATGATGTAGTCGCCTAATGTCAGCGAGAAGGTGAAGATCGATCCAGCGACGATACCCGGCAACGCCAGCGGGAACAGCACGTTGCGGAAGGTCTGTCCCGGCGAAGCCCCCAAATCGGACGAGGCCTCGACCAGATTGCCGGGCACCCGCTCGAGCGCCGCCTGAACGGGGAGGATCATGAAAGGCAGCCAGACATAAACGAAGACGATGAAGGTGCCGGTGAACGACACCGACAGCGAATTGCCGCCGATGACCGGCAGCGACAGCCAGGCGTCGAGCACCCACGACAGCTGCAGTTTGGCGAGCAGCCAGGTGAGGATGCCCTCCTTGGCCAGAATCAGCTTCCAGGCGTAGATCTTGACCAGGTAGCTCGACCACAGCGGCAGCATGATGCCGAGATAGAACAGCGCCTTCCAGCGGCCGCGCGCATAGCGCGCCGCGTAATAAGCGATCGGGAAAGCGATGACGGCGGAGGCCAGCGTGACCAGAGCCGCCATCGTCACCGTGCGCAGGATGATGTCGAGATTGGCGGCCTGGAACAGGTCGCCATAGGTCTTCAAGGTGAACTGGCGGTTGATGAGGCCGGAAAACTCATCGATGGAGAAAAAGCTCTGCGCCAGGAGGGCGAATAGCGAGCCGATATAGACGATGCCGAGCCACAGCACCGGCGGCACCAGCATGAGCAGCAGCAGGACCTTCGGCTTGCGCCAGAAAAGGTCCGACAGCGCGCCGCGCAAGCCGCCGCTGCCCGGCAGGATGGCGGGGGCCGTTGCACGCGGCATGGCGGCGTCGAGTCTCATGCCGGCTCGTCCATCAGATGCAGGTGCTCGCGGTTGAAGGTGAGCACGACCGCCTCGCCTTCCCTCGGCAAGGCCGTGCCGGCCGGCACGATGGCGTGCAGCCGCAGCCCGTCGGCGTCGAGCGCCAGCTTCGTCGTGGCGCCGAGATAATTGGTCGAGACGAGGCGGGCGGACACGCCTTCGCCACTTGTGACCCCGCTGGCCGCGCGGCCGACGCGAATGGATTCAGGGCGCAGGCTGCCCCAGCGATGCTGGCCGGAATAGCGCTGGACGAAATCCGGCGGCAGTACATTCGATGAGCCGACGAAATCGGCGACGAAGCGCGTCTTCGGCCGCTGATAGATATCCTCCGGCGTGCCGATCTGCATGATCTTGCCATCGTTGAAGACGGCGACGCGGTCGGCCATCGACAGCGCCTCGCCCTGGTCGTGCGTGACGAAGACGAAGGTGATGCCAAGGGCCTTCTGCAGCAACTTCAGCTCCTCTTGCATATTCTCGCGCAATTTGAGGTCGAGCGCGCCAAGCGGCTCGTCGAGCAGCAGCACCTTGGGCTGGTTGACCAGCGCGCGGGCGAGCGCGACGCGCTGGCGCTGGCCGCCGGAAAGCTGGCCGGGGCGGCGGGCGCCATAGCCGGGCAGCCGCACCAGCGCCAGCGCCTCTTCCGCAGCCTTGTGCCGTTCAGCCTTGCCGGCGCCTTTGACCATCAGCCCGTAGGCGACGTTGTCGAGCACGTTCAGATGCGGGAACAGCGCATAGTCCTGGAACACGGTGTTGACGTTGCGGCGATAGGGCGGGACGCCCTCGGCGCGTTCGCCGAAGATCGAGATCGAGCCCGATGTCGGCTGCTCGAAGCCGGCGATGAGGCGCAGACAGGTGGTCTTGCCGGAACCGGACGGCCCAAGCATGGCGAAGAACTCGCCTGGCGCGATGTCGAGATCGACCGCGTCGACGGCGCGAACGCTGCCGAAATGGCGCGAGGCTTTCTGGAAGGAGACGGCGGAGGTCATGGGCTGTCAGTCTGTTGCCGGTTCAGTTCTGTCGATCACCCTCGCCTGCAAATCATGGCAGCGGATGGCGAATTTCGCGCGCCACTACACCTCCCCCTCGATGGGGGAGGCCGAGGGTTGAGGGTGGCCTCATAGGCAAAATCGTGTCCGCGCGACCCCCCACCCCGCCGCTGCGCGTCGACCCTCCCCACAAGGGGGAGGGTAAGGGCGCTTACCGCCCGCCGATGACGCCGATATAATCCGACACCCAGCGGTAGTAGGGCACGCACTTGTCGTTCTGGGTGGCGCATTTCGACACCGGCGTCTTCCAGAACTTGATCTTCTCGAAATTCTCGTAGCCGTTGGTCTTGCAGCCTTCGTCGGTCAAAAGCTCATTGCCCTTACAGGCGGCGGGCACGACGGGCAGCGAACCGAACCAGGCCGAGACATCGCCCTGCACCTTCGGCGACAGCGAGTGTTCCATCCACATATAGGCGCAGTTGGGATTGGCCGAGTCGGCTTCCATCATCGTGGTGTCGGCCCAACCGGTCGCGCCCTCCTCCGGAATGGTCGAAGCGACCGGCTTCTTGGCGGCGACCAGCGTGTTGACCTGATACGGCCACGAACCGGAAGCGACGACGCCTTCGTTCTGGAAATCGTCGACCTGGATGGCGGCATCATGCCAGTAGCGGCCGACCAGCGTGCGCTGGACGCGCAGCAGGTCGAGCGCTGCCTTGTACTGGTCCTCGTTCAGTTCATAAGGATCCTTGATGCCGAGTTCCGGTTTGTGGAACATCAGATAGTTGGCGGCATCCGCGATGTGGATCGGCCCGTCATAGGCCTGCACGCGCCCCTTGTTGGATTTGCCGTCCGGCAGCTTCATCTCTTCGAACACGACGTTCCAGCTCTTGGGAGCCTCCTTGAACACGTCGGTGTTATACATCAGGACGTTTGGTCCCCACTGGTAGGGAACGCCATAGTGGACGCCACCGACGGTGAACCACGGCGCGTCCTTGAGGCGCTCGTCGACGGTCTTCCAGCTTGGGATAAGATCGGTGTTGATCGGCTGCACCCGCTTGCCGGCAACGAGGCGCAGCGAGGCATCGCCCGAAGCGGTGACGAGGTCGAAACCACCCTCGTTCATCAGCGAGACCATCTCGTCGGAGGTGTTGGCCGTCTTGACGTTTACCTTGCAGCCGGTCTCCTTCTCGAAGGAGGTCACCCAGTCATAGCCCTTGTCGGTTTCGCCGCGCTCGATGTAGCCCGGCCAGGCCACGATGTTGACCTGGCCTTCGCCCTTGCCAAGTTCCTTGACCTGGGCGACGGCCTGGCCGGAGAAGGTCAGCGCGACCGTCAAGGCAGTACATGACTTGAGGAATGAATTCATCGTCGATCTCCCATTTTGGCGCCTGACTGCGAAAGCCGGTTTCGGTCTTCGCTAGGGGTCACGCGCGGACTGAAAAAGTCAGTTCGTCCGTTGGGCTTGATGCCGCTCTGATGGCGGCTTTGGTCCCTGAACGGAAAGTGCTTGGAAAATTCCGGTTTCGCAAATCCATTTATCAGAAGGGCGATATCGGTTTTTCCGATAGATCGGCAGCCGATTTCTCAGGGACGCTGACGGACCGTCCTTTGCGACTGTGCAAGGCCGATGAAATCGCGCGCCGCCTGCGGCAGGCCGGAGCCGCGCCGCCAGACCATGCCGACCTGCACCACGGGCAAGGAGCCCGAAATATCACGCGATTCGATGCGGTCGCCCTCCAGCGACCAGGGCCGGTAGACGAGGTCGGGCAACAGCGCCACGCCGGCGCCGGTCGCGACCAGACTGCGCACGGCTTCCACGGAACGGGTGCGGAAGGCGACATGCGGCTTGGCGCCGATTGCCGTCAGCAGCTTGCCGGTGTTTTCCTCGATCTCGTCGACGGTCAGCATGATCAGCGTTTCGGAGGCAATGTCGCCAATGCTGATGATGTCGGCGCTGGCGAGCGGATGACCGAGCGGCAGCCACAGCCGATAGGCCGAGACTTCGAGGATTTCCGACTGCAGCGCGGTGCGGTCGCGCAAATTGGAGGTGACCATGACGGCAATGTCGAGCTTGCCGCCGATCAAGAGATGCTCGAGATAATCGCCATTATCCTCGATGGCCGAGACCTCGACGCCGGGATAGGCGCGGCGGTAGCGGGCGAGCAGATCCGACAGCACATAACCGGCGACCAGCGAGGTGACGCCCAGCTGCAGCCGCCCGCCCACCACCGCCTGTTCGCCTGAGAAAGAACGGCGTGCGTCGGAGACGTCGGCGAGGATCTTGGTGGCATGGCGCAGGAACTGATGGCCCTTATGGGTGATGTTGAGGCCGCGCGGATGGCGTTCGAACAATTCGACACCGAGATCGCTTTCGAGTTCCTTGATCGCCTCGGTGACCGAAGATTGCGAGATCGAGAGGTTCTGCGCGGCACCCGACACCGTGCCTTGCTCGGCCACGGCGATGAAGAACTGCAACTGGCGAATGGTGAAAGCCATGGCCGGACTAAACACGGCGGAGGCGGCGGTGGGAAGTGCCGGCCAAATCGTCGGCATAAGTTGGCTGGATCAGAACCCGCTCTCCGCGCCGACGATGCTGAGCCGCGCGCCGGCCTGCGCCAGGGCCGCGGCTATATCGCGCGGCGGCGAGCGGTCGGTGGCGATCTCGGAAAAACTGTCGAAGCCGCAAACCTGGACCAGACCAAGGCGGCCGAACTTCGAGTGATCGGTGATGACGAGCGAACGCTGGCCGCGCGATAGTACCATGCGCGCGAATTCGGCCTCTTCCAGATCATAGTCCATGACCCCCATCACCGCATCGACGGCACCGGTGGAGATGATGGCGTGGCTGACCGAGAAGCGGCTGACGAAGTCGATAGCCGAGGCACCGAAGGCAGCGCCGGAATCGCTGCGCAATTCGCCGCCGGCCATATAAACCTTATTGCCGTTGATGGTGGCCAGCGTGCGCGCGATATCCGATGAGTTGGTGACGACCGTCAGGCGCCGATGGCCGAGCAGCTCGCGGGCCAGAAACGAGGTTGTCGTGCCGGTGTCGAGCATGATCGATTCGCCGTCGCGGATGGTGCCAGCGACCATGCGGGCAATGACGCGCTTGGCATCGGCATTCTCACGCATGCGCCGCTCGAACGGCGCTTCGCCTACCATCGACGGCAGGCCGATCGCGCCATGCATCTTGAGGACGGAGCCGTCGCCGGTGAGCGGCTTGACGTCGCGGCGCACGGTCTCGAGCGACACGCCCAGCCGGTCGGCCAGGCTGGCGATGGTGACGGTGCCTTCTTCCTGCAGCAGCCGCAGGATCTCGCCGTGGCGTTTGGATTGAGCCATTTGGTTCCCCGAACTGAGACTTTGACCGATTCTAAGGTAATTCAAGCGCTTTTAAAGGAGGTACCTTATGGTTTCGGGCAAAATACCCAAAAAAGGTCACATCTTTTTCTTGACAACCGAGCAACCCTGGCGTGAAATCAAGACAGGGTTCGGAGCTGCAACGGGAGGGTGATGGCAGAGCCGCAACTCACGCATCAGGCCGTTTGCAACGTGCCAGGCGCAACGAATTTTCAGATCCGCGGGGGCGGATGCCGGGGCTCAAAAACCTGGCCAGGGGCTCGTCGGTGCGGTGCGGGATACCGATCCTGGCATCCCGCACCGACGAGATTTTTTGCGTTTCTCCCCGCCGTCGTTGAGCTGGCCATGGCACCTTATCGAACCCCAGCAAACCAGGGATCATTCCGTGACCGCCGAAGAACGCATCCGCGCCCTGTCCTGCTGGACCGGCGGCATCGAAATCGCACCACTGCCCGGCGGTCTGAGCAACGCCAACTATGTGGTCACGGACGCGGCCGGCAAACATGTCGTGCGCTTCGGCAGGGACTATCCGTTCCACCATGTCTTTCGCGAGCGCGAGGTGATGACCGCGCGGGCGGCCCATGCCGCCGGTTTCGCACCGGCCGTCATCCATGCCGAGCTGGGCATCCTTGTGACGGAGTTTGTCGACGCCAAAACCTTTCAGGCGGAAGATGTGCGCACCAATCTTGGTCGTATCGCGGCGCTGATGCGCGCCTTCCATCGCGAGATGCCCAATCACGTCTCAGGTGCCGGCTTCATGTTCTGGGTGTTCCATGTCATCCGCGACTATGCGCGCACGCTTGAAGAAGGCGGCAGCCGCAAGCGCAGCGACTTGCCGCGCCTGCTGACCTTGGCAGACGAACTGGAGCGCGCGCAGAAATTGTTGCCGATCGTCTTTGGCCACAACGATCTGTTGCCGGCCAACATTCTCGACGATGGCAACAGGCTGTGGCTGATCGACTTCGAATATGCCGGCTTCAACACGGCGATGTTCGACCTCGCCGGCGTGGCCTCCAACGCCGGCATGAGCGACGAGGAATCCTTCGCCTTCCTGACCGCGTATTTCATGAAGGAACCGGACGAGGCAATCCGCCGCTCGCACGCGGCCATGCAATGCGCCTCGCTGCTGCGCGAGGCGATGTGGAGCATGGTGTCCGAGCTCTATCTCGACGCGCCCGGGATCGACTACGTCGCCTACACCGAGGAAAACCTGACGCGGCTCGACGCCGCGCTGGAAAACTACAGAACGAAGTACGGGACACAGAAATCATGACATTGCCGAGCCAGGCCGCCATCGTCGTCATTGGCGGCGGCATCATCGGCTGTTCGACGGCCTATCATCTGGCGCGCGACCACAAGGCCGACGTGGTGCTGCTGGAGCAGGGCAAGCTGACCTCGGGCTCGACCTGGCACGCCGCCGGCCTTGTCGGGCAGCTGCGCTCGTCGGCCTCGATCACCCGCGTGCTGAAATACTCCGTCGACCTCTACAAGGGACTTGAGGCCGAGACCGGCCTTGCCACCGGCTGGAAGATGACCGGGTGCCTCAGGCTCGCCACCAATGCCGACCGCTGGATCGAGTACAAAAGGCTGGCGACGACGGCGAAAAGCTTCGGCATGGACATGCAACTGCTGTCGGCGGCGGAGGTCAAGGCCATGTGGCCGCTCATGGAAACCGGCGATCTTGTCGGCGCTTCCTGGCTGCCGACCGACGGCCAGGCGAGCCCATCCGATATCACGCAGTCGCTGGCCAAGGGCGCGCGCATGCATGGCGCGAAACTGTTCGAGGATGTCCGCGTCACCGGCTTCGAGATGAAGGACGGCCGCATCACGGTGGTGAAGACCAGCAAGGGCGACATCGCCTGCGACAAGGTGGTCAACTGCGCCGGGCAATGGGCGCGGCAGGTCGGCGCGATGGCCGGCATCAACGTGCCGCTGCAGCCGGTGAAGCACCAGTACATCATCACCGAGAAGATCGACGGACTGGCGTCCGACGCGCCGACCATCCGTGACCCGGACCGGCGCACCTATTTCAAGGAGGAGGTCGGCGGACTGGTGATGGGCGGCTATGAGCCGAACCCGCAAGCCTGGACGACTGATCTCCCCGGGGGCGATGTGCCCAATGATTGGGAGTTCCGGCTGTTCGACGACGACTACGACCATTTCGAGCAGCACATGGTGCAAGCGATCGCGCGTGTGCCGGCGCTGGAAACCGTCGGCGTCAAGCAGATGATCAACGGGCCGGAGAGCTTTGCCCCGGACGGCAATTTCATTCTGGGCACAGCGCCCGAATGCGCCAACATGTTCGTGGGCGCCGGCTTCAATGCCTTCGGCATCGCGTCGGGCGGCGGCGCCGGCTGGGTGCTGGCGCAGTGGGTGGTCGATGGCGAGGCGCCGCTCGACCTGTGGGTGGTCGACATCAGGCGCTTTTCCGATCTGCACCGCGACCGGCAGTGGGTCCGCGACCGCACGCTGGAGGCCTACGGGAAACACTATACGATCGGCTTTCCACATGAGGAGTACCTCAGCGGGCGGCCCCGTATCGTCTCGCCGCTTTACGAGAGGCTGAAACAGCAGCGCGCCGTATTCGGCTCGAAGCTCGGCTGGGAGCGGCCGAACTGGTTCGCACCGCAAGGCGTCGAGCCGCAGGACATCTATTCGATGGGCCGGCAGAACTGGTTCGCGGCGGTCGGCGACGAGCACCGGCACGTGCGCGAAAAGGTCGGCATCTTCGATCAATCGTCCTTTGCCAAATATGAGCTGAGCGGGCCCGACGCGCTGAAGGCGCTGGACTGGATCTGCGCCAACGACGTCAGCAAGCCGGTCGGCCGGCTGACCTATACGCAGCTTCTCAACACACGCGGCGGCATCGAGGCCGACCTGACGGTGGCGCGGCTGGCCGAGGAGAAGTTCTACATCGTCACCGGCACAGGCTTCCGCACGCATGATCTGTCATGGATCAGCGATCATATCGGCGAAGGGCTCAATGCCACGCTTATCGATGTCACCGAGGATTTCGGCACACTGTCGCTGATGGGACCACGCGCACGAGATGTGCTGGCTGGCGTGACCGATGCAGACGTGTCGAACGCAAGCTTCCCGTTCGGCCATGTGCGCGAGATTGCCATCGCCGGCCACACAATTCGGGCACTGCGCGTCACCTATGTCGGCGAACTCGGCTGGGAACTGCATGTGCCGATCGCGGCCACCGGCGAAGTGTTCGACGCGTTGATGGCAGCTGGCAAGGCGCATGATATCCGCCCGGTCGGCTACCGCGCGTTGGAATCGCTGCGGCTGGAAAAAGGCTATCGCGCCTGGGGCTCCGATATCACGCCCAACGACACGCCGCAGGAAGCCGGCCTCGGCTGGGCGGTCAAGCTGCGCAAGAACACGGATTTCGTCGGACGGCAGGCGCTCGAGACGGCCAGCGGCATGGCACTTAAGAAACGCTTTGCCGGCTTCACGGTCGATGATCCGGAGATCGTGCTGCTTGGTCGCGAGACCATCCTGCGAAATGGCGAGCCGGTCGGCTATCTCACCAGTGGCGGTTATGGCTACACGGTGGGCAGGAACATCGGCTACGGCTATGTGCGCAACGCCGATGGCGTCAGCGACGATTTTCTCGCCTCGGGCGACTACGAACTGGTGGTCGCGATGGAACGAACACCGGCGAAAATCCATCTCGAGCCGATGTATGATCCGGCAGCGGAGAGAGTGAAGGCCTAATTTACGCGCAAAGCGAGACCGCGGCTGGGCACGGTGTCGGCCTCGCCCGGCATCGAAACATAAGGCCGCGTTTCCTCGACGCGGCTGACGAGGCCTTGCGTCTCGAGTTCGGCGATGCGCGCTGCAAAGCCCTGATCCCATAGCGTGTTCTTGACCGTCAGCACAATGATGCCACCCGGCCGGCAGATGCGGATCAGTTCGTTCAACCCCTCGATGCCGACATGGCCGGAGGTGAAGACGCCGGCCGAGATGATCCCGGCATAGGCGCCGTCGGCAAAGGGCAGATGACCGCCGAGAGCCAGGCAATGAAGCGCCGAGTAGACGCCCTTTCGCGCGGCTTGGGCCAGCATCCCTTCCGAGATGTCCAGTGCCTCGACCTGGGGATAGCCGGCAATGTTCAACCATTCGCCGATGAGCCCGGTGCCGGCCCCGGCGTCGAGCAGCGGGGCTGAACCGCGCGGCAGATGGCGGGCCAGCAGCGCGAGGCAGATGGTCGGATGGCGATAGCCGGCGGCCGACATGTCGGCGTCATAGGTCTGCGACCAACGGTCGTAGAGCGCCGCGACTTCTTCCGGCCGCTTGGCCGCGTAGGCCTCGGCAAGCGCGCCCTGATGTTTGCTGTCCGCCACTCTTGTCCTGTCCGCCATTCCTTGGCCCTTTTACGGATGATAGCCAAAGCACGAAAATTGTGGAACCGTCGCTGCGACAAATAACAGCGTGGGGACGCAGGCATGGTGACAGACGAAGTGCGTGCGACACTGGCCGCCATTCCCATGCTGGCCGGCTACACCGGGCCAATTGAACGGCTCGGCGGTCTCACCAATCTGGTGTTCAGGGCCGGCGACTTCTGCCTGCGCATCCCCGGCAAAGGCACCGAGGAATACATCAACCGTGCCAATGAAGCGGTAGCGGCGCGCGAGGCGGCAAAGGCAGGGGTCAGTCCGCAGGTGCTGCATGTGGACCCGGGCACCGGCGTGATGGTGACGCGCTTCATCGCCGGCGCCGAAACCATGTCGCCGGAGAAATTCAGGCTTCGGCCGGGCAGTCCGGCCCGTGCGGGCGAGGCCCTCCGCAAGCTGCACGGTTCCGGTGCAGTGTTTCCCTTCCGCTTCGAATTGTTTGCGATGATCGACGATTATCTCAAGGTGCTGTCGACCAAGGATGTCGCCCTGCCCGCCGGCTACCATGACGTGGTGCGCGAGGCCGAGACCGTGCGGTCGGCGCTCGCCGCCCATCCGCTGCCGCTCGTCGCCTGCCACTGTGACCCGCTGTGCGAGAACTTCCTCGACACCGGCGAGCGGATGTGGATCGTCGACTGGGAATATTCGGGCATGAACGACCCGCTCTGGGACCTTGGCGACCTCAGCGTGGAAGGCAAATTCGACACGGCGCAGGATGAAGAGATGATGCGCGCCTATTTCGGCGGCGAGGCCAGGCCTGCGGAGGGCGGTCGCATCGTGATCTACAAGGCGATGTGCGATCTGTTGTGGACTCTATGGGGGCTGATCCAGCTTGCCAACAACAATCCGGTCGATGATTTCCGCGCCTATGCCGATGGTCGGTTCGCGCGCTGCAAGGCACTGATGGAGACCCCCGAATTTTCAAGGCATCTGGCGGCCATACGTCAGGGCTGAGCCTGGACTAAATTAGTTCACGCCCTTCGGCACGTTTTCCGGCGGCACCGTGGTCTCTACCACTTTCTGGCGGTGGAAGATGAACAGGCCGGCGAGAACGACGATGCCCGAGCCGATCAGGATGCGCGGGCCCGGAACGTCGCCGAAGAACACCAGCCCGAAGACGACCGCCCACAGGAGCAGCGTGTAGTGCAGCGGCGCCAGTGTCGAGGCCGGAGCCAGCTTGAGCGCCCTGGTGATCATCAGATGCGCGCCGCAGGAGACAATGCCGAGCAGCAGCATGGCGCCGAAATCGAGCGCTGACGGCGTCTGCCAGGCGCTGTTGGTCAGCACACCGCCGACCAACAGCGTGCCGATGGTCTGCCATGTCACCAGATTGGTGTCGCTGGTGCCGCGCAGCCGGCGATTGAGGATGATGGCGAAGGCGAAGGAGATACTGCCGACGAGCGCGAAGCCCGATGACAGCGAGAACGCCGCCGAGGACGGTTTCAGCATGATCAGCACACCGCAGAAGCCGAGCAGGATCGCCATCCAGCGGCGCCAGCCGACCTTTTCACCAAGCAGGAGGTGCGAGAGTGCCGCAACGTAGATCGGCCCGGCCATGTAGAAACTCATGACATCGGCAAGCGGCAGATAGACGACGGCGGCATAGAAGAGCGCGGTGTCGAGCGTGGTCATGACAACGCGCAGCAGCTGCAGCTCCAGGCGCTCCATGCGGAACAGTTTGGCCGTGCCCTGATGGGCGATCATCGGGCCAAGCACGAAGAAGGCACCAATGGACCGGATCAGCACCACCTGACCGACGGAGAAGCTGGCGACCAGCCACTTGCCCATTGCGTCGTTCAGCGCAAACAGGAAGTCGCCGGCCAGCATCAGCAGAATGCCGGCCAAAAGCACGTTCCTGACTGTGGAATTCTGCGCCACGGGCTGCGACATGCCGATCCCGATTCCTCCCCATGCAAGCCGCGTCGTAGACGGAAGCGGCGGCTTTGACGAGGAGAATTCGGGCAATCGGTAAGACCAGCGCCGGGAATCGGCTGTATCTAGCTGGATATGTGCCGCCGGTTCACCATTCCCGGCCTTCCATCGATCGAAAGCCTGGTCTCCTGCTTCGTCCTCTCCGCCACCACCTTGCCCCTGGCGATGACGCACAGGCGTTCGGCGCGCAGGCGCAGGGCCTCGACCGGATTGCCGGCATCGAGGACGACAAGGCTGGCGCGCTTGCCGACCGCCAGGCCGAGATGATCGAGGCCCATGATCGACGCGTTGACATTGGTGACCATGTCGAAGCAGCGCGCCATGTCGGCCGGGCTCGACATCTGGGCGACGTGCAGCCCCATGAAGGCGACGTCGAGCATGTCGGCGGTGCCCAGCGAATACCAGGGATCGAGCACGCAATCCTGGCCCCAGCCGACGCGGATGCCGAGCGCCTGCATTTCCTTGACCCGGGTCATACCCCGGCGCTTCGGGAAGGTGTCGTGGCGGCCCTGCAGCATGATGTTGATCAGCGGGTTGGGGATGGCCGAGACACCGGCTTCGGCGATCAGCGGCAGCAGCTTCGAGACGTAGTAATTGTCCATCGAATGCATCGAGGTGAGGTGCGAGCCGGCGACCTTGCCGTGCAGCCCGAGGCGTTGCGTCTCATGGGCAAGCTGCTCGATGTGACGCGACAGCGGATCATCGGTCTCGTCGCAATGCAGGTCGACCATCAGGCCGCGCCTGGCCGCGATCTCGCACAATTCCGTTACCGAGCGCGTGCCGTCGGCCATGGTGCGCTCGAAATGCGGGATGCCGCCGACAATATCGACGCCCATGTCCAGCGCGCGGAGGGTGTTTTCCCGTGCCGTCGGCGAGCGGTAGAACCCGTCCTGCGGAAAGGCGACCAGTTGCAGATCGATGTAAGGGGCGACCGTCTTCTTGACCTCGAGCAGGGCCTCGACCGCCAGCAGGCGGTCATCGCAGACATCGACATGGGTGCGGATGGCGAGCAGGCCCATCGATACCGCCCAGTCGCAGTAGGCCAACGCGCGGTCGCGCACCGCCTCATGCGTCAAAAGCGGCTTTAGTTCCCCCCACAGCGAAATGCCTTCGAGCAGCGTGCCCGACGCGTTGATGCGCGGAATGCCGTAGGAGAGCGTCGCGTCCATATGGAAATGCGGGTCGACGAAGGGCGCGGAGACCAGATTGCCACGGGCATCGATCTCGGTTCGCGCGGCACCCTGCAGTGTGGGCTCGATCGCCGCGATCGTCTCACCGGTGATGCCGATGTCGGCTACCCTGCCATCAGGCAATGTGCCGCCGCGAACGATAAGGTCAAAATCCATCTGTCGTCATCCCGTCAAAAGAATCATCTGATGTGGCCGAGGCCGAAAATCGCATCCCGTCGATGCCGCTTGCAACAGTGGTTTGTCCGCCGCATCTGCCTATGGTTCCATCCGGCCGCAACTCCCTCTATAAGCCGCCTTCGTTGTCGCGGTTTCAAGGACCAGCCATTTGTTTCGTTTTTTCCGCTCGACGGAGAACCAGCGCCTCGTTGTGAGGCTGCTTCGGGAATCCTTCCGTCAGCATATGTTTGGCTACGGCGCCGCCGTCCTGTCGATGCTGGTGGTGGCCGGCATGACGGCTGCCAGCGCATGGATCCTGCGCGAAATCACCAATGAATTCGTGGTCGACAAAAGGATCGATCGCGTCAACATGATTGCTCTGGCGGTCGCCGCGATCTTCATCGTCAAGGGCATCGCCAATTTCGTCCAGGCCTATTTCATGAGCCGGGTCGGCAACGCCATCATCGCCGAACGGCAGCGCAAGATCTACGATCGCGTCCTGGCGCAAGGCATCGAGTTCTATCACTCGACCTCGTCATCAGACCTGATCACCCGCATGACCAACAACGCGCAAGCGGCGCGCAACGTACTCGACCTCATCGTCACGTCCTATGTGCGGGATCTGGTGACCCTGGTTGCCCTGGTGCTGGTCATGATCGTGCAACAGCCGGCGCTGTCCCTGATTTGCTTCATCGTCGGTCCCCTGGCCATCTATGGGGTCAACCGCATCCTGAAACGTGTCCGCAAGTTCGCCGCGCTTGAGTTCCGTTCGGTCGGCCAGATCGTGCAGGTGATGCAGGAAACCGCGATCGGCGTGCGCGTGGTCAAATCCTTCAACCTCGATGGCGTGATGCGCAAGCGCATGTTCAAGGCGGTGTCGGATGTCGAGAACCGGGCCAACAACATCGCCACGCTGGAAGCGATCACCAGTCCGGTGATGGAGACGCTCGCCGGGCTGGCAATCGCGGGTGCCGTCCTGGTCAGCGGCTTTATGGTGCTGGAGGGCGACCAGACACCGGGCGGCATCATGGCTTTCATCGCGGCACTGCTGCTCGCCTATGAACCGGCAAAGCGCCTTGCGCGCGTGCGCATCTCATTGGAGAGTGGCATCGTCGGCGTGCGCATGATGTTCCAACTGGCCGACGAGCCGCTGACGCTGGCCGAGAAGCCGGATGCCAAGCCGCTTTTGGCCGGACCGGGCGAGATCAGATTCGACGCCGTCAGCTTCGCCTATCAGAATGGCCCGCCGGTGCTGGACAGGTTCGACCTGACCCTTGCGCCCGGCAAGGTGACGGCGCTGGTCGGGCCTTCCGGCGGCGGCAAGTCGACTATTCTGAACCTGATCATGCGCATGTACGACCCGCGGAGCGGCAGGGTGCTGCTCGATGGCCAGGATATATCCCATGCGACGCTTGCCTCGCTGCGGGAAAAGATCGCGTATGTCAGCCAGGACACGTTCCTGTTTGCCGGCACGATCATGCACAACATCCGGCTTGGGCGCGAGGGCGCGACCGACGAAGAGGTGATCGCCGCCGCCAGGGCGGCCAACGCGCATGAGTTCATCCGCGCGCAGGCGAAAGGCTACGAGACCGAGGTAGGCGAAAACGGCGCACTGCTTTCCGGCGGCCAGCGCCAGCGGATTTCGATCGCGCGCGCCATGTTGCGCAATGCCGAAATCCTGCTCCTGGACGAAGCGACCAGCGCGCTCGACGCCGAATCGGAAGCGCTGTTCCGCGACGCGCTGCAGCAATTGACGGAAGGGCGCACGACGATCGTCATCGCGCATCGCCTGTCGACCGTGCACCAGGCCGATACGATCGTGGTGCTCGAAGCCGGCAAGGTGGTGGAAAGCGGTCCGCACAAGACCTTGCTCAGGCAAGGCGGGCTTTACCAGAAGCTGTATGAGTATCAGCTGATGCCGTGATCCTTACCCTCCCCCTTGTGGGGAGGGTCGCTGCGCAGCAGCGGGGTGGGGGCGGCGCCGCCCCCCCCCCCCCCCCCCCCGGGCGGGGTCATTGCGGCAGTGCGCGGCCTGGACCGACCCCACCCGTCCACCCGCCTTCGGCGGCTGTCCACCCTCCCCTCAAG
>NZ_JAMYLL010000076.1:0-17711 GCF_040318045.1 Mesorhizobium sp. M1338 | reverse complement strand
TCCGTTGCGCTGAACTCAGCCCGTTCAGCTTCTGCGAGTCGAGCGGCAAGCTGAGTTGGCGAACGACCACGAGAGATCGTGTCGGTGATGGCAGGGTTCTCATGTTGCGCCTCCGCGATGGTGAAACCATCCGAAGAGCCTCGCCGGAAACGGCGTTCGATCAAGAGCTTGTGAAGCTCAAGCAGCGCGGCAAGCGATACGCGCGGGGAGCCCAGGTCCATCGCCGCGCAAGCCACGGGATCGATCATCCAGGCCGGAGCGGTAATGACATGCCCGGGCGCGACGACGAGATGAATGATCCGGCCGTTGGCGCGCTCTTCGCTGTTCTCGCAGCGAAGCCGATGTCCGAAATACGGGTGCCAACGGTAATGGACCTCGACCTCCTGCCCAACATGGGCAGAATGACCCCGAGATGGTCTGTGGCCTGATGGCGCGCTCGACGGTGTTGGAGTCGATTTCGATGCGGCCGTCGGTGAGGAAGCGCTCCAGCGCGGCACGCCGGCAGAGCGCATAGCGGATCGCCTCGGCGGGCTTCGATTTTCCCGACAGCTTCGGCAGCTCCTTTTCCCACAGCGCAAAGAGAGCGGCAACGACGGCGGCGGATTTCTCCTGACGCGCAGTTATTCGTACTGCCGGGTCCTGGCCGCGTACGGCCTCCTCGGCGGCCCACAGTGGGGCCATCTGCGCCACCGTCTGCGAGGCGATAACGGAGGAGCCTGCGGCATGCAGTTCGTAGAACTTGCGCCGCACGTGCGACCAGCACGCCGCCAGCGTCACGCCGTCGTTGCCCCGATCGGATCGGGCCAGCCGGTTATAGGCGGCGTATCCGTCGACTTGCAGGATCCCGCGATAGCCGTCCAGATGACGGGCAACACATTCGCCGGCGCGGCTGTCCTCGAAGCGATAGACAACAATGGGCGGTCCACTGCCGCCAAAGGGCCGATCATCGCGGACATAGGTCCAGAGGTAGGCCGTCTTGGCCTTGCCAGATCCCGGCGCCAGCGTTGGCAGCGTGGTCTCATCGGCGAAGACCCGCTCCCCCTGCTTGATGCGGGTCAGTGCGTAATCGGCGAGCGGCTCGAGCTCGAAGCCGAGCTTGCCCATCCACTGCGCCATCTGTGACCGGTCGATCTCGACCTGATCGCGGGCATAGATCGCTTCCTGGCGGTAGAGCGGCAGGCCATCGGCGTATTTCGACACCGCGATCTGCGCCAGCAGCGCTTCGGTCGGAATGCCGCTTTCGATGATGCGGGCGGGCGCGGCTGCCTGGATGACGCCGTCCCAACCCTTGTAGGCATATTTGGGGCGACGCGTGACGATCACCCGGAACTTCGCCGGGGTGACATCGAGCCGTTCGGAGACGTCCTCGCCGATCAGGATCTTTTCCAGCGCTTCGCAGCCAGCAGGCGTCTCGGACTCGATGACCACCTCGATCCGTTCGAGATGGGCCGCAAAGCCTTTGCGAGGGCGCGGGGCGCGCTTCGCTTTCGAGCCGCCCGCAGACTTCTCCATCTGCGCTTGGATGGCCGCCACGCCGGTTTCGATCTCGTCGAAGACCAGAGCGTACTGCTCCTCGCTCAGCGCACCGGCCCGCAACCTTACGGAGCGGCTGCCGAAGCGCGACCGCTCCAGCATCTTCACCACCGCCGTCAGTCGTGCGATCCGCTCCTCGGCGCTCTTGTTGACCAACTCGAGATGCGTATTGTGGGCTTCGAGATCGGCATTACGCTCTTCCAGACCGGCGGCTTTTTCGGCCATGGCAACAACCATCGCCTTGAGCCAACGTCGTCCGGGAGCGCGAGATCGGGTGCCGACATGGCCAAAATCAGAGCATATTCGCGGGCAATTTTCCCGCGTTTTCAGCTCCCTGATTCATCATGCCGCAGGGTTTTACCCAACCGATTGCGGCCGCCTGACGGTCTCCGTTCGAACCCGTTTCCAGTCCATTCCGTCAACCAGAGCCATGAGCTGAGCATGATTGAGCTGGACCCGGTGGTGGCCGATCCGCGGCCAGCAGAACTTCGCCTCATCCAGCCGCTTGGCATAAAGACACACGCCGCTGCCGTCCCACCAGACGATCTTGATCCTGTCCGCTCTTTTGGCGCGGAATACATAAAGTGCGCCGTTGAATGGATCCGAGCCGGCATCGCGCACCAGTGCCAAAAGGCCGTCGGGACCTTTTCTAAAATCGACGGGATGACTGGCGACCAACACCTTCACGCCAGCCGGGATCATGCCTGGCGAACCGCCCGGATAATCCGCACCAGCTGCTCCTCATTGATATCGGCACCGGCGCGAATGACCACGCCACCCAGCTCGATCTCCACCGACGCAGACGCTGTCGGCGTGACCTCGACAAAGCCGAGCCGCTCCGCATCCCTGTGTGGCGTGACCGCACCGCTCTTGATCGCCTTGCTCCGCCAGCCGAACAGCTGGGCCGGCGCCATCCCCGCTTGTCTGGCAATGGCCGATACATTCGCGCCCGGCTTCAGTGTCGCCTCGATCAGCCGCGACTTCGCTTCCGCCGACCAGCGCCGCCGCGGACGCTGCGGGCTTGCCTCCAGTCGGTTGGCAACCGCTTCAAGAACATGGAAACTTCTATCATCAGGCATAGGCGCAGACATAGAAATTGACACTGCAAGCTCCTCGGCTCCTTGCTTCAGTGTCAGTATGTCTCGCTCATCACCTCAAGCCGCGCCAGATGGGGTCAGCTTGGCGCTTACTCATGAGCAAGACGACGAACAGGTTCTCTCGCGAGGTGCGTGCCCGAGCGGTGCGCATGGTTTTGGATCACGAAAGCGAGCATCGCTCGCGCTGGGCGGCGGTGTGCTCGATCGCCGCAAAGAACGGCTGCCGTCGACCCAAATGTCCGCGGATCTAAATTTAGCATCACGGGACAGCTTATCCCCTTAAAACCAAAGGATACCATTGGGCGCTGAATGCTCGGGCGCATCCGCGCTTACTGACACGGGGGCGCCATCGGGCCGCGAAAACCAGACTGATGCTCGACGTGGTGGTTGCACAGCAATTCCTGACGAGACAGTGCCATGCAAGAGCTCTGCCCATTGCGGCCAAGAGGCACATCTGTACCGGCACCCGACGAAGCATCGCGTCACATTTTAGCTAGAAAGTGGCTGAATTGGTGCAAATGCCGCTAAGCAGGCATGTTAGCTCATGTCCTGACCGATGACAGTTTGAGTAGTTAAGTTATGGCGCGGTCAGTCAGATTTCAAGCGCAGTTCACCTGATTCCGTTCTCGATGGACGGGTATGTGAAAGAAAGTATGAGGAGTTGTCTTAAAT
The DNA here is from genome assembly GCF_040318045.1 of Mesorhizobium sp. M1338. NCBI lineage: Bacteria > Pseudomonadati > Pseudomonadota > Alphaproteobacteria > Hyphomicrobiales > Phyllobacteriaceae > Mesorhizobium > Mesorhizobium sp. M1338. The sequence continues at coordinate 14,409 of NZ_JAMYLL010000076.1, read as the reverse complement.
GAAACTCACCGAATATGTCCAATACGATGCCGCCGGTTTGGCTTCTCTCGTGAACGCTGGCGAGGTGACCACTCTAGAATTGACGCGATTAGCCCGCGAGGCTTACGACGAGGTCAATCCTCGCATAAACGCCGTCATCGAATTCTATGGAGATGCTGAGACCGTTGCCGGCGCGGACGGAGGAATCTTCCATGGCGTGCCTTTCTTTCGCAAGGATATCGGAGCGAGTGAAGCTGGTCGCCTGCAGGAAATGGGGAGCCGCCTGTTTAAGGGCCATCGCTCCCACACCGACAGTTTCTTTTTCCGCCGCGCCCGGGACGCAGGGCTTCGGACTCTCGGAAGAACAGCAACGCCGGAGCTTGGAGCATCTGGAGCGACCGAAACCATTCTCCATGGCATCACCCGCAATCCATGGGATTTGGAACGCGCCGCGGGAGGCTCCTCTGGAGGAGCCGCGGCAGCAGTAGCAGCCGGTATTACCCCGATTGCACATGGCAGCGACGGGTTCGGGTCGATACGGGCACCTGCGGCCTGGTGCGGTCTTGTGGGACTCAACCCGTCCCGAGGACGCGTTTCCGGCGGTCCGGACCAGCAGGATACGGGGTTTGGTTGCAGCCGCCAGTTTGTTTTGTGCCGGACCGTACGCGACATGGCCGCCGCGCTGGACGTCTTTTCCGGTCCTCATTCTGGCGATCCATTTATCATTTGCCAGCCAAACCGTCCCTATCTAGAGGAACTGTCCCGTCCCACCGGCACACTGCGGGTCGGGGTCGCGAGAACTACGTGGGGCAAGCTCGATGTAGAGCCGGAAGTCCTGCAAGCGGTCGACTCGACCGCCTCACTTCTGGAGGAAATGGGTCACCAAGTGACGGACATCGCGCCGCCGTTTGATTTCGAAGAGTTCATCAGAATAATTCTCCTCCGCTCAGATCTCGGAGCGAGTTCGCTCGAAACGGCGGCGCGGGCGATGGGCCGCACTATCAGCGCGGACACCTTGGAGCCGGTAAACCTCAGGTTTTACGAACGAGGCCGGAATCAGCCCCCATCGATTTGGAATGAGGTAGATGAAGGTTTCCGGCGGATGCGGTTCCAGGTAGCCGAGGCGATCCATGCCTTCGACATTCTGCTGACCCCCACCATGTCGATCGTGGCCCATCCGCATGGCGGTACTTACAGTACGACCGATGCGACAATCTCCGCAGAAGAGTGGATGGAAAAGGCCTACAAGGGGTGTCACATGTCCATATTCAATGTCACCGGACAGCCTGCGGTTTCCTTGCCTTTGGCACAAAGTGCCGACGGGCTGCCGATCGGGCTTCAGATCGTCGGTCGATTTGGCGACGAGGCCACGCTGGTCCGGGTCGCACGCGATCTGGAGGAGGCTAGACCGTGGAGGGACCGGCGGCCAAAGGTTCGAGCAGGGGACAGCCAACTTACCGTGAACTCGGATCTGCGGGAGGCGTACCGCGTTGCGGATTGAGTTCAGGCCATCGCTCCCGCCTCAGCTTTCGACCCCGTAATCGCTGGCCGTGCAGTGAAGGCCGCTTTCTCGATGACTTGCTTCCGTGGAATTGGAGCCCTTTGATGATCGCAGCAGACAAAGCTGCCTAATCTGGGTCTACAACAACAAAGCCGTCAGAAGGGATATCGCAACTCTGCTCTGCCGCATCGCGCTCTTCCAGGTGGTCAGCGCCGCCAGCGCCAACTCGACCGTCAGTGGTGTAACGGCGTCGACCCCGCGAGCGCTAACGGCGTTGTCGAGCGACGTCGCCAGCACCGACATGCAGGCGCATCCGGCCAGGCCTTCATGCTTGCCCCGGGTGCATTGATAGGCGGGATTGAGGCCGCCGTTGCCGGTGAGCGCACGGTGAGACGGCGCCCGCACAGCCCGCAGACAAGCAGAGTCTGGCAAGAGGCAGAGCCCTTCACGAGCAGGGCCGGGGAGCACCTCGGCATTGGTTCGGTTCTGGGCCAAGCGTTGGCGGTTGGCGAGGAACTGATCCCGGCTGATAGCCTGGATGACGGTCGTGAATGACGACCCGCCATTCCTCCTCGGGCATTCGGCGTGTGCGGGTCTATCGCACCGTCCGGCCCGACCGCCTTGGACGATGGATAGCGTCCGAACACATAGGTGCCGGCATAGGACGGGTTGGCGAGAATGGCGACCACCCGAGAATGGGTGATGCGGCCCCCATCAGCTTGCCGTTCCAGACGCCACCATAGGCGCGGCGGGGAAAGCGCAGGCCGAGTTCGTGGAAGCGCTGGACCACGGCGCAGCGCTGCCTTCGCGCGCGAAGAATCGAACACGGCGCGCACCGCCTTGCACCTCTTCGTCGGGATCGAGCACAATGCGGTCGCCGTCGAAGACGAAACCGACCGGCAGGGGGAAGCGCAATTCGCCTTTGCGTGCGGCGCGACAATCAAAGTGAGAGTGGCTCTCTCCCAGATTGATGGTGTGGAACGGCCCCCGCTACCGACAGCATCTAAATGCTAAAACGTGGTCGTTGCGAGCAACGCCACAAGGAAGGGGGCCGTTCCGTGAAGCAGGTTAGCACCATCGGCCTGGATTTGGCCAAGAACGTTTTTCAAATTCACGGCGCCGACGCCGAGGGCGCGCCGATTTTCAATTGCAAGCTGCGTCGAGCCGAGCTGCTGGGCTTTTTCGAAAAGCTTCCGCCGTGTCTGGTTGGTTTGGAGGCGTGCGGCGGTTCGCATTATTGGGCGCGCGAGATCGCGGCGCTCGGTCACGACGTGCGTTTGATCCCGCCGATTTATGTCAAGCCCTTCGTGAAACGGGACAAAACGGATGGCGCCGACGCCGAAGCGATCAGCGAAGCCGTCACCCGCAAGACCATGCGTTTCGTTCCGATCAAATCGGCTGATCAACAAGCGGCGGTCATGGTGCTGAGGACGCGCGCCGTTTTGATCCGCCAGCAAACTCAGGCGATCAACGCGCTTCGCGGGCATTTGTCAGAGTTGGGCGTTATTGCCGCCCTCGGCACGGCTCAAGTGGCTGCGTTGATCGAGATCGTACGAGACGAGGCGGACGTTTGCCTGCCAAAAGCCGCTCGATTGGCTTTGGCTGAAATCGCCGATCAGATCGAGGCGCTGACGCGTCAAATCGACAAGCTCGAACGAGGGATCGTCGGCGAGGCGAAGCGCGACGAGGACATGCGACGTCTGACCACAATTCCGGGCGTCGGAGCGATCACGGCGTCTTCCGTCAAAGCGCTGGTCCCGGATCCCGGCGGGTTCAAATCCGGCCGTCACTTCGCCGCCTGGCTGGGACTGACGCCAAAGCCTCATTCGAGCGGCGGCAAGGAGCGGCTCGGCGGCATATCGAAAATGGACAACCCGACGCTCCGCTCGCTGCTCGTTTGTGGCGCGACGTCGGTCTTGCGGCGCGTTAAGGGAAACGACAAAGCGCTGCGATGGCTAGTCACCCTTTTGGCACGGCGGCCTTTCAAGGTCGTCGCGATCGCGCTCGCCAACAAGATGGCGAGGATTATCTGGGCGCTGCTCACCAAGGGCGGGACATACCGAAATACTGGTGCGGCAAGCGGCGCAGCACGTGCCTGAGCCGAACGACGACCAGGGACAGGACTGACTGGCCGGCGCTACGCCGAACAGAGGCGTGGTGCACAATTAGATGATGACCCACGGGACGAAATCCCGAGGCGAGAGAGGCCGGCGCGACAATGCGCTTAGAGCGCGTCAGATTGATAAGCCCCTCGCATCGCGAATTTCATCGAGGCCAGTGGTCTTAGACCGCGCTGAACGGCCGGACATATGACCGCACCTATCCCGCTGGATGAAATGTCTGAAAAAGCGCTTGCCCGCGTGGCCGTTCCACGTATGTCGCACTACATTTTTGCGGCCAGACGAACTTCGCCCCTTCCAGCCGCTTGTGGATCAGCACCATGCCGGTCCGATCCCAGACCAGGATCTTGAATCCTGTCGGCGCGTTTCGATTGGAAGACAGAAACCGCCTCGCTGAAGGGTTAGGTGGCGCGCTACCTAACCCTTCAGCGAGGCGGTTTCTGCTTCCGTGGACGCAAGGGTCATATCATCAAGATTCTGGCGCATGACGACCACGGATTTTGTCTGTTCACAAAGCGGTTGACCAATGGCTGTTTTGCCTGGCCGAGCACCAAGATCAGGTAACTGTGTGCTCACCGAGGCACAGCTTTCGCTGCTTCTGGACGGGATCGACTGGCGCCGGCCGAACAAGATTTATCGACCGCGTCTGGTAGGCTAAATTCGGTCGCTTCTTCTTGTTTTTCTGTCAATTTTGCTTCCGTAAAGAAGGTCTTTCGGGTACGTAGTTTGGGTGTCCAAACAAGTTCACTCGATCGCTGATTTCCTCGCCCGGATCGCCTTTCTGGAGCAGACCGTTTCTGCCCGGGACACCACCATCGCCGAACGGGATGAGCAGCTGCCAATTGAGCGCGCCGAGGCCGCGCTTCGCATCCAGCGCCTGCAGCTGCAGATCGATCGCTTCAACCGCAAGACCTTCGGCCGCTCATCCGAGAAGCTGGGCCAGAGTGCGGCTCGAACTCGAAGATCTCGAGACCGATTTTGCCGCCAACGTGCCCGATATCGAGCCGCCCACCGTCGCTGACAACGACAAGGTCCGGGTGTTGCCGGTGCGCAAGCTCAACCCGAACCTGCCGCGCAAGCGGATGGTTCGCGAGCCGTCTTGCGCATGCTGCCCGGGCTGCGGCGGCGATCTGCGCGCCATGGGCGAAGATAGCGACGAGATGCTCGATCTGGTCGCCCAGGCCTGGCAGGTGATGGAGACCGTTCGACCCAAGTACAGTTGCCAGACCTGCGATAAATCATCCAGGCGCCGGCGCCAGCCAAGGCCATCGCACGCGGCAAGCTCAGCTATGCCGCGCTCGCCTATATCATGATGGCGAAGTGGGGTTATCATCTGCCCTTCTACCGTCAGGCCCAGATGATGGCCGCCAAGGGCGTCGATATCGAGCGATCCACGCTTGCGCGCAGCGCCGCCTACGCCGCGGCCTTGCTCGATCCGGTCTACAACCGCATTCGCGAGATCGGCCGTACCCGCAGCAAGATTCACACCGACGACACGCGGCTTCCGATCCTGGCGCCCAGCACCGGCAAGACGCACAAGGGCGCGCTCTGGGTCACGTCACCGACGACCGCAACTCCGGTTCGCAGGAGCCGCCGATCGCATGGCATCGCGCCACCATGGGCCGCGCCGGCGAGAGCGTGATGAGCGAACTCGCCGGATTTGCCGGCACGCTCCAGGCCGAGGGATTCAGCGGCTATAACCAGATCTACAAGGGCGGCGCCATTCGAGAAGCTGCCTGCGTGGCCCATCTGCGTCGCAAGATATTCGACGTTCACGACAGCCAGCCGACCGAGCTCAGCACGACGGCGATGGCCGGTATCCAGGCGATCTACCGGAGAAGAGATACGCGGGCTCCCGCCCGCCGAGCGATTGGCCGCACGACGAAGGCGATCCAGGCCACTGGTCCGCGCGCTGCGACGACAGCTCATGCGCCAGGGCAGCGGTTTCTCGCGTCATGCCGATATCGCCAAGGCCTTCGCCTGTGGCACCAAGCGATGGCGCGCTTCAACCGCTTCCTCTACGATGGCCAGCTCAAGCCCGACAACCTGATCGCGGAGCGCGCCATTCGTGGATTTACGGTCGGCAGGCGCAATTGGCTTTTCTCGGGCAGCTTCGCCGCGGCCGGAGCTCGGCGGTCGTGCTCAGCATCATAGAGACCTGCAATCTCTGCGGCGTCGATGCCGAAGCCTACATGGCCGATGTCATCGAGCGGATCCAGAACGACTGGCCAGCCTCGCGCTGGGACGAGCTGATGCCATGGACCTGGGTGCGCCGCCAAGAGATGCCGCTCCCCTTGGCGGCATGAGCGCGATCGATGACATGGCGCTGCCGGACGCGGCGCTTGAGGCCTGGATAGCCGCCAAGACCAATCGCCGCCCGCTGGTGCGCACCATGTCGGCGCTGGATGGCTTCGTAACGGCGGCTGTCACCCGGCCGCGGTTCGCGGACCCGCAAGATTGGATGTGCCCGCTCACGGGGTTGCCGCGCGACGTCCTTGCCAAACGCTCTGCTACCGATCATGCCGTGTTTGCCAGCGTCGCCAGGATCCACAACCGCATCAACGAGCGCTCTTCCACAGACCGCGGGAATATGCGCCCCGCTTCGCCGCCAAGCCCGGCGGCGGCATCGACCCGCGGCCGTGGTGCCAGGGCTTCCACGCAGCCATGAATCTCAACATCAAACGCTGGAAACGGCTACTCGCCCTCAACAATCCCAATCACGGCCTGCTGCTGCCGATCCTATCTACTGCTCGACAAAAAGGGGCAGCCTGTCCTCGGCAAGCCCAGGCCGGGGCCCGAGACCGCGCACTTCATCGAGTACGAGGCGTACAAAGACATCCCCCTCGTCATCCCGCTCTGCGCGAACTCCACCACGCCTACCCACTACGACCCGCAGTGATCGACGTCGGCGCGCCGAACAACGAGCGACTAACCATCACGACGATTTCGGGAAGGTGCCTTGGCGCACCGCTTGCTTTCCTGCAGCAGGGCCGTGATCCGCTCTTCCCCATGCGCTGCCAACGCGTCATCGAGGAGCTGTCGAAGGGCAGCTCATGCTGGAAGAACGCCTCGCCGCACAGGTACTGGAAATAGGGGTTCTCAATCCAGCGCTCGCACAAAACCTCGTCCGACAGGTCGAACGTGTGCTTGAGGATCGCCAACCCCGCATCAGCCGCGTTGGCAAGGGCGGCATGCCCGGCCCGTCCGAATAGACAGCGCCGAAGCGCTCTTCCAGCACCGGCCAGTCGATGGTCTGCACCAGCCGCACCAGCTCAGCTTCATGTTGAGGATCTGATCAAGACGGGCACGGAACAGATCCTGTTCCCCCGTCTCGCCCCGCTCGCTTGGTTTGCCCATCCCCTGGCTCCGATTGAACCGCGATAAGGCAGTGAATCACGCCTCGGTATTGCAAGGAAACAGCCCACAAACAGGCCCTTTCCTGCAATATCGAATCAACACCGCAGTCGTTCACTACGAAATATCAGTGGCTTCCGGATTCTTCACGGCCGACGATTTAGATTAGTTAGCTTTTTTGGCCCCAAGCTGAATAACATTGAGCATGAAAAAGGATCACGGATGCTCGGCCTTTCGGTGCATGGTCCAAGCGCGGAATTCAAACGGAACGCGGCCTTCGATACAATCGGGTCCTCGAAAGGCATGATACCCATCGTGTAATATAACTCGCCATTGAGAACGGGAAGTCGATATTCCCCGCCTCCAGCTGGAAGAATCGGGACCATCGGCTTTGATATCAGTAATCTGAGCAAGTAGCGCGATCTCCTGGTGGGTTCCGTGCTTGCGCCGGTCTGAGTTCAGTGTGGCGGGGTTTTGTCGGACAAGGCCGAGGTTATTTCGAACCTCGGCCGGGCCGAGGACGCGAGCGCCGAGCGCCACGATCAGGTCAACGGCGCGCGCCACTAGTTCCGCATTGGTCGCAAGTTGTCCTTTACCGAGGTAGAGATTGTCCTCAAGACCGACGCGGGCGATGTCACGTTGTTGCATATACACGCGTTGAGACCTGCGGCCGCTGATGTCAGCTGACCATTGCCACGGCTTTCCATTGCGCCATGGCCTGCAGGCGGTGAATATGTGTAGCCAGAGCGGAGCATTTTGAGCGGGGCGGGACGAAGAGATTGCGCAGAGCCGAGAAGATCGAAACGAAGCGTTGCAGTGCTCCTGGTGATCGGAAGCCTTGCATCGTCCGCTCCCGTTTTCGCAGCGGCACATGTGCATTCTCCGCCCGGTTGTTCAATCCCTTGTGCGACCGATGCTCGACGCTTGGCATCACCTGTCGCCTGGCTGCTCCATAGGAGCGCAGCTTGTCGGTAATCATGCGCTTCGGCGCGACGCCTTGCTTCTTCAGCAGCCGCGTCAGCAAGCGCTTGGCCGCCTTGGTTTGCGGCGGTTCTGGACGATCTCGTCGAGCCCATAGCCATCCTGGTCGACGGCGCGCCACAACCAGTGTTTCCTGCCGGCGATGGTGATGACGACCTCGTCCAGGTGCCAGACATCGTTTCGGCTGGGCTGCTTGCGGGCAAGCGGCGAGCGTAATGCGGACCGAACTTGATGCCCCACCGGCGGATTGTCTCATACGAGACCACGATCCCGCGCTCCAGCAGCATTTCCTCGACCAGACGCAGGCTCAAGGGGAACCTGTAGTAGAGCCAGACTGCATGGGCGATGATCTGCGGCGGGAAACGATGGCGCTTGTAGCTGACGGTCGCGGTGTTCATGCCAGCGGTCCATGCCGCAAATCCTTGAATGCGAGTTAAGTTGATAATGCCCCCGGAGCTGAAGCCCCCAGGTCCGCAGAGAACTTTCCGTTGAGCTCCGCGTCAGCATAGCCGATGCTTCGTAAAGAAGTCCTCGCAGATGGCGCCACCACGTCGGGAGATATGGCCGTCATAATCGACTTCGCCGGATTGTCGTGAGAGCGATCCAGGCGTCCATTCCCGGTGTGGGTGCGATCACCGAAACCTCTTTCGCTACTGCCATTGAAGATCCCGGCAACTTCAAGAGGTCCCGATCCGTCGGCGTAAGGCGGCAAGCTGACTCTGACGAGCATGGGCGACCAGTTGGCGACCGAGCTCGGCCGCATGAGTTCGAATGCCGCCGAGCCTCTCGGCGGAACTGTGCTGCGCTCATGAATCTAGCGTCACGGGACGCCTATCCCCTTAAAGCCAAAGGGACACCATCGGGCGCTGAATGCTCGGGCGCACCCGCGCTTACTGATACAGGGGCGCCACCGGCCGCGGAAACTAGACTGATGCTCGACGTGGTGGTTGCACAGCAATTCCTGACGAGACAGTGCCATGCAAGAGCTCTGCCCATTGGCGGCCAAGAGGCACATCTGTACCAGCACCCAACGAAGCATCGCGTCACATTTTAGCTAGAAAGTGGCTGAATTGGTGCAAGTGCCGCTAAGCAGGCATGTTATCTGTCCTGACCGATGACATAGACGTGACAAGGGGGAAGAACACCGCCGTTTCGTCGTTCCCGCTATGCATCTGGCCTATTCGGAAGAGTGCTTATGGGTGGTCCGTTGTGGATCCGCACGCGCTTTGTGGTTGTTGGAAGTCTGGAAGGCGCTCGCGTGGACCGAACATTTCTACCGGCCTCACAAACCGCTTTTTAGCGAAACGTATCTCGGCGCTTCGAGTGAGTGGACGAACTCGCCGAAACAAAACGGGGAGATCAGAGATCATGACCGTCTTCAAAAGTAACGGCGACGGGGTTTCGGAACATATTCACAGGGTGGCAAGGCAAGCTAAGTCTGCCACAATCGACCGACGGGTTAGGTAGGACTCGCTTGCCCTCTAGAGAGATGGCGGCGCAGTGAAAGAACACGTCAAAGGAACACTTCGTGCAACAGGCAGGTAATGTGGATGTATCCTCGGACAACGGGGCAGTCGAATCCAGGGCTCCAGAGGGGCTGTCATGCTAGCTTTCATTGCCCGACGCCTGGGCGTCATGGCATTGACGATGCTGTGCCTGACAATAGTGGTCTTCTACCTCGTCAACCTCGAGCCGAACCTGAAGAAGCTGGCGCTCAGTCAGCTCGACATGCGCACGCCGGCGGAACAGCTGGAAAGCTGGCTGGTCGAGAACGGCTATCGGCAGAACTTCTTCGTGCGCTACGGCCAGTGGATCGGTGTGGTGCAGAAGCAGCCCAACATCAACCCTGCGACCGGCAAAGCCGTGCCGCGCTTTTCATACTGCAGCGAGCCGACTGAACCTGCCTATTCCGGTATCCTCCAAGATGACTTCGGCTGTTCGACCAACTTCAAGACCAAGGCCGCCAACAAGCTGTTACCCGCTTTGGGGGCTACCGGCATCCTGATGTTCTGGGTGATGGTCACGATGGTGCCGATTGCGCTTTTGATCGGCATTCTTGCCGGCATGCGCGAAGGCTCGCGGACGGACCGAAGTCTCTCCGTCGCTTCGATCATCACGACGGCGACGCCGGAATACGTCTCCGGCGTCATCTTCACCGTTCTGTTCGCCTCGTGGCTTGGCTGGCTCAGCGGCTCCGCCGCCAGCACGGCAACGCAAGGGGTGACGTTCTACAATTTCGCGCTGCCGGTCATAACCATGGCGATCTACGGCACCGGCTATATCGCGCGCATGACGCGGGCCTCGATGGTCGAGGTGATGACGCAGCAATATATCCGCACCGCACGATTGAAGGGGCTTTCGTTCAAAAGCGTGGTGGTCAAGCATGCGCTGCGCAACGCGCTGATCGCGCCGTTCACCGTCATCATGCTGCAGTTCCCGTGGCTGCTTACCGGGGTCGCGATTGTGGAGGTGATGTTCCGCTACCAGGGCTTCGGCTACACGCTGGTCGAGGCCGCCGGCAATAACGACATCGATCTTCTACTCGGCTGTTCGCTGGTATCTGTCGCCGTGGTGCTGACGACGCAGCTGATCTCCGACGTCGGTTACGCATTCCTCAACCCGCGCATCCGGGTTTAGTAGGGAGAAGGCGCATGCAAGCTCAATATATCGGCGCCTCCACCATCGTCCTCGAAGTGCTCTGGCGCTTCTGGCCGGTCTGGGTCGCGCTCGCCATCGTCTTGGGCGCGAGCTTCCTCTACAAGAAGAAGCTCGCGCTTTACGGCCAGCTGTTCGACAGCGGCGTCGGCATAGCGGGTGTCTTCATCTGCCTGTTCTGGCTGTTCACGGCGATCCTCGCCTCGACCATCTCGCCTTTCGATCCGCTCGGTCAGATCCCGATCATGAAGGACACGCTGCCCGGCGCCATCGAACCGCAGTCGGGGCTCGTCTATCTCTTCGGCGGCGACAAGCTCGCACGCGACGTCTTTTCGCGCATGATCTACGGCAGCCAGATCGTGTTGATCATCGCGCCCGCCGCTACCGGTTTCGCGCTGATGGTCGGGACGACGCTCGGGCTGCCGGCCGGTTATTACGGCGGGCGGATCGACTCGATCCTGTCGTTCCTCGCCAATCTGGTGCTGGCTTTTCCGTTGATCCTGCTGTTCTACCTGCTGGTCACCCCGGGCATACGCGAAACGCCTATCCCGCAATGGCTTGCGGGCATATTCTTCGTGTTCCCGATCATCTTCTTCCTGACGCTGTTCTACACGCGCTTCAAGGACCGGTCCGACCGGCACTACCTGGTGATCGGACTGACGATCTTAATCGGCGGCTGGATCTATGCCGGGCTGGTCTTCGACGCCGATCCGCTCAGCATCGTTCGTATCGATCCGAACCGGCGGACCATCTTCGTCGCGATAGTGCTCGGCTCCTGGCCCGGCGTGTTCCGCATCGTGCGCGGGCTCGCGATGGACATCAAGACCCGCGACTACGTGGCAGCGGCACAGACGCGCGGCGAGAGTCCGTGGTACATCATGCTGTGGGAAATCCTGCCCAATGCGCGCGGGCCGCTGATCGTCGACGGTTGCTTGCGCGTCGGCTACATCACGATCGCGCTCGGAACACTGGGCTATTTCGGGCTGGGAGTTCCGCCCGAAAGTCCCGACTGGGGCACCGCGATCAAGGACGCGAGCCGGCTGTTGCGTTCCTACATCCATCCCGCGCTGCCGCCGACGATCGCGCTGATGTCCTTCGTGCTGGGGCTCACCCTGCTTGCGGATGTGCTGCGCGAGCAATCGATGAAAGACTGAGGAGAGGAAAGGCCGATGACCGAACCCATCCTCGAAATCGAGAACCTCTCCATCTCCTTCTTCACCCGTGCCGTCGAGATCCCGGCCGTGATGGACTTCTCCTGCACCGTCATGCCGGGCGAAGCGATGGGCATCGTCGGCGAGTCAGGCTGCGGCAAGTCGACGGTGGCGCTCGGCATAATGCGCGACCTTTCCAACCTCGGGAAGATCACCGGCGGCCGGATAAAATTCCAGGGCCGCGACATGGGCGAGATGAGCGAAGAGGAGCTTCGCGCGATCCGCGGCAACAAGATCGCGATGATCTATCAGGAGCCGATGGCCAGTCTGAACCCGGCCATGAAGATCGGCAGGCAGCTCATGGAAGTGCCGCTGATCCACGAAAAGGTGTCCAAGCAGGAAGCCTGGGACCGCTCGCTGGAAATGCTGAAGGCGGTGCGGCTGCCCGACCCGGAGCGCATCATGCGCTCCTATCCGCATCAGCTTTCGGGCGGCCAGCAGCAGCGCATCGTGATTGCGATGGCGCTGCTCTCGAAGCCCGCGCTGCTCCTGCTAGACGAGCCGACCACGGCACTCGACGTGACGGTCGAGGCGGGCATCGTCCAGCTTGTGAAAGACCTCGGCAAGCAGTTCGGCACGTCGATGCTCTTCATTTCGCACAATCTCGGACTGATCCTGGAGACCTGCGACCGCATCACGGTGATGTATTCGGGCGAGGCGGTGGAATCCGGTTCGGTGCACGACGTGTTCGACCGAATGCGTCATCCTTATACACAGGGGCTGTTCCGCTCCATCCCGCTGCCGGGCGCCGACAAGAATTCGCGGCCGCTGATCGCGATACCCGGCCAGCTGCCGCTGCCGCACCAGCGGCCCAAGGGCTGCAATTTCGGTCCGCGCTGCCACCATTTCGTTGGCGGCCTCTGCGACGCCAATGAGATTCCGATGATTGCAGTTGCCGGGCCTGAGCACCACGAGAGCCGCTGCGTGCGGTTCCAGAGGATCGACTGGACGGCGGTGCCGGCGGGGGCGAAGACGGCGAAAGAGCCGGTGGCCCCGGGCGATACGGTGCTCAGGGTCGACAACCTGAAAAAATATTACAAGGTCTCGGCCAATGAGATTTTCAGCAGCGGGCAGGGGCGCACGGTCAAGGCAAACGAGACACTCAGCTTCGAGGCGCGGGAATCGGAAACCGTCGCGATCGTCGGTGAATCCGGCTGCGGCAAGTCGACGCTCGCCAAGGTGCTGCTGGGGCTGGAGACGGCAACAGACGGCAAGGTCATGCTCGGGAACAAGGAAATCCAGGGCACCGGGATCGAGAAACGCGACACGGAGACCATCTCGTCCATCCAGATGGTGTTCCAGAATCCGTTCGACACACTCAATCCGAGCCATTCGGTCGGCTCGCAGATCATGCGGACGCTTGAGAAGTTCAAGGTCGGCAAGAACGTGGCCGAACGGCGCCAGAAGATGTTAGAACTGCTCGACCTGGTGAAACTGCCGCGCGCCTTCGAGAAGCGCATGCCGCGCCAGCTTTCAGGTGGTCAGAAACAGCGCATCGGCGTGGCGCGCGCCTTCGCCGGTCGCGCCAAGGTGGTGGTGGCCGACGAGCCGGTGTCGGCGCTCGACGTGTCGGTGCAGGCGGCGGTCATGGAACTGCTGATGGATATCCAACGGCAGAACAAGACCACCATGCTTTTCATCAGCCACGATCTCTCGGTGGTGCGCTACATCGCCGACCGCGTCGTCGTCATGTATCTCGGCTATATCGTGGAGCAAGGCACGACCGACCAGATCTTTTCGCCGCCCTATCACCCCTACACCGAGGCGCTGCTGTCGGCGATCCCGATCGCTGACACCAGCGTGGTGAAAAGGCACATCGTGCTTGAAGGCGACATTCCGTCGGCGATGAACCCGCCCTCGGGCTGTCCGTTCCAGACGCGCTGCGGCTATAAGAAGCTGGTGCCGGACAATCTTTGCGAAACCAAGGTGCCGCCGGTCAAGCATCTCGGCGACGGCCATATGAGCCTGTGCTGGTTGGCCGACGACGTGCTGGCGAAAATGGAGCCGGTCATTAGTACTACAGTTGGTGCGCCGGGAGACCGGCAAGGAGTAGGTGGTGAACGCTGAGAGACAGCCGGCGACAACCGACCAGAGTTCGTCGACGGTCCTGGCAGCGGCCTTTCTGAGGAGGGCCTTGAGCTTCGGGCGAGTATGGCGGCAGGAACAGGAGCCGTGCGCCAACCTTCTCGATAGCCTCGCGCACGCCGCTGATCTTGTGGGCCGGCAGATTGATGGGGTTGTCTAATCGCCGCTGGGACGTCAAGCATGTAATTGCGTCGAGACGACGCTGCCGGGTGCATGGTTGTCTTCGCGGTCGACATCAGTCGCCGCATGATGGAGCTCCGCGGACGAGCCTTCAATGTGGACGACGCACTTTGCTGAGACAGCGGTGCAACCCCATCAGCGGAATGGCTCGGCTCACGTCCCGGCAGGGACGTCTCAGGCGCTCAGATCCTGAACGCTATTCGCAAGATTTCATGCTGTGGCGCCTGCATTTCGATCAAAGAACTCACCGGTCTTGAGCATCGAATGCATTATCACCGCCAGTTTGCGCGCCACAGCCACGGCAGCTCGTTTGAAGCCAACCCTCTCCCGGAGCTTGAGGCCC
>NZ_JAMYLL010000075.1:0-18495 GCF_040318045.1 Mesorhizobium sp. M1338 | reverse complement strand
CCGTCGCCGCCAAACTGTCCCGACATTAGCGAAATCGCTGTCCGGGAATTAGCGGAACCCCTGTCCGGCTTTTGCGAAATGCGCAGCCTGCCAGGCCTTGCCGTTTTCCTCGACGTAGTCAGCTGCCTCGTCTTCACCGCCCATGGTGATGTATCCATCGCCGATCGAGTTGGCCTAACTGTCGCCCCAGTCAAGCTTGTCGATGCCGCCGGAAAAGATGTGTTGCTTATCCAACGCTTCGACCGGGCGCGTGGAGAGGAGGGCTGGCTTCGAAAGGGTATGGTCTCGGCGCTCACCCTTTTGGGCCTCGATGAACTCATGGCGCGCTATGCGAGCTATCAGGATCTGGCCGAGATCATCCGCTATCGCTTCGTGACACCGAGGGCGACACTGCACGAGCTGTTCGGCCGCCTGGTCTTCAACATCCTGAGCGGCAACACGGATGATCATGCCCGTAACCATGCCGCGTTCTGGAACTGGACGACGCTAACGCTGACGCCTGCCTACGACATCTGCCCTCAGGGTAGAGCTGGCAACGAAGCAGGTCAGGCCATGCTCGTTACCGGCGAGAACCGACAGAGCCGGTTAGCGGTCTGCATCGCTGCGGCTGCGCAGTTCCATCTAGACGAAGTGGAGGCTATCACCGTCATCGAGAAGCAGATCGAGATCGTTCAAGCACAGTGGGCGACAATCTGCGACGAAGCGGGGTTAAGTGACGTCGATCGCAATCTAATGTGGCGGCGACAATTCCTGAACCCTTTCGCCTTCGAGAGCGCACCCGACCGGCTTTCAAAAATGGTGGGGTAAGGAGTGGGGTAAGGAGAGCATTTTCGATGGTTGTCCAAGACGTCGAAGAGCTTGGCACGCAGGCCCAGTTGCTGAGATTAGTGTAAGGCCGCTACACGAGCTGGACGCGGAGCTCGGGCACGGCTGGTGCAATTACGCGCGTGAAGTCAGGGTCCGAGGTCACGACGACGAGATTGCGCTCTACGGCCTGAGCGGCGACCCACAGATCGTTTTCGTCGATCTGCAGCAATTGACCAGTCACCCGATCGGACCAGCCTTCGACCCAACGGGGAAGCCGCCGCTGGATATCGACACGTTGGAGCGCGACGCTCGACTTCACATATCCGAACGCCTCGGCAGTATGACGGCCGACCTCGGCCAACGGATGTTCCTCGGTTCGCTCGATACATGCTTCGATATGGGCAAGCGGCCGACCCGCAGCTCTTGAGAGAGCAAGGCCAAAACGCAATTCGCCGATCGTAATAGCCGAGACGAGCTGCGTCGCGTCGGGGTCGAAGGCGGCAATCGCGCCGCGAACCGCTAAGTGGTTCGGCCGACCGGCGTCGTAGAGGACGGACACGAGGTTGGTGTCGAGGAGGTATGTGTCCATCAGTGGATGTACTGCTTCAGCGTCTTTACCTCTTCTTCCGGCGCCGGCGTGAACGCCTCGAGCGCCCAAGCCCCTCGATTCCGCTCGACAAGTGGACCCAAATACTCATGCAACGGGATGTACGCCGTGAAGTGCTCAGGCAGCCATCCTTGGAATCGGTGGTCCACACGGCGCTCATGTTCATGACCGCGGAAGAACTCAAGCAAACGCCGCTCCAGGCGCGGAGGCAGGTCGTAAGCTCTCAGTACCTCCGCATCGATTTCGATCAAAAGCCCGTTCAGAATGTCGTCGCTCTCTGCGGCTCTCAACACTTCCGCACCTGCTACCTGGCACGCCGCGCGGTAGCGTTTCACCGCCTCAACCACTCGAACCAGAGTCATTTTGGGAATGGGAAGCGACTTCAGCAACTCGTTAGTAAAATGCTGATTGGTCGCACGCTCCGTCAAAAATGCGTTGGCAAGGGGCCCATTCAGGATGGCCTCCAGGGCCTCTAGTGGAAGCTTGTCGCTCGCCGGCCAAATTCCGAAGAACCCCTGAGAGGCAACAAGGCCGGAGTCGTCGGAAGCTGCCGCCATCCGCCAACGCCCCCTCGAAAGCCGAGCAACGTTAGTCAGAACCTTGGGTTGGTCCCACGGTCGACTGAGTGGCCCTGGGAACATCGCAGCTTCGGGGCTCATGTTGAGATAAACTAAGTTGCGCAGGCAATATTGCGCCAAGGAATCTGCCGGTTTGTACACTCCCGGCGCGAAACCTTTTCGGGCTGACTTCGAGATGCCGCTGCTCTGTTTCCACCACTTCAGCCCGCGATACACGTCAGCCATTTCGCCCAATCGCGGAAAGCGGTCAGTTACTTCCCACAGTTCGTCGAGCTCTCCAATCCACAGATCGCCCGAGTGAACTGTCTTGGTTCTGAGCCGCTCAGCGGTCAGTTTGCCAGTCGCCAAGAAGTCCACACGGTCGCGGTCGGAAACGACGCTCGACACTAGGCGTACTCGCCCCTGTCCAGCCTCAGCTCGCCGATCTCTGGCGATCAAGACAGCCGCTTCGAACCCTGCGCGCTGGAAAATGCGGTCTGGGAGCGAACTCAGCTCGATATGTTGATAACGGTCGGCGACAGTCTGCCGGAGCTCGGCATATTGCTGCTGCCGCAGAAAACCTTGCGGCAGCACGAACCCGATCCCTTCGGGCTCAGCGTCCAAAACGGTTCGAAGGACGGCCATTGGCTTGGAGAAGGACTTCGTCGCCATCTCCGGGTATTCGGAGCGCTCCTCCGCCTCGAAGTCCTCCCAGGGCGGATTGCACAGGACGATCTTCGCCGATCCGACTTGCTGCGCTAGTACTGTCGGCCTGAACAGGTCTTCGTTGGCGATCTTCCAGCCGTTTGCATTGGGATAGTCGGCCAGGATCAGTGACAGCGTTGCCACCTCGCAGGCGAATGCGTCGATCTCGGCGCCCCGGATGTGCGGCACGAGGAACGCGTGCCGCTCTTCAGCCGAGAGGCCCCCGGGCAGAAGGTCCCGTAGATGGCGCAAAGCCGCGACGAGAAATGCGCCCGCGCCGGTGAACGGTTCAAAGATGGTTAGCCCATCGAGGTCGAACTGACTCAGGTCTAGCCGACTGACAACATACTCGGCCACCTGCCGAGGAGTGCTGTGGGTACCGAAGCGCTTGCGTGTATCTTTCGTGACCAGCGTGTTCTCATAAACGAAGGCCAGGCTGTCTGAGGAGATATTCCGAAAACTGATCGCATTCAGGAGCGTTTGCCAAGCGGTCTCCGCCGATGGTTGCGGCACGCCGCTCAGGGGGTCGGACGGCAATCGCACGAGACTATAATAGCTCTCAATACCGTCCAAGACGTTGACCACCGGTGCCTCCCGCCACGTGGACGCTGCCGGATGCTCGCGATCGAGCAGGATCTTGGCTGCGAGCAGCCGGAACGTTGCGCGGAACACGGCCTCTTCTGTCTCGCCACGCAGGCCGGCCATGAGCTCGTCGACGACCCGGCGCAGCAGGCGATCGAGCTTGTCCTCGACTTCGTGTTCGATGGCCGGCAGAAGACCAAGGTCGACGAAATCGAGTTGATAGGCTGTCTGGGTCTGACCCAACGATTTCGCGCGATGTACGGCTTGCGGCCGCCAGTGCTCGGCGTTCCGAAGGAACAGCTCAGGGATAGCGTCTAGGCCCACCCGTTCGAGCAGTCGGGGGGCACCCAGCGCGGCGACACGCCAGACACCAACGTCCTGCTGCCCGATCGAAAACAGGATCGGCGCTCCAAGCGCCCGGCGCTCGAGCAGTGACTCCTCGTCCTCTTCTACGACCACTCCGAAGGCGGCAGATCGGTAGGATTCCGGAATCTGCGTAAACGCCGCTAGCTCAACACGACGTGACTCTCCAACCGCCGAGAGAACGTCAGCGAAGGTATAGTCGCGGATGATCGCCTCCGAAGCGTAACCTAGCTGCCGGAGTTCGGTCTCGATGGCGAGTAGGACGTTCATCGGCGTTTCCCTTCCGCACGTCGGTGCTCGGTGGACAAGCCTTCGCCTGATCCTCGGAGGCCTATCGCCGGGAAGAGGGGGAGTTGCGAGACCGGGTCGATAAGCCCGAATCCTTGCGAGAGCGCCTCCAAGTGACGATTTAGGCGGAGCAGAATCGCGTCCTCTTCCCCCGACAGTGGTGTCGTTCGCACAGTCAGCAGCTCGCATCGCGAGAGGCCGTAGATGGCGAGCGTTCCTCCCCAAAGTCCGGGGAACGAGGTGCCGTCCAGTAGCTTGCGCGCTGAGGCAAGAAGCTCACGATGAGCCTGAAGCTCGACGTGGAAGCGGGTTCTCAACACGACGGTGAGGCGAAGTACCAATAGGGTCTGCCAGGAGAACTTTGCTTCACTACCCCGTTTCTGTGCAGGTTCGTCCGGCTGAATCAGCCGTCGGCGAACGGTCCATTCCCGCAGTTGGTCGGAGGTCATCCCTGTGAGGGCAGGGACATCCCGTGATCTGACCAGCCGCACGGACTCCTCCAAGTATGGGCATGATGCCCGACGTAGAGAACGGGTATCATGCCCGACCTGTTCCGTAAAGTTCGACTGGTCGCCTCGAAGGAGCAGCGAAGCGCCATATGGCAGCGAGCCCAGATCGAAGTTCTATAGCCATGCTCCACGGCATCATGCTGAGAATCTTAATTGTTACCTTCGTTTTCGGGGATTCGGAAACGTCAGGTCCTGCACGTTTCTCGTGGCGTTTTGGACAGTCTGCAATGTCTCTCCGGATACTTGTGTTGCCATGAAACGCAATCTGTAGAGATGGCTGATGATCAGCAACCGAAGCTCATTTTGAGTCCTTCGTAATGCGCTGAAGCGGAGGCGGGTCTCCAGCATTCCAATCTCAGCACAAAATTGAACCAAACGGTTGCACGGACTATGGTATGGCTGGCTGCACCAAGATAAACGTATTCGCGCTCGCAACTCGCCAGCGGCGGTTGCGACATTCAGGTGGTGCGGGGGGAATGTGGTTCTTACGGATTTTGATGAAGGTGTCAGCCTTGCGCTTGACTCGCTTCTGGCGGAGAGGCTTGCCATATTCGCAGGTGCGGGCCTCTCGATGGCGGCGCCAAGTAATCTGCCGAGTGCGTGGACTCTCGCGCAGAAGGCGAAGGCGAAATACACTGCCCAATATGGCGGAGCCCGCCCGCCGCTCTCCAACAATATCGAGGAGCAAGCGGAATATTTTTTCCAGCGCGGCGAACTACCCACCGTATTTCTTGGAACATTGATCGATCGTAACGCGTTTGCCGGCCGCCCTAATGAGGGCCACTACGCGATCGCCGACCTTATGCTGGCCCACGCCTTGCAGACTGTGGTGACGACCAATGTAGATACACTTGTCGAGTCAGCGGGCGTCTTCCTCTATGGGCAGGTCGAGGTTGGTATTGACGGGCTTGCTGTGGCAGCCTTACCACCGGCGGCCACCCCAATGCTTAAGCTCCACGGTTGCAGGACGATTGATGTTGCGAACACAGTCTGGGCACCCGGGCAGCTGGCGCACAACCCGGTACAATCCCGCATCGCCAGTAGTACACCATGGCTTACCCAACGGCTACTGAACCGCGATCTGATCATAGTTGGTTACTGGACTGATTGGGACTATCTGAACGCCGTCCTGGCATCCACGCTGGACGCCGTTAATCCATCCAGGGTCATCGTTGTAGACACAGCAGACAGCGCCAGCTTTCAAGCAAAGGCGCCTGCCCTCCATGCGCTCGGCATGCGCGCCAGTGGCGGATTCCTGCATGTGAAGGAGTCGGGCGCCCGCTTTCTTGCCGCTCTGCGCCGAGGATATTCCAAGAGCTTCATCCGACAAGTGCTGCATGGCGGGGCGGCGGATTTCCAGCACTGCAAAGGTACAGATCCTGACCCGGCTTGGCTTGAGGCTCCTGATGTTGACAACGATCAACTCTGGCTGATGCGTCGCGACCTGCTTGGATGCGAGCCAAATGCGCCCGCCGACGCGCCTCGACCATCCAACGAACCTCTTGTTGGCCTGACAATGATCGAACTGCAGGCGGCTGGCGCCGTCGCGGAAGGGACCAACTGGAAGCTCGGCGGCAAAACCATTCGGGTGCTGCGCACGCCTAATCAGATGCTAGACAGGGTAGAGGCTACATTCGAAAAGGATGTGGCGCCGGTGGTCGCGCCCGACATTGTAGTGGCCGTGGGAGCGGAGTCGCGGGCTCTGCCAGCAAGCTTCGCCCGAGGCAGCGCAACCGCCAGCATTGCGAGAGGATCGGGTAGCATGTGGATGACCCACGCCGATGCGGTGAAGGAACTCGGACTGTGACAGATTTGATCGAAGAAGCTGCCCGCCTCCTCCAGGACGCCGGCTTCGAGATACAGCCGGTCGACATTGACGGACTTTCTGCGCGCGTCCTCGAGAACGACACGCTGCTGGGATTTGTTCTCGTCTATGACACGGCCGGTGACCTCCTCGCGCGCTGGTCGGGCGACACTGATCGCCTTGTCGCGCAGCGCCAGTTCCAGCTTCGCGCTGCGGGCACCAAGGCCTGGAACAGCTATGTTCTGCTGCTCGCCCGCGACCGGGCCAATTATGCCGAGGCTATCGCGCTTAGCTCGATCGAGGAGGATTTGTCCGGACTGCGCAAGATTGCACGGTCTGGCTGCGAGCACGGTTCCGACATACTGCGAGCTCTCCTCCCACTGATGCCGCTGCAGTCGACGCCCGTCCTCGATGCTGTAGATAGCAAGGAAGAGATTCGCCAGCGGACCACAGAGCTTGCCCAGACGGTCGTTGAGGCTTTTCTGTCGGCTGCCGACCCGCACATCGTGTTCCAGCTGCTGGAGAAAGAGCCATGAAGGTCGACTATGTCGCGGCGAGCGGGTTTCGCGGTTATCGCGATCCCGTGAGGATCGATTTCGCTTCCGGCTTTACCGTCATCGATGGCCGCAATGGCGTCGGCAAGAGTACGATCTTCGACGCGGTCGAATTTGCGCTGACCGGTGGGCTCAGCAAATATAAGGGCGCAACCGCAGCGGGACAGAGCGTCGCCGACTATTTTTGGTGGATCGGTGAGGGTGACGCGCCCAAGGAACGCTATGTCGAAGTCGGGTTCTCCGGGAGCGGTGGGACGTTCAAGGTTCGCCGCACGCCACTCGACGCGAGCGACGTCACGATATCGCCCGACATTGTGAAGGCGCTGGCGCATCCGGAGCTTGCCCCTAAGGCGCCGCTGGAGCAGCTGTGCGCTACGGCGATTATTCGCGACGAGCATATTGCCGGCCTCAGCCTCGACCTGAAGGAGACCGAGCGCTACGCACTGCTTCGTCAGGCGATCGGCGCGAATGATGCCGACAGCTGGATCGCTCGCGCGCTGGACATCTCGACGCTGGCGAAGCGTCGGAGCGAGGCGGCGCAAGGGGAGGTCAACACGCTGACAGCGGAATTAGCGGCGACTGCGCGGCGGCTTGATGAGCTTCGGTCATCGCTTGCCTCGGACAGCGCGATCGCTGAGGCGACCACCCGGCTCCGGCTATTTGCCGATACGACAGGGACCCCGGACAGCCTAACCGGGGCGGTTCGCCATCGTATGGCTGCAGTAGACTATGAGCTGGGAGAACTCTCCTCATTGCGTGACCGTCTAAACCAATTCGGGAGCGCGCGTGCCTCGCTTCCTATCCTCTATAGGGAATTGT
Organism: Mesorhizobium sp. M1338; assembly: GCF_040318045.1. Classification (NCBI taxonomy): domain Bacteria; kingdom Pseudomonadati; phylum Pseudomonadota; class Alphaproteobacteria; order Hyphomicrobiales; family Phyllobacteriaceae; genus Mesorhizobium; species Mesorhizobium sp. M1338. The sequence goes on along the minus strand of NZ_JAMYLL010000075.1, from coordinate 10,900 downwards.
CGTCGGTTCAGCGCGCGTGTGATGAGGCCGAGCGCTCGCTCGCTGCCATCGTCGAAGTTGATGCCGAAGAGACATCGGGGGACCTCGCCCGTCGGGCGCGCGACCTTGTCTCTCTAATCGCTGCAGGCCGCAACCTTGGACTGATAGAGCATCACTGCCCACTATGTTCGGCCTCGCACACTGAGCAAAGCTTCCAGACAGGGAGCGCTGAAGCCGAAGCCGCGGCCGGAAGGATCGACGAAATCGCGACCGCGATCGCGCAGCGTGAGGAGCAGCACCGGGCGGCGGCCAAAGCGCTTTCTGAACAGAAGCAGCGGCAAAGCAATGTTGCCGCCCAGATCGCGGCGCAGGAAGCGGTGATCCACCAGGTCGAAGAGCAATGCCGCGCACTTGGTATCGAAGGCGATCCGAGCGTAGAGGACATTGATCGCCGCGCGGCCCTACTTGGTGTGTCGCTTGAAAACGCGCAACGGGGTTTGCGGATATTGGACACTCTGCGCCTCAATAGCGAACTGGCTAAGGCGATGCAGGCTGAACAGGTCGCCAAGGAGCGCCTGGCGCGTGGTCAGGAGCGCTTTGGTCGAGCGCGCAAGGCTGAGGCAACGGCTGCGGCATTGCATGATGCGACCCGCCGGGCCGCGGCCGAGACACTTGACTTACGCCTTGACCGTGTCCTCCCACTAATGGCCGAGCTCTATCAGCGTCTAAAACCTCATCCGGTATGGCAGGATATTGAGTATGCGATCCGAGGCGACGTGCGACGGTTCCTGAGCTTGAAGGTGGGCGACGGTCTCAATCCCCAATTCCTCTTTTCCAGCGGCCAGAGACGGGCGACGGGCTTGGCCTTTCTCCTGTCGATCAATCTCTCGCTAGCCTGGAGCCGGTGGCAGACGGTGCTGTTGGACGATCCGGTGCAGCACGTCGATGATTTCCGGACGGTCCATCTGGCAGAAGTGCTGGCGCAGCTGGTCGAGGACGGTCGGCAGATCATCTGCGCGGTGGAGGATCCCGCGCTTGCCGACCTGATGTGCCGCCGCTTGCCGGTCAAAACCGCAGCGTCGGGGCGAAGGATAACATTGGGGCCGGGCGCGGATGGCGCGTTGAGCGTTCGCAGCTCAACCTGGCTCAAGCCTCTTCCCACACGGGCCTTTGCGGAAGTTCCGCAAAGCCGTACCGGATGAGGCTTTGTTGGCAAACCGAAGACTATCTAGTGGAGTGGGCAGGGAAAAATGGCGCGGCTAACCGAGCAGGAACAACAGGACATCATTCGGTTCATCGAGGCCGACAAGCCCTTGCCGGAGAAATATCGTTTCCTGCTTTTCGATGACAAGCGAGAGGTCGAACTTGTTTGGAATGGCAAAACGAACGAGGTCTGCAACATCGTTCTGCCCTTTCAGACCATCGAACAGGTGGACGAGCCGCGCGCCGAGAAGCCGGAAGATACGGCAGCGCAACAAGACCTATTTTCGACCGATAGCCGAGGTCGGCAGCTCAGAGGCTGGAACAACAAGCTCATTTGGGGCGACAACAAGCTCATTCTCTCATCGCTGAAAAACGGGCCATTGCGCGAGGAAATCGAGCGCCAGGGCGGCCTGAAGCTAATTTACATCGACCCACCCTTCGACATGGGGGCCGATTTTTCAATGGACATTGAAATCGGTGACGATACCTTTACAAAGAAACCAAATATTTTGGAAGAAATAGCCTATCGGGATACGTGGGGTCGCGGTTCCGATAGCTTCATAAGCATGATTTACGAACGACTCGTGCTGATGCGTGACCTCATGCATGAGCATGGCTCAATTTACCTGCATTGCGATTGGCGGCTAGCAGGCTATATGCGGCTCGCGATGGATGAGATATTCGGTAAGCAAAGTTTTGTGAATGAAATTATTTGGAAGAGAACTACAACAAAGAATGACTACATGCAGGGTGCATTTAATTGGCCACGCATTCACGAAACTATGTTTTACTATCGTAAAAATCCACAGTCACGACCGACGTTTAACCAGCCGTTCGCGGAATATGACACTGAATACATGAAGTCGAAGTATCCTCATGTAGACCAAAATGGCCGTAGATTTGGACTGTGGGATGTCACGGCACCCGGCTCAGGAACTCGTGGACATCCAAGATATGATCTTCTCGGGGTCACTAGGTTCTGGCGCTACAGCAAAGAGAAGATGGACATTTTGGTCGCTGAGGGCCGCATTGTACAACCAAGTAGTGGCGCGGTGCCGCGGTACAAACGCTATTTGGACGAAATGCCGGGGATAGCGGTTGGCGACGTATTTTCCGACATATCACCAGCGAATTCGCAGGCCGATGAACGGGTCGACTATCCAACACAAAAACCAGAAGCTCTTTTGGAGCGGATCGTTGCCGCTGGCAGCAACGAGGGTGATTTGATAGCGGACTTCTTTTGTGGTTCAGGCACGACCGCAGCCGTGGCTGAGAAGTTAAATCGCAAGTGGATCGCTAGCGATTTGGGTAAATTTGCTGTTCATACAACGCGCAAGCGCATGATTGGCGTGCAACGAGGGCTGAAGGCTGACGGCAAGAACTATCGTGCCTTCGAAATCCTCAATCTCGGCAAGTACGAGCGCCAGCATTATGTCGGTGTGAACCCGAACTTGCGTGAGGAACAGCGCCAGAAACAACTTGAGGAAAAAGAAGCGGCATTCCTTGACCTCATTCTGCGGGCCTATCGTGCCGAGCGGACGGACGGTTTTGCCAGTTTTCACGGCAAGAGGGCCGGGCGGCTTGTCGCCGTCGGGCCGGTCAACATGCCGGTGTCGCGGTTATTCGTCGAGGAAATTATCCTCGAATGCCGAAAGAAGCATATCACCAAGGTCGATATTCTCGGATTCGAGTTTGAAATGGGCCTGTTCCCGAACGTCCTGGACGAGGCGCGCGGCAAGGGCATCGACATCGCGCCGAAATACATTCCGGCGGATGTTTTCGACAAGCGGGCCGTGGAGAAAAATCAGGTCGTATTCCACGACGTGTCGTTCATCGAGGTGAGGCCGCACGTCAAAGGCGGTAGTGTCGCGGTCGAACTGACCGATTTTTCCGTGTTCTATTCCCAAGATTCCATCGCCAACGCCGAAGCTACCCTCAAGGACAAGGGCAGCAGGATCGTCGTCGAGAAGGGCCAGATCGTTAAGGTCAGCAAGGACAAGGACGGCATCGTCACCCGCGAAACGCTGACCCAGAATTGGGCCGATTGGATTGATTACTGGTCCGTGGACTTCGATTTCGAAAACAAGCGGGAGATCATCCGTACCCAGAATCCCGACACCAGGGACTGGGAGGAAGCGTGGACCGGCGACTATATTTTCGAGAATGAATGGCAGTCCTTCCGCACCAAGAAGGATCGCAAGCTTGAACTGACAAGTGTCTTCCACGAATGCCCGGCCGGGCGGCGCAAGATCGCCGTCAAGGTCGTGGACATCTTCGGCAACGACACCATGACGATTGCCGAAGTGACCGTGGGAGCGAAGAAATAATGGCGCTGCATCCCGATTTCCCGAACGATCCCCACGCCATTCTCGACCCCTCAATCCGGTGGTTTCCGGCCGACGAGACTTTGCGTGAGACCAGCATGGACAAGCTCATGCCGCCGCTGGTGGCGGTATTGCGCCAGAAGGTGAAGGACTTTCGAAACGGTGGCTACGTCGGCGCATCCGCCACCAGCCGGAGCCTGCTTAACTGGTGGTTCAAGACGCCACATCTAGTTCCGCAGGCTGACGGCAATATGGCCGAGTTTCAATATTTTTTCGCCCAAAGGGAAGCCCTTGAATCGATTGTGTATCTCTATGACGTTGCCGGGGTGACCGACAAATTCGACCTGATGCGCTTTGACAGCAGCGGGGTCGTGTCCGCGAGCATGTTCGATGAGACATGGCGGCGCTTCGTCGTCAAAATGGCGACCGGCGCTGGCAAGACTAAGGTTCTTAGCCTGGCACTGGCTTGGAGTTTCTACCACAAGCTCTACGAGCCGGATTCGAAGCTCGCCCGAAACTTCCTGGTGATTGCGCCCAACATCATTGTGCTGGATCGCATCTACAAGGATTTTCAGGGGCTGCGGCTGTTTTTCGACGATCCGGTCATCCCCGACAACGGATATGATGGCCGTAACTGGCGTGACGATTTCCAGTTGACGCTCCATGTGCAGGACGAGGTGCGCATCACGCAGCCGACCGGCAATATCTTTCTCACTAACATTCACCGGATTTACGCGGGAGAGGACATTCCCTCATCGCCCGACGACGACAACACGATGGATTATTTTCTGGGCACCCGGCCCAAGGGCGCTACTACGGATTCCAAGGTGGACCTTGGCATGATCGTCCGCGACATCGACGAACTGTTGGTGCTGAACGACGAAGCTCATCATATTCATGACTCGCGCCTTGCTTGGTTCAAGTCGATTGAGGATATCCACAACCGGCTCCTGCAAAAGGGAGCCGCACTGTCCTTGCAGGTCGATGTGACGGCGACGCCGAAGCACAGCAACGGCGCGATTTTCGTGCAGACCGTGGCAGACTATCCGCTGGTCGAGGCCATTTCGCAGAACGTCGTCAAGCACCCCGTACTACCGGACGCGGCAAGCCGAACCAAACTTTCAGAGCGCCAGAGCGCAAAATATACCGAGAAATACGCTGATTATATCGACCTGGGCGTGATCGAATGGCGAAAGGCGTATGCCGAACACGAGAAACTTGGCAAGAAAGCCATCCTGTTCATCATGACGGATGACACCCGCAACTGCGACGACGTTGCGGACTATCTACGCGGCCACTACGCGGAGTTGGCTGGCGACGCAACGCTGGTCATCCACACCAAGAACAACGGCGAAATCTCGGAATCTGCTTCTGGCAAGGCCAAGGAGGAGCTGGAGGCGCTACGCAAGCAAGCGAACGAGATCGACGATCCAGCCAGCCCCTGCAAGGCCATCGTGTCGGTCCTAATGCTGAAAGAAGGCTGGGACGTGCGCAACGTCACGACCATTGTCGGCCTGCGCTCCTATGCTGCCAAGAGTAACATCCTCCCTGAGCAGACTTTGGGACGCGGCCTGCGCAAAATGTATCCCGGCGGCATCGAGGAATATGTCAGCGTCGTCGGCACCGACGCCTTCATGGAATTTGTCGAGTCAATCCAAGCGGAGGGCGTTGAGCTTGAGCGCAAGGCGATGGGCGAGGGAACCAAGCCCAAGACCCCGCTTGTCATTGAGATAGATAACGAAAACGACAAGAAAGACATCGACGCCCTCGACATTGAAATCCCGGTGATGACGCCGCGTATTTACCGCGAATACAAGTCCCTAGGCGATCTCGACATAACCGCCTTCGGCCATATGCATGTCCCCTACCGTACGTTCAGCGAGGAAGAACAGCGCGAGATTGTCTTCAAGGACATCACGACTGGGGCGGTGACGCACACCACCATCCTCGACACAGCCGGGATTGCCGACTACCGCAGCGTTCTGGGGTATTTTACCCAGACCGTGATGAAGGACTTGCGGTTGATCAGCGGCTACGACGTGCTTTACGGGAAGGTCAAAACCTTCGTGCAATCCGAATTGTTCGACCGCACGGTCGATCTAGACAGCCCGAACACCATGCGGAATCTGTCCGAACTGGCTGCGACGAAAACAATGATCGAGAACTTCAAGAAAGCCATCAATGCCCTGACCGTGAAGGACAAGGGCGATGCTGAAATCCGTGACACCATCAAACTGCGGCAGACTCGCCCCTTCGTCACCAAGGAGCAGGGCTATCTAGTGCCGAAGAAAAGCGTCTTCAACCGGATTATCGGCGACAGCCACCTGGAACTAGTTTTCGCTGGGTTCCTTGATTCCTGCGCCGATGTCGTATCTTACGCAAAGAACTATTTTGCCGTGAATTTCAAGCTCGATTACATCAACGCCGACGGCAACATTTCCAACTACTACCCTGACTTCCTGGTGAAGCTGGCCGACAAGCGCATCGTCATTGTCGAAACCAAGGGTCTGGAAGACCTGGACGTGCCGTTGAAGATGGAACGGCTAAGACAATGGTGCGAGGACATCAATCGGGTGCAGTCCGACGTGGCTTACGATTTTGTTTATGTTGACGGGGAGAGTTTCGGAAAATACGGCCCGAAGTCGTTCAAGCAACTGACGGACGGGTTCAGGGAATACAAATCATAGCGACGCGCATGAACAGCGGTAGGATGCCCGCATGAGTGACCGCAGCGATCTCGGCCGCGAATTCCGCCTCCGTAATAGGCTGGAAGGCGGCGCACGGCATTTCCAAGACGAGGAGTTTGTTGGGCCTCAACGAAAGTTCATCGATGCCGCCTACAAGGCAGTCGGCGCCAAGCCACCTCCTGGAACAAGGCGGAAGTCTGTGCCGATCTGCTCGCGCGCCTCGATCGAGCCGGATAGAATTCTCTTCGATGGCGTCCTCCTAGGGCCGCGAGCCGCCGAGGTGCCGGCGGAACAGCTCACTGGCTGGCCAATGCCAGGATGACTCGAGATCGCAGGACAGACCTGTGGTCGCGACAGCGTCTCCGCGAACATTCATTTCGATTGAACGCGATGGTTTGGAACATCACAATATGTTGATGATAATCAGTTCCTTGGGAGCCCAGTTTTACCGGACATATGGAATGTGAGTAAATTGCTATCTGGCCGTGCGCGCACATACCGCCCTGGTTTCCTTGCGCGGATGTTTCCTTCCGGAAAATGGAAGCTGACCCTGGACCCCAAGCTGTCCGGGCGCATTGGGCTGAGTCAAGGTGGCGATGTTGATCTCAGCTGCCTCGATATCGTGTCGATTTCGACCAGCAAAGCGCTGCTGTGGCATACCGTCGGCATCCGCGCACGCGGCAGGACGGACAATTTGTCGGGTATGTCGGGGGACGCGTCCGAGCAACTGGCCGCAGACGTTCATGCGTTCGTCAACACCCACCTCTTCGACCTCATCGGCACAGAGACGGATCATTTGCTCGATGTCGATGCCAGGCTTCGGGAGATCACCGAAGGCAGCAGACAATATCTCGCGCAGGCAGATCTCGGCCGGGCCATCGCCAGCGTGCCCGGCAGCGTTGCTGCCGCACTTTCTCACCCGCTTCTGGATCCACAATTGATGCCGACCGGGCTCAAGGCCTCCCTGCCGGCTTCGTTCCGCCCTGGAGTGCCGCGTCACGACGTTTCACGCGCTTGGACGGGGCATCATTAAGGAGGTCGAAGGACGTCCGCCCCGGCTTGCCAACTGGGTGGATCATCCCGCCGGCGAAGCCAGGGTCATTGAAGAGATCATCCAGAGCCTTGTCGAGACCAATCCGGAATTCGCGCAATTGTGGTGCGACCTGCTCGTGGTGCATCCCAAGGGGGACATCCCGGCCGAGGTTTTCGACACCGAGGCTGACTACCGTCGCTATGTCTTCGGATCGGCTCAGGAAGGGCGAAGCCACGATCGGCTCGCTTGCCGGAGTGATCGTCAAATCGCTGCAGGAGCAGAAGATCGTCAACTGGCTGTGGCTGCATTCCGTCGCATTCGAATACGAGCGGCAGCTTGCGGTTGAGGAGGATGACGGCACGGTTCGCCATCTGAATCCCGATTTCTACTATCCGCTGACCGACACGGTGCATGAGCATTTCGCGCTCAACGCCGATGGGACGTCACCCTTTGCGGATTATGTCCAGCACGCCGAGAGAAAATGTCAGGCCTATCGCCGCAAAGAGATCGATTTCTTCGAGACGACTTCAGCCCAGGCCAGCGACGAGACCCTCCTCAGCACACTCGAGGCAGAACTGGCCCGGCGCGCGGTTCCGTTGGAGCGCAAGAGCTATGCCGAGATCACCGAGGCGATCGAGCCTGTGGTCATCAAGCACTATCACAAGCTCATATCCACCTGCATCAAGCATATTCGCGCCAGCCATCTGACGCTCGATATGCTGCTCGAGCGCGCCAAGACCCTGCACGACAAGCAGCGCGCGAAGCTCTATGCCCGCGTCGTGTGGATGATCACGAAGGGCTATTCGCAAAAACTCGAAGAATCCCGGCGGATCGACTTCGATTCAATGATCGCCGATGCGGTCCGGCTGGTCGAGACCGGGCAATATCAGAGTCCCTATTCCCTGATCCTCGTCGACGAGTTTCAGGACATTTCCGAGCCGCGCGCCAACCTCATCAAGGCGCTCAAGCAGCAGACGGCGTTCACCAAAGTGTTCGCAGTCGGAGACGACTGGCAGTCGATCTATGGCTTTGCCGGATCGGACATCACGATCTTCACGCAGTTCGAGGCCAATTTTGGGGCAAGCTGGCAGGGACGCCTGGAACAGACGTATCGCTGCAATCAGCTTATTGCCGAGACGGCCGCGACATTCGTCCAGCGTAATCCCGAACAGATCACGAAATCGGTTCGTTCGACACGGCCTGCGGTTCCGCGGTCGATTCGGGTCATTCCCATTGATGACGAACGCGGCAGGCCTGAATTCGCCCAGGCTTGCCATCGCCTGCTCGAACGGCTCGACATCGCCCTGGGGAGCATCGCCGAGCAGTGGCGCAGCGAACCAGACGCAAAACTCAAAGTGCTGGTTCTATGGCGGTACAATCTGCTCGATCCGTTCGGCGGGATCCCACCCTCCTTCGCCAATATCGAGGTGTCGGGCCAGTCCTTTCATCGGGCCAAAGGGCTTGAGGCGGACTACACGGTTCTGCTTGATGTGAGTGAAGGCGATTATGGCGTGCCGAGCCGCATTGAGGACGATGAACTGCTCAACCTGGTCATTCCTCAGCCTGAAACCTTCGCCTATGCTGAAGAACGACGCCTGTTCTACGTCGCACTCACGCGCGCCAGCCGGGGCGTATATCTCATCACCAACGTCCGCCAGCCGTCCCGCTATATCCGGGAACTTTGCGAGATAGCCGGGATGAGGTGCGCTACGAGACGATCGAAGGCGCTGCCTTGCGTCAATGCCCCGTTTGTCTGGTGGGCCAAATGGTCGAGAAGCGCAACAGGAACGCGACGGTGTTTCACGGATGCAATCAGTTCCCTGATTGCAGGCACAGCGAAGATGCCCCGACGCAAGCAACGACGCACCTACATAGGGGCGCCTGAGTCAGGGAGAACGGCTCGCGCAGTTGCAGTTGGGCAAACAATCATTACTCGGTTGGCCGGTTCTCTTTCGGACGCCTCCCGCCTCGTCGCGCAAGTGCTAAGTTTGCAGCGGGCGTCACTGCTCGCTGAAATCGCGTAGAAAGCTTTCGCAAGTATCAGACGCAAAAGTCAGGCTTAAAGTCTGGAACTTTTCGACGTATTCAGCTCCAAAGTCACTTTCAGGTCCAGCGACGTACGCACTGGGCCAAGACGTAGTCTTCCAAGAGCCGATTTGCCAGGTTAGGGTTTGCAGGGGGCGCGAACAACTGGATGAACGAGCGGCATGATGCTGGAAAACTGCGGGGCTGTTGGGGGGGTACCCCGACCGTCGGTAGGAACCACCCTGGTATAAGGTTCCTGAAGGGCAAGCGCTTCGCCGACCTGGCGCAGCTACATGACTTGTCGACATCGAGGGTGCGCCGACTCATAGAGAGGGCCGATCGGCTGGTGGGCGGCGGCATCCTGACCGCGCCTAAACCGTCCAAGGCCTCGCCTCGAACCGAATTGATGGTCGACTATGCGTATGTGTGGAACCTGGCCCAGATGCACGGGCTGGGCAGCGTCACGCCGCGTCATTTTCTTTAAGGAGTTGGAACGCGCGGGATCGCTGGAGCAGCTGGTCGACAGATAAGGCGGTTGCCGAGTCGCGCACGAAGAACGCGTGAGCTGGCGCGCCTGGTTTGGCTAAAGGAGGGGGCGAGAGCCCATGGCCTGAATGAAGCATCAAACATTGCTGTCGTGCAACCAAGCTGCCCGGTCGACCATCAGGACGCGGCCTCCAATGCCAGTTCGCCTGGAGCCGGCCCTCCAGCAATTGGTTCGGCACTCGGCGGATCCGGCTGGACTAAGGACGAGATAGCCTCCGCGCTCCTCGAGGGGCAGCTACCGAGCGAAGCGTGATTTGATCGGGATACAGCGACCTGGAAGGCGGCTTCTGCAGCTCCTTCACCGCCAACCCTAGGCGACAACTTATCGGCGGTCAGCCCGATCAGGCTTGATGGGCTTCTCGTATTCTCGTCGGTCAGGGTGTTGCCCGGATGCGGTTCTTTGTGCGGACGCCACCATCGTGGCGGGATCGTCGGAACAGGAAGAACGGTTTTTTCGCCTAAACCTTGACGAAGCCAGCATAAGTCAGCCGCAAGTGCCGCAGGCATGAATCCGCGAGGTTTCGTGGCGAGTGACTTGCTCCTGTGCAGAGCCCATTTCCCGCTCTTTCGGCTTAATTCCCTTGTTCCAGCCCGGACCTTGCCGATCAACCCGCTTCGGGTCGGACTACGCAAGCGTGCCGTCACTCAAGGCTTCGCCATCGCGATGATCGCGGTCCGGGCTGGGCCCGACGGGCGCCTGTCGAGCGGGGAATGGTCCTCGCGACCAAGGAGCCAAACAAATGTCGCACGAACTCAGCCTCGCTCAGAGCCACGCCTGGAACCTCGCTCGTACCCTGATGACGCCGGTCACCCTGTTCAGGGTCGATGACAACGAATACGGCGTTCTTCCTGCCGACGACCTCGACGGCCACGAAGTCGACGCGATCGGCGAATACTGCCCATACACAGGCGGGCGGCCGGTTCATTGAACCGGTCCCCCCGGCCGGGGGGGGGGGGGGGGGGGGGGGGGGGGGGGGGGGGGGGGGGGGGGGGGGGGGGGGGGGGGGGGGGGGGGCGCGCGGGGGGCGGGGGGGGGGGGGGGGGGGGGGGGGGGGGGGGGGGGGGGGGGGGGGGGGGGGGGGGGGGGGGGGCGGGGGGGGGCG
>NZ_JAMYLL010000074.1:0-19288 GCF_040318045.1 Mesorhizobium sp. M1338 | reverse complement strand
TCGCCATCAATCTCGTCCGAGCCGTAGCAGACAAGAAATCCATCAAACTCCGCCGCAAACGCGCCGGATGGGACACCAGATATCTCGAGACCCTGCTGGGAGGGCTTTGCCGTTTCGCGGTAGGGACGCAGGTTTCCCTGCGCCCCCCGCACAGATCCGAGCGAGCCCAATTCAGGCACTCGGCTCCTACCTTGGGTGGTTCTCCACGGCGAAGCGCTCGTCGGGCCACGGATGAAGGATATGCGGGTTGGGAAGCCATGCGCCGGCCAGCTTCGTCATGCGGTCCCAGGTGAAGCCGTCTCGTTGGCTGCGTCGCCGAAGCGTGCGCCGCCACAGATCGGTCACATGGTGCCGGAACGCCGAGAGCGCCCGGCTGTTCGTTGGAACCGCGTAGTAGGCGAAGTGGCCTGTCACGATCTGCCTCAGCCATTTCCCCTGTTCGGGGATCGGCCAATGCATGCGCCGCCGCAGTTCCACCTTGATGTCCTTGAGCTTCGCTCTCACGCGATCACGTCGGGTCTTCCTTTTAAGCAGGAAACGCCCTTGGCGCGATGTTCCGCAGATAAACGTGAACCCCAGGAACGCGAAGGTCTCCGGCTTGCTGAGCCCGCGCTGCTTGCGGTCGACCGCCGCGAAGCGGCCGAACTCAATCAGGCGGGTCTTGTCCGGATGGAACGACAGCGCAAACTCCTCAAGCCTCGCACGCATCGCATCGAGGAAACGACGAGCGTCGCCCTCGCGCTCGAAGCCGACGATTGCATCATCGGCATAGCGCACAATGATCATATCGCCGGTGGCCTCGCGCTGTCGCCAGCGCTGAGCCCAAAGGTCGAAGACATAGTGAAGGTAGATATTGGCCAGCAGCGGCGAAATCACCGACCCTTGACCCGTTCCCCTGTCCTCTACAGTCACGATCCCATCTTCGAGAATGCCCGCCTTGAGCCATTTGCGGATCAGGCGGATGATGCGCTTGTCGCCGATCCTATGTTCAACGAAGCGAACCAGCCATTCCTGGCTGACCGCCCCGAAAAAGTTCTGGATGTCGGCGTCTAAAATCCAGTTCACCTTCCGCGTTCTGATTGCTACGCACAGTGCATCCAATGCATCATGCGGTCCTCTTCCGGGTCGGAACCCGTAGGAGAAGCTGCGGAAGTCGCCTTCATAGATGGCGTTGAGCACCATGACGGTTGCCCCTTGGACGATCTTGTCTTCCAGAGCTGCGATCGCCAGCGGCCGCTGCTTTCCATCCGCCTTCGGTATAAACGTCCGGCGAGCTGGTTGCGGTCGGTACGCACCCCGATGAACCCGTTCTTGCAGATCGTTGAGCCGAAGCTCGAGGTCTGCCTCGTAGTCCTGCCACGTCATGCCATCTACCCCGGGAGCGGCCTTGCGCCTGAGCGCATAGAACGCCGTCCGCAGCGTGTCGACATTGATATGGTGGAAGAGCGCGGTGAACCGATCCTTCTTCCTCAGCCTTGCGGCTTTCCGTACGCGGTCCAGCGACTGGGACATGCGAGCCCGGCTCTGTGTCCGGTGCATGTGTTGCTGTTCCGCGTTCCCCTTGGTCCCCGGCCTTGGCTCCACCGGCTCCGCCGCCGGTTGCCCGGCTTTGTTCATCGGCTTCACAGCTACTATGCCGGAGTCAGACTTCTCTGGATCGTGCATCAACGGCTACGGCTCCTCGCCTTCCCGTTGCGGACCATCCACCCGTAGTTTTGGGGTAGATGGCCGATCCAGAGATCTCCCGGTTCCCGTACAAGGAGCTTCCGCACATGCCAGGGGCTCAGACCACGCCGGATCGTCCAGGTGCTCGCGAAATCGCGCCCGTCCGTTTTGCCTTCCGCCAGGTTAACGGCGTCGGCATCCGGGATCAGAATCCTTTCGTGGCTCAATGGCTGGCCTATACGCTCCCCTACCGACGCTTCGCCGACATCCTCGCGGAAGCCTGCGCACGGCTCGGGGCCGATGTGGATCGCTACTCCTTCATCGCAGTGGACTCTCACCACCTACTCCTTGCCGGTCTCCCGGCGCACTAACCTGGATTCGAAGCCCTGGGCGGCGCCGCCCCTCATCGCCCTGCCGGGCGGTCGTCGTTCGAAAAGCCAAGCAATTGGCTTTTCGTCCGCTTCGCGGACCACTCCCTCAACTCCCCGTTATAGTAATCTATCGGATTCACACATTTCGCAGTCCGAGGTTGGCGCCGTATTTGATGGCCCAGAATTCGGCGAGGCCGATGCGCATGACCTTTGGGCCGGGCTTGCCGTAGTAGCCGGTCCAGCCGCCCAGGCGGGCGATGACCCAGGCGGCGAAGGCCAGAGAGCCTTTGGGATGGGGATTGCGTTGTCGCTCGGTCTTGCCCTCGAGCTTGGCTGAGACGGCTTCGAGAATGAGTCGGTCGTCCGGTTCGAAAGCATCACCGAGGCGCTGATCGGTATTGCCGTCGCGAGCCTGCACGAGTTGCTTGATGGTGACGGCGGCGATCGTCGCAGCGGCGACGAAGTTGATCATGGCGTGCGGATCGCCGATGTCGGCGGCCTCGATATCGAAGCCTGCCGTCTTGAGGGTGCGGAAGAACTCCTCGATGGTCCAGCGCGACCGGTAGAGGTCGACGATCCTGCGCTCTTCGACCTCGGTGGCGACACAGTGGGTGGTCAGCAGCCGCCAATGCACCGGTTCGCTGCCATATTGCGGTTTCGACACCTCGCGAACATCGACCAGTGTCAAACCGACCGTCTCGGGCACGCCGGATCGGCTCCATTGAGCGGTCGGCGCACCGTCACCGGGGCGAAGCGCAGCGCAAGTTCGGCGTCTCGCGCGCGTCGCCCGGGCGCGGCGGGGATGGTCGCGGCAAAGCGGCCTTGCTCGGGCTGGGCGTCGATGAAGGCGAGCAGCAAGTCCGGCCCTTCTTGCGGCGCCTCGATCCGCCGGTTCTGGCAGGCCCGCACGATCAGCTCGACATTGGGCGGGCGCTCCGCGAAGAGTTCGTAAAAGTCGCTCTCGCGGTCCGACACCATGGTGATGCTGGCCGCACCATCCAGAACCGCGCCGGCCTGCCTTGTTGCGTCGATCCAGCGCTGCGATTCCTTGTCGGCCGTCACCCGCTTGCGTTGCGGCGCCAATTCACCTCCGCTGCGGTTCCAGACCTGCATCGAGACCAGGCCCAGCAGCGCCCCAGTGCCGGCCTCCAACGCCAGCACCGGGTGCAGCAGCAGGCCCGCCACGTTGCCCTTGCCGACCGGGCCATAGCCGGCTCGCGCCCGTCGGCTGCCCAGCACCAACTCCGAGGTGTCTTGCACCGCAACGACATGGCGACCGGCCACGCGCCGTCCGGTCAGCCTTCCAGCATGGAGCGACATCTCTGCCGCCGTTACCGAGGGGTTGCGCAGAAGCCGCGTGAATTGCATTTCGGACGCCCGTTTGCCGCCAAGCCGACGGATACACGATCCAGGCCGCGCCACCAGCGCCCGATGCAAGCAGGCCCCCCTTTTTCCAGGCGGCGATCGCCAAATCGCCCCAGCCCGTACTCGATCCCGGTCATCGACACCTCCATCGATCTTCTCACCGACACAGAATCGACCTTCATCGCAAAACGCAACAGAGATGCGTGAATACGATAGGTATCTATCTATGGCATTCACACATCTCTTTCCGCTCATGGACGGTAGGTCAAAAATGCCAGCATTTTCAACGCCTGCATCCTAGCGCCGCCAAGGGATCATGACGACATCGCCCTCACTTAAGTCTTTGATTTCACGTTTCTTTAGCCGCCGCAGAAAGATGTGTGAATCCGATAGGTCACTATACGGGGAGAAGTGCCCGGCAGGGCGATGAGGGGCGGCGCGACGTTGAAAGTTTCTTCTTTCGACGAAACGGGCGCTAGATCCAGCCCAGAACCAGCCCTCAATTCCGGTAGGCCGGTTCCTGCTCGTCGAGGATCGCCTTCAGCTCGCTGAGATGGCGTTCGGCCTGGCCGGGATAGTCGTCCATCTCGCTTGCCGCCTTCTCGGCGATCGCATCGGATAGCGTGCGCAGCGGGCGGCCGGTCCACAGCGCCTTGATGTAGGTCTCGGCGGCACGCTCGAAGTAGAACATGCGGTTGAAGGCATCGGCGACCGTATCGCCTATGACCAGCACGCCGTGATTGCCCATCACCATCACCTTGACCTTGGGATCGACGAGAAGCTGCGAACAGCGCTCGCCCTCTTCCTCGAAGGCCAACCCGCCATAGTGGGCGTCGACGACATGCCGGTTGAAGAACATCGCCGAATTCTGGTCGATCGGCGGCAGGCGAGAATCGGCGAGCGACGCCAGCACCGTGGCGTGGATCGAGTGCACATGCATGACGCAGCGCGCGTGGCGCACATTGCGATGGATGGCGCCATGCAGGCCCCACGCCGTCGGGTCCGGCGCATTGGGACCGGAGAGCGTTTCTGGATCGTTGGCGTCGATCATCAAAAGGTCGCTCGCCTTGATACGCGAGAAATGCACCTGGTTAGGGTTCATCAGGAACCGCGTCCCGTCGTCATTGACGGCCAGCGAAAAATGATTGGCAACTGCCTCGTGCATGTTGAGCCGCGCCGTCCAGCGAAAGGCACAGGCGAGATCGACACGCTCCTCATGGAAGGGCAGGTTGGTCAGCGTTTCCTTCTGCAGACGGGCGATGCTCATCCTAAAATCCTCCGGTTTTGGCAAGAATGCCGTGGCCAGCCCATGCCCGCAACCGGTTTTGGTTGGTGCAGGGACGGCTATCTCACGCTGCCGTGTCGGCCGCGACGACGGTACGCAGCCCGCCATGCTCGACGATGAAATCGATCACCGCCTGCAGCCCCTTGCCGCGCGACAGGTCGGTGAAGCCGAACGGCCGCTTGCCGCGCATGCGGCCGGCGTCGCTCTCCATGACATCGAGGTTGACGTTCACGTAAGGCGCCAGATCGCTCTTGTTGATCACCAGGAAGTCGGAGCGGGTGATCGCCGGCCCGCCCTTGCGCGGGATTTCTTCGCCCTGGCAGACCGAGATGACATAGAGCGTCAGGTCGGCAAGGTCCGGCGAGAAGGTGGCGGCGAGGTTGTCGCCGCCGGATTCGATGAAGACGATGTCGAGATCCGGGAATTTCCTGTTCATCTCGGCGATCGCCTGCAGATTGATCGAGGCATCCTCGCGGATCGCGGTGTGCGGGCAGCCGCCGGTCTCGACGCCCATGATGCGATCCTCGGGCAGCGCCTGCAGCCGCGCCAGCATCATGGCGTCTTCCTTGGTGTAGATGTCGTTGGTGACGACGGCGATCGAGAATTCGTCACGCAGCGCCTTGCATAGCTTTTCGGTCAGCGTCGTCTTGCCGGAACCGACCGGGCCGCCAATGCCGACGCGCAGCGGGCCATTTGTCTGGGTCATGCGGGAAACTCCGTGATGGCGAGGATGGCAAAGCCGAGCCCGATCAGCAGGCACAGCGGCGAATAATAACGGACATCGAGCCGCGCGAAAGGCTGTTCAGGCGCCAGCCGCCGCCACCACGGCGTAAAGCCGGCGATGCCGCGCCCCAGGAACACCAGCCCGATGAGCAGCGACGTGGCGGCGAGGCCTTCCCTGGGAAACGGCGAGGCAAAGACGCCTATGAGCGCCAGCGGCCACAGCGTCGCCAGGCATAGGCACGCGGCAACGGCAAAGCTGGCGAACGGCGTCGGCATCTCGTCGACGCCGCGAAAGCCGACCACGGCACGGGCGCAGGAGGCCGCATCCTTGCCCGGCCAGATGCCGCCAAGGCCCCAATAGACGTGTAGCGCGGTGATCAGCAGCAGAACGGTCGAAAGCGCGAAGGCGAGGGTGATCATGAGCGGAACAATCGCGAATACTGGGTTTCGTGCTTCATCGCCATGACGTCGGAGACGAAGGCGCAGCCGCCGAGATCATCCAGCGTCGAGCGCGCGGCGCGGGCCGCGGTCGCAACGGCCAGCGGCTCGAAGCCGGCAAGCAGGGTGGTTGCCCTGTTTTGGCCTACGACGCCGAGCCGGATCGCGGCCTGGACGAGGTTGGAGAAAAAGGTCTGCAGGAAGGCGGACAGCGCATCCCGAAGTGCAATTGAATTGCCGCCGGCAATGGCGCCGACGGCGACGCAATAGGCGCACTCGGCCGGCAAGCGCTGCAGCACCGGATTTGGCCAGGCCGCCGCCGCTTTGAGGAAGGCGGCACCCTGCAGCATGGTCTCGGTGTGGCGTTCACGCGAGCCGGCCAGCGCCTCGGCGAGCGCGGCTACTTCATCCAGATCACCGGTGCCGCGTGCTCGCCGCCAGCTTTCGGCGAACAGCACCGCGTCGTTCCAGCCCGAGCCCATCTCGACCAGCGTTTCCAGCCAGCAGGCGAGGCTCTCGGCATCGGCAATCAGCCCGTCATGCACCGCGCGCTCGAGGCCGTGGCTGTAGGAAAAGCCGCCGACCGGAAAGGCCGGCGACAACCACGCCATCAGCCGCAAGAGCGCTATGTTCGAAGGCTGGTCAGTCATGGTCGTGGTGGTGGCCGGCGTGATCGTGCGAATGGGAATGCGATTCGCTGTGCGCGTGAGAATGCGTCTCGGCGTGGCTATGGGCATGCGCATGGCCGTGATCGTGGCTTTGCCCACCATGGCCGGAATAGGCGCCGCGCACCGGCTTGAACGGCTCGGAAACGTCGGTCACCGTGGCGCCGAGCCCTTCCAGCATCGCCTTGATGACATGGTCGCGCAGGATGAGGATGCGCCCGGCCTCGATGCTGGCCGCGAGATGACGGTTGCCGATATGCCAGGCGAGTTCGGCCAGGTGCACGGTGTCACGAGCCCGGATGTCATAGACCTCTTCCGGCGCCGCGATGATCTCGATATGGCCGCCATCCTCCAGCACCAGCCGGTCGCCATCGTTCAGGGCGACGGGCTCGGGCAGGTCGACCAGCACCTTGCTGCCGTCGGCAAGTTCGATGGCGCGGCGGCGCAGATGCCGCTCGTCATGGGCGAGCACGGCCCGACCGGATGGCGCTGTGGTTCCGGCATTGCCGGCGGTCAGCACGGAAACGGCACGCGGGAATTTGGTGAAGTCGGTGTTGAGGTTGAGCTTCATTTCATGGATCCCCGTGTTTGTCCGAAAGATAGACGCAGATCGCCGCCGAGTCCGTCACGGTCAGCTCGCCATCGATCAGGATCGGCACCTTGCCCGACGGGTTGAGCGCATAGGCTTCCGGCGAGCGCAGCTTGACCTCGACGAATTCATAGGGCTGCCCGAGTTCCTCGAGCATCCAGAGAACGCGGCTGACCCGGGATCCACGCGATCCGACGGCCTTGTACATAGGTGAACCCTGCCTTTCCCGAGCAATCTAGACCATCGCGCCCGCTCAGACGATGGTGTCGAAGAGCCGCAGGATGAACGATATCTGATAGATAAGCGCCGCCGCGACAAAGGTGATGTGGAAGCGGCGATCGCGCACCAGGATAGCGACAACGCAGAGCGCGACGAAGACCGGCGTGCGGAACAGGTATTCGCTGCCGAAGCGGGCGAAATGCTCCGGCCCTTTCAGCAGCGTGTCGATCACATCGAGCAGGTAGGTCGCCGCCAGCAGGCCGAAGAACCAGGCCCGGCGCGAATAGAAGAAATCCTCGTAGCTTGTGTAGTCCAGCATCGAATCCGGGAACAGCAGGGCGCAGAGCAGGAACAGCGTGATCGCATAGAAGATGATGAACAGGTACTTGCCGAAGGTCCATGTCTCGATGGCGTAGAGACCGAATTCCCACCACCAGAAGTGCACCAGCATCAAAAGCACCGAGGCGACCCAGGCCAGATGCACGGGATAGAGCCGGTACTGGCCTGGATGCTGGACGATGCGCGCTACCCCCGACAGCAGGCGGGCGACGCCCAGCCCGATCACCATGCCCATGACGATGCGGATGTGCGGAAAGATGTCGTGGGCGGAAGCGATTTCGGTGGCCATGGGGTGGATACTAATGCTCACGACGCGATGAAATATCTGCGACGGGCCACTTCTCGGCTACTCGCGAATAAGTTTATCCGAAGACCACGGCGTACCTGGAAAATAGTCATGGTCTAGAATTTCCCTGATCGCGTATGGACAATCAACAGGGAAATCGCGATCTCTCAAGCCGGTTTCGTCTAGCGCCTTTAATCTTGCTATCTTGAACTCTCGTCCGAGCATCTGCGCCGGATACGCCTTCAGACTCGGACTTTCATCGAGCAGGTTTTCAATCCGATGTCGCTGCTCACGGATTGTGAGCAGCCATCCAGTCTTGCGCTGCTCAGGCTGAAATCCCCATTTGAGCAAATGAAGGATCAAGGTGCCAAGCCTGCTCGCAATTTCCCTTTTGTCGCTCCGCCCCAAGCTCTCGATCTCCTCGGCAAGGTTCTCGCGGTCGAGGTCGGACAGACGACCTTCGCGCAACAGCGCGCCCTGTTCGGCGCACCACTGAGCATAATCGGCCTCATAGGGCGTCAATTGCTGTTTTCGAAAAATCTTGTTCATGCAGCTTATATTGCGCCAAAGGCGCCAGATTTCCAAGTTGGAAGCAGAGAATGCAGGTCGATCAAGGCCATCCAACGACACGTTCTCGATCTCGGTGTTGACAAACCGTGTACGGTTTTGTGCCGACAGCGCCGACAGCTGACAAAGTGCGTGCGCTTTTCTGGGCGCACGGGTGAGAAGCGCGTCTCCTCAGGCACATCTGACCAAATTCACGAGTTTCGGTCGGCATATTGGCCTCAAAACAGAAAATACCTCTGCGCCATCGGCAGCACCGTTGCCGGCTCGCAGGTCAAAAGCTCGCCGTCGGCACGGACCTCGTAGGTTTCCGGATCGACCTCGATATGCGGCGTGGCGTCGTTGAGCACCATCGAATGCTTGCCGATGCCGCCGCGGGTGTTTTCGACGGCGACGAACTGCTTGTCGACGCCCAGCCTGCCATGCAGGCCCGATTCCAGCGCGGCTTTCGAGACGAAGGTCACCGACGAGTTGGTCCTGGCCTTGCCATAGGCGCCGAACATCGGCCGGTAGTGCATCGGCTGCGGCGTCGGGATCGAGGCGTTTGGGTCGCCCATCGGGGCGGCGGCAATCATGCCGCCGATCAGCACCATATCCGGTTTGACGCCGAAGAAGGCCGGGTTCCACAGCACCAGATCGGCGCGTTTGCCGACCGCGATCGAGCCGATATCCTTCGACAGCCCATGCGCGATGGCCGGATTGATCGTGTATTTGGCGATGTAGCGGCGGACCCGGAAATTGTCGTTGTTGCCGGTCTCCTGCGGCAGCGAGCCGCGCTGGCGCTTCATCTTGTCGGCGGTCTGCCAGGTGCGGATCGCCACTTCGCCGACACGGCCCATGGCCTGCGAGTCTGACGAGATGATCGAGAAGGCGCCGATGTCGTGCAAAATGTCTTCCGCCGCGATGGTCTCCTTGCGGATGCGGCTTTCGGCAAAGGCGATGTCTTCCGGGATGGACGGCGAGAGATGATGGCAGACCATCAGCATGTCGAGATGCTCGGCCAGCGTGTTGACCGTGTAGGGCCGCGTTGGATTGGTCGAGGACGGGATCACGTTGGGCAAGCCGCAGACCTTGATGATGTCGGGCGCGTGGCCGCCGCCGGCACCCTCGGTGTGGAAGGCGTGGATGGTGCGGCCCTTGATCGCCGCCACCGTATTTTCGACAAAGCCGGATTCGTTCAGCGTGTCGGTGTGGATCATCACCTGCACGTCGTACTCGTCGGCGACCGAAAGGCAGCAGTCGATGGCCGCCGGCGTCGTGCCCCAGTCCTCATGCAGCTTCAGCGAGCACGCGCCCCCCAGCACCATTTCCTCGAGCGCTGCGGGCAGGGACGCATTGCCCTTGCCCGACAGGCCGATGTTCATCGGGAAGGCATCGAAGGACTGGATCATGCGCGCCATGTGCCAAGGCCCCGGCGTGCAGGTGGTCGCCAGCGTGCCGTGCGCCGGGCCGGTGCCGCCCCCGAGCATGGTGGTGATGCCGCTCATCAGCGCTTCCTCGATCTGCTGCGGGCAGATGAAGTGGATATGCGCGTCGAAGCCGCCGGCGGTCAGGATCTTGCCTTCGCCGGCGATGATCTCGGTGCCGGGGCCGATGATGATGGTGACCCCATCTTGCGTGTCCGGATTGCCCGCCTTGCCTATTGCCGCGATCCGCCCGTCCCTGAGACCGATATCGGCCTTGAAGATGCCGGCGCCGGCATCGACCACCAGTGCATTGGTGATGACGGTGTCGACCGCGCCTTGCGCCCGCGAAACCTGGCTCTGGCCCATGCCGTCGCGGATCACCTTGCCGCCGCCGAATTTTACCTCTTCGCCATGGATGGTGAGATCCTTCTCGACCTCGATGAACAGTTCCGTGTCGGCAAGCCGCACTTTGTCGCCGACCGTCGGGCCGTACATTTGCGCATAGGCGGCACGGGTAATTCTGGCCATCAGCGATTGCTCCCAAAATGAGGTTTGCCGAAATGCGGTTTGCCGAGATGCGGTTTGCCGAGATGCGGTTTGGTTGAATTCCGGCACATTGCCGCCATCCAATGGTCACGCAATGACCCACTGGGCGACACCTTCTGATCCCATTTGGCGTTTGAGGTTAGGGGGTCACCCCAAAACGACCGTTTGCCAATCGATGGAAAGGAAAATCCATGCGCAAAACCATAGTTCTTGCCGCTGCCGCTACCCTGATGCTGGCGGGCGCCGCCGGTGCCCAGCAGCAGCCAGCGCCGGCGCCGACCACGCCCGCTCCGGCCACTCCCCAAGCGCAGCCGGCCGTACCGACGATCCAGAGCGTCAATATCGTCGACATCACGGAACTGCCAAAGGACACCCAGACGCAGGTCAACCAGGTGATCGCCCAGCGTGGCGACGACGGCTTGAAGAAACTGCGCAGCTCGATCGACGCCACGCCCAAGGTGAAGTCCGCGCTTGAGGCCAAGGGACTCAGCTCGGCGCAGGTCATCGCGGCCAGCATGGAACCCAATGGCGCGCTGACCCTGATCACCAAGAAGGCCAGCTGACAGACGGGTTGGGCGGGCCGGTATCCGGTCCGCCTGCCGCATCGGGACGGGAACCTTCGCGGGGCGGGATTCGTTTTGTTGCATTCGCGCTGAACCGCGCCCCGAAACGAATTCCCTCAGGAGCGAGCGATGGCGATCACTCCTTTTTCGGCCCAAAGACGGTTTCAGACCGTCGCCGCAATGGCGTTCCTGGCGGCGGCCGGTCCTGTTGCCGGCCTGAAGGCGCAGGGGCTTGAAAGCACGGAGACCGTCAACCGCATTGTCGGCTCGGAGGTCAAGCAGGAAGAGGCCAAGACCACGGCCGAAGCCGGAAACGTCAACACGGCAATCGACCGGACGCGTGAAAACATCGGCACGGTGCGCAAGACATCCAAGCTCGACAAAGTCGATATCGTGTTCCTGACCGACGCCGCGCGCACCGAAGGCGGCCCGCCGGCGGTAATCGAAAGCAAGATCAAGCAGCATCAGGACGATATTGCGGAATTGCGCAAGGAGATCGAGGCCAACGCGCTCTTGTTCAACGCCATCGAGTCGCGGCGCGTGCTTGTGCAAGATGTCCTCGCCGTCGAATTCGACGATCCCGGAAAGGTCGTCATCTACGCCGCGGCCAAGCCGTCGAACTGAGCCGAGCGCGCTGGAAGATCTCACAACTTGCCCATCACCTTCTGCTGAAATCCGTAGACCTCGCGCTTGCCGCCAAGCGGCACCAGCGTGACGTCGCGCTCCTGTCCCGGCTCGAAGCGCATGGCCGTGCCGGCGGCGATGTCGAGGCGCATTCCTCTGGCACGCTCGCGGTCGAACTTCAGACCCTCATTGGTCTCGAAGAAATGATAGTGGCTGCCGACCTGGATCGGCCGGTCGCCACTATTGGCTACTTTCAAGGTGACGGTCGGCAGGCCCTTGTTCAGCTCGATGTCGCCGCCCGCCGTGATGATTTCGCCAGGGATCATCTTCACACCACACCGAAGACGAGGCCGACACCGATCGCAGCGCATGCGGCACCGGCGGCGCGGGCCAGGCCACGGAACCGGATGCCGAGACCGAGCCCGGCGGCGATGCCGGTGGCATGCAGCAGCGCGGTGGCGACGGCAAAGCCGGCCATGTATTCGAGCCCGCTCGCATTCTCCGGCACTTCGGTGCCATGCGCGTGGCCGTGGAACAGCGCGAACAGGCCGATGATGGCAACGCCGGCCGAGACCGGCAGATCGACCGCCAGGGCCAACAGCAGCCCGAGCACCACGACCGATGCCAGAATGCCCGGTTCGACGAAGGGCAGGGGCATATGCAGCATGCCGAGCGCGCCGCCGGCCAGCATGACGCCGGCAAAGGCCGCCGGCCAGGCAAGAACCGCCTTGCCGCCCTTGAGCGCCGCCCACAGTCCGACCGCGATCATCACCGTCATGTGATCGAGACCGGAGAGCGGGTGCATGAAGCCGGCCGCGAAGGAAGAGGTGGTGCCGATGCCGACATGGGCATAGGCCGGCATGGAAGCCGCCAGAAGTAGAATTGCGGAAAGCGAAGCGCGTTTCATCGGAGCGGAGATCATCGAAATGCCTTCTGGTTAAGGGGTCGCGGTGTTCACGCGGCCTTGCGAGGGCCGCAGCCTTCGGCCTTGAGAACGCGTTTGGTCGAGGCGGGGTATTTCTTCAGCATCGCCACTGGCCGGATCGGCCGTGCCGAAAAATTGCCGCCGCAATTGGGGCACATGCCGCCCAGCACATGCTCCACGCAGTCGGCGCAAAAGGTGCACTCGAAGGTGCAGATCAACGCATCCGTTGCCTCCGGCGACAAGTCCTTGTCGCAGCATTCGCAATTGGGGCGCAGCTCAAGCATCTTCTCGTCCTCACCGTATCGGTTCGTGCACGGTCACCAGCTTGGTGCCGTCGGGAAATGTCGCCTCGACCTGCACGTCGTGGATCATCTCGGCGATGCCTTCCATGACTTGCGCGCGGGTAACGACATGGGCGCCGGCTTCCATCAGGTCGGCGACCGGGCGGCCGTCGCGGGCACCCTCGATGACGAAGTCGGTGATCAGCGCGATCGCCTCCGGATGGTTGAGCTTGACGCCGCGTTCGAGCCGCTTGCGCGCCACGATCGCCGCCATGGCGATCAGCAGCTTGTCCTTTTCCCTCGGCGTCAGGTTCATGCGTTTTCCCAGGCTGGTAGCGACAGGCCTACAGTGACCATAATTTGGGCAACCCCGCCCTTCCGTTGAGCAATTCGACGAGTGGAACCAGCCGCTGGCGCAGCCGGTAGCCATCCCCGGCGTAGAGCCTCGCAAGAAGCTTGCCAGATTTCTTGACGTTCCAGACGCTGGCGCTGCCGTGGTCGCCGACGATCTCCAGAACTGGTTCGAGCAGCGCTTCGGCCCGTGGCGACACCAAAAGCAGCGTCGCCATCGCGATCGCGCCACCGATAACCGCCGGGCGATCGAGCGTTGCGGCGATATCGGGTCCGATGCGGAAATCCTCCGCGTGAATGAGGGAGCCCTCCTGGCGGACGCGCCAGCGGTCGTGGAAATGGCCCTGCGCGGCGCGTTCGCCCATCGCCAGGCGGCCGAAGACGGCGGCTTCCAGCACCAGCGCCTCGGCGCCGGCGGCAAGCTCGACGTCGAGCGTGCGGGCAAAGGCCGCCCGGTCGAAGACGATGGTCTCCTGCGGCAGCCAGGCGATGCGGCCGTTTTCACCGACCGACAAATTGACCCGCACTTCGGCACGGTCGGATGCCGCCCGATAGATCTTCTCGCAGGCCTGGGTCGTGATCGATGCCGATCCGGCCGCGCCGACATCCACGTCCCAGGCGATACGGTCGCCGCCGGTCATTCCGCCGGCGGTGTTGATCAGCACCGCTTCGAGCGGGTCGGCCGAGACTGCCGGCATCCTTATCTTGGCGGCACCGTCCTGATAGAGGCGCCGCAGGCGCGTGCGACCCTCGCCTACGGCGCAGGAAAGCCGCGCCACGCCCGCAACGCGCTGCGTCGAAATCCCGCCATGTTCAGCCGTATCCATGCCTACACGTTAAGCACTCCGCCGGCTTTGTCGATATGGAGTTCGATATAGCTTGTTGCTTGACAACGTTTCGGTTTCTATAGAGGGAACCACCTTGGTACGGCCACGCCGCGCTTGGCGGGGGTATAAAACGACGACGGCGGCTTGATACCAGGAGAAAAGGGGCGCTGCGCAGTTGGCGTCGGGAAACGCGACATAGTGGGGAAGAAACCGAATGGCCGACCAGCTGGCAACGGATATCATCGCGAAGATCAAGGCTCATGCCGAGCCGGGCGGCGAGGAAATCACCACCACCACCGAATTGACCTCGCTTGGTATCCATTCGCTTGAGCTGACCGAGATCATCTTCGATCTTGAGGAAGAGTATGGCATCGAGATCGAGATGAACACGGTCGACGCCTGGAGCAATCTGAAGAATGTCGGCGATATGGTCGAAGCTGTCCGCGCGCTGATCGCGAAAAAAGCCTGAACTGAATGCGGCAGCGCGTCGTCATCACCGGCATGGGCGGCATTTGCGGGCTCGGCACCAGCGCGCCCGCGATCTGGAACGAGATGCGCGCCGGCCGCTCGGCCATAGGCCAGATCACAAGTCCGCAGCTGCATGATCTGAAGGTCAAGGTCGGCTGCGAAATCAAGGCTCTTCCAGATCACGGCATCGACCGCAAGCAGACCGTATCGATGGACCGCTTCAGCCTGCTGGCGACGATCGCGGCCAGGGAAGCCATGCAGCAGGCCGGCCTGGTCTCGAACGAGGCCACCACCTATCGGATGGGCACCGTCGTCGGTGTCGGCGTCTGCGGCTGGGAAGCGATCGAGGAGAACTATCGCGCCATCCTGATCGAGGGCAAGAACCGCGCCGGCATCTTCACCGTGCCAAAGGTGATGCCAAGTGCGGCCTCCGGCCACGTCAGCATGAATCTCGGCCTGCGCGGGCCGGTCTTCGGCGTCACCTCGGCCTGCTCGTCGTCCAATCACGCCATCACGTCGGCCGTCGACCAGATCAGGCTCGGCCGCGCCGACGTGATGGTTGCCGGCGGCACCGATGCGCCGCTGGTCTGGGGTATCCTGAAGGGCTGGGAAGCGCTGCGGGTGCTGGCACCGGACACCTGCCGGCCATTTTCGGCCGATCGCCAGGGCCTGTCGCTTGGCGAAGGTGCCGGCATGGCGGTGCTGGAGAGCTACGAGCACGCCATGGCGCGCGGCGCTACCATCCTTGCCGAGATTGCCGGCGCCGGCCTTTCCGCCGACGCGTCCGACATTGTCGCGCCGACCATCGAAGGACCGACGGCCGCCATGCGCGCCTGCCTGGCCGACGCCGGGTTCAATCCCGAGGATGTCGACTATCTCAATGCCCATGGCACCGGCACCAAGGCCAACGACCAGATCGAGACGGCGGCGATCAAGCGCGTCTTCGGCGACCATGCCTACAAACTTTCGATGTCGTCGACCAAGTCGATGCATGCCCATTGCCTCGGCGCATCGGGCGCGCTCGAGATGATCGCCTGCGTGATGGCGATCCGCGAAGGCATCGTGCCGCCGACGGCCAATTTTCGCGAGGTCGACCCCGATTGCGACCTCGACGTCACGCCGAATGTGGCGCGCGAGCGCAAGGTGCGCACCGCGATCAGCAACGGCTTCGCGTTCGGCGGCACCAATGCGGTGCTGGCCTTCAAGGCCGTCTGATCCTGCATCGGCAATTACACCTGCCCCGGGCGATCCTGATCGTCCCAGAGTCGACCGTCCGTGCACGACGAAACGTTAACCGCCATATTGATCGTGCCGTGTGGCGCGTCTAATTCTTGGCCGCCCCCGCCAAACCGTGCCGCTCGGCGCGAATCCCCATTCAGGAGTTTCCCATGGCCGACCTGTCCGCCTTTCCGATCGCAACGCGCTGGCCAGCCAAACACCCGGACCGGATCCAGCTCTATTCGGCGACAACGCCGAACGGCGTGAAGATATCGATCGCCCTGGAAGAACTCGGCCTGCCCTACGAGCCGCATCTGGTCAATATCAGCAAGAATGAAAGCTGGACGCCGGAATTCCTGTCGCTCAATCCCAACGGCAAGATCCCGGCGATCATCGATCCGAACGGTCCGGACGGCAAGCCGATCGGCCTGTTCGAATCCGGCGCCATCCTGCTCTACCTCGCCGAAAAGACCGGCCTGCTCATGCCCGTGGACGCGGCACGCCGCTACGAGACCATCCAGTGGGTGTTCTTCCAGATGGCCTCGGTCGGGCCGATGTTCGGCCAGGTCGGTTTCTTCCACAAATTCGCCGGTCGCGAAATCGCCGACAAGCGCCCGCTGGAGCGCTATCGCGATGAATCGCGGCGGCTGCTCGGCGTGCTCGATGGCAGGCTGAAGGGCCGCAGATGGATCATGAGCAATGACTACACCATCGCCGATATTTCGCTGCTCGGCTGGGTGCGCAACCTGATCGGCTTCTACGAAGCGCGCGACCTCGTCGGCTTCGACGATTTCGCCAATGTCGCGGCATGGCTGGAACGCGGTCTTGCGCGACCAGCGGTACAGAAGGGCCTGACCATCCCGGCCAGAGCCTGACGCAAACCGGCGAGCTTCGAGAGCGCTACTTTGCCTTCGCCTTCGAGCCGCCCTTGCCCACCATGGATGCCGCAAGCGATGCAGTGCCCCTGGCGGCGATGGCGACGGCGCCCACAGCCACATTGGCCGCGGCCTTGACCGTGCGCATGGCGCTGCCCGATATCGATCCATCGGCGCCTGCCGGCTTTTTGGGCTTTGCGGCTTTCGGCGCGGTTTTCGCGGCGGCTGGCACCACTTTCTTCGGTGCCGCCTTGCCGAATGCGGGCTTGGTGTCCTTGGAACGCGCCGCGACTGCCGGGCCGGCGCCTGCCTTGGATTGGGTTGCCTTGCCCTTGGAGGGCGCGGGCTTTCTTGCCTTCTGTGCCATCGGACGGACTCCCTCTTTGGCAGAATTGCCTTATCGGCGATAACGGCCTGAATGTCTTAAGGTTCCCCTTGCGCGATTCGTAGAATCAAGCGGAAAGGCCGATCACCAGATCGGCGGCCCGGCGTCGAGCAATAACCCGGTCGATATTGGGCATGTCGTTGGAAGCGATCCAGGCGCGCGCATCCTCATCGGAGCGGCCGTGCCCGTGCCAGCGCTCCAGCAGGCGGCGCTCGAGCTCGTCGCGCGGCACGTCGACGAAGATCGAGAAATCGAACAGCGGCGCCAGCCGCGACCACGGCTCCTCGTCGAGCAGCAGGTAATTGCCCTCGACCAGGATGAACTTGGTCTCGGTGGGGATGATCGAGGCGGCGGCGCGCGACAGTTCCATGCCGCGGTCGAAGACCGGGATGGCGATGTCGGATTCGCCGGCCCGGATGCGTTTCAGCAGGGCCTCGAAGCCGGCAAAGTCAAAGGTTTCCGGCGCGCCCTTGCGTGCGCGCAAGCCGCGCTGCTCGAGCACGGCGTCGTCGTAGTGGAAGCCGTCCATCGGCACGACTTCCGCCGCACCTTCGGGCAGCAGATCATGCAGCCTCGCCGACAGCGTCGACTTGCCGGCCCCCGGCGGACCGGCAATGGCGACGATGAAGCGGCTTGCCCTGCCGGCGCGCTTGAAGATGGTGGCGGCGAGATGGGCGATTTCGGACATTGGAGCCTCTCTCTGGCCTTGATCACGGTCACGATAATTCCGCTGCATCTTGTCGCCAGTCGGTGGAAATTTCAAACCGGGATTTATGCAAGCGAAATTGTCAAAGTGAGTGCTGCCCCTCATCGCCCTGCCGGGCACTTCTCCCCGTATAGTGACTGTCATTATACGGGGGAGAGGATGCCGGCAGGCAGGTGAGGGGCGGCGCCAACGTTCCTTGAGAACAAACAGGGAAGCCATCCGATCAAGCTGCCGCCGTTCGCCCAATACGCAGGAAATCGCTGTCAAAGGGGATCTCTCGCGTCGAGCCGCCGCCGGCTGCCAACCGCATGCGGCCATCTGTGGTCGTGACCTGCTGCGGCGGCTCGCCGCCGGACAGCGGCACGGCGCCGATGATATGGCGAAAGGAAACGCTGCGGCCTTCGCCCAGCGCAAAGGCGGTCGCGACCCCTTCGCGCTTCAGCCAGTTGTCGCCGATCGAGGCGGCATGGCCTATCGCCGTGCGGCCATCCTCGATACCGAGCACGCCGCGGTGACGGCCGCTCCAGGGCGCGTAGTCGCGGCCGCCATTGCTGAGCCACAGCATGGTGACCGGCAGCTCGGCCGGGTTCTTCAGCACCAGCACCAGGTCCTCTTCGGCCTGCCGCGCCAGGGCGGTCCAGCCCGGCCCGCCATGATCGGCCTCGACCAGCGTGAGGAAATCCTCGCGGCGGTCGCCCATACGGTATTCCGTCAGGTCGAGCGTGCCGCCGCCGGCGGCGGGGAAATGGCTGAGATCGGTGGAGCGCGCCGGATAGGCCAGTATGAAGCGGCCGCGGGCGGGATCGGGCTCCAGCGGATCGTCCAGCGTCGCGGCGAACCGCTTTGGCGAAAAAGCCAGCCTGCCGCCGCCCTTCATCGCCGTCATCGGGTGATGCGCGACCGAGATCGCGCCATGGCCGCCAGAGAACACATGCTCCTGATAGAGGAAGGGATGGTCGTCGCGCAGCGTCAGGATCTTGTCGACGCTCGCGCCCATCACCTTGTGCCGCAGGCGGTAGACCGCGCGCCAGCCATCTTCTGTCGCCGCGCTCTCGACGACATCCCAGGCGCTGTTGGCCGGCCAGCCATGCAGCGGCGCCTCCTCGACATCGCTGCGTGAAAACGGCGCGCAGAGAAAATCGCCGGACAGCCGGACCGTGCCTTCCGGCAAATCATCCGGCAGCGTCTCGCCCGCGTCGACCCAGGGCGCGCGGTGCAGCGGCTTCAGCTGGCGCCCGCCACTTTCGACGACCATGTCGGCGATGTGGCCGACCGTGAGATCGAGCGAAACCGAAATATTTCTGGCCTTGATGGTGCTGACAGTCATTACGCTCTCACCGATTCTGAAGGCGCAAACAGAACCCGTTCGACGCGGCTTGCGCAAGCGGCGCGACATGCGATTTTGCATCAGGATCTCCTTCACCCTCCCCCTTGTGGGGAGGGTCGGCGAGCGGTCGGAGCGAAGCGGAGATCGTTCGACGGGGTGGGGGGCGCCTACGAGCACGGGCGCCCCCCCCCCCCCGGGGGGGGGGGGACCGCCCCCACCAACCGCGGGGGGGGGAGTGATAACAGCCGCGCACCAGCCGCACCCAGACGGAGGATGG
>NZ_JAMYLL010000073.1:0-19768 GCF_040318045.1 Mesorhizobium sp. M1338 | reverse complement strand
CCTTCACCCTCCCCCGTGTGGGGAGGGGCGGCGCGCGGGGGGGGCGAAGCGGTGAGCGTTAGACGGGGTGGGGGGCGCCGACGAGCCCGGGGGGCCCCCCCCGGCCCGCCGCGCGAGGCCGCGCTCCGCCCGGGGGTGGGGGGGTTGGGGGGGTGGGTGGGGCGGGTGGGGGCGCGGGGGGGGGGGGGGCGCGCCCCGCGCCTACGAGCACCCCCACCCCGCTCCGCTTCGCGGATCGACCCTCCCCACAAGGGGAGGGTGAAGGAGATCCTACCGCCGCTTGTACACCCGCATCGGCGACTTGGTGCCGTCGGTGTAGGTGACCTGCACCGACATCGACGTCACGCTGTCGGCGACCTTGAAATAGCCCCTGGCGTCGTAAGGGATGGCGTAGGGGTCCTTCTTGTCGCAAGGCGGTATCTCGAGCGATTTGTCGAGCGCGGCACCGTCCAGGCTGTAATGCACCTCCTTGATGGCGCAGCGGTAGGACAGCATCTGGGTGAAATAGACCAGGCCGTGATTGCCGCCGGAGTCGAAGGCGATCCACGAGGTCCAGAACTGGTCGAGGATCTGCTTGTCGCCTTGCTGCAGCGCTGTGTCCGGGTCGAAACGGATGTCGAACGGGCCGGTCTCGCGGCCCCTGATGTCGAGATATTTGATCGCGATGATCCCGGCCACGGTGCTGTCGGGCATCTCGAAGCTCGGATTGGCCATCGGCTTGCCGGTCGTCTGGTCGTTCATCGCCAGGAAACCGGTGTCGGTGAACGGGCCGGTCTCGCCCATGCGCCACGAGATGGCGGTCGCCGGCTCCGGCAGCGAGATGGTCATCGACCAGCCCTGGTTCGAGCGCATCGGCGTCAGCGAAGGCACGAAGCGGGCGGGATCGAGCACATCGCCAAGTGCTGCCAGCCGGCTGCGGCTGCGGTCCAGCCAGTCGGCGAGCTGCGTCTGGTCGACGAAATATTTGAGCAGCCCGCCATCCTTCTCGTAGGATACGAATTTGGTCAGCGCCTTGGCCTCGTTGCGCTTGTCGGCCAGCGTCTGTGCGCCGAGGCGGTCCTCCGAAAACTCCTGCGCCAGCAGGAAATAAGCCGGCGCGAAATCCGCATGGGCCGCGATGAAGGCGTTGAGCTTGTCGGGGCGCTGGGCGTCGTCGAACTGCTGGATATGCACCAGCTTGATCGACAGCGCCTTGCCCTTGTCGGCAAGCGCGCCGAACACTTCGCGCGCGCCGGCCTTGCCGTCCTGCACCCGAA
This sequence comes from Mesorhizobium sp. M1338, assembly GCF_040318045.1. NCBI lineage: Bacteria > Pseudomonadati > Pseudomonadota > Alphaproteobacteria > Hyphomicrobiales > Phyllobacteriaceae > Mesorhizobium > Mesorhizobium sp. M1338. The sequence continues at coordinate 18,512 of NZ_JAMYLL010000073.1, read as the reverse complement.
GCAGCGTGGCAAAGCGCGTGTAGGGGTCGATGGCGTCGACATCGAAACCGGCAAAGGCGAGGTAGGAGCGCCGCGCGTTGAGCATGTCGCCGGAGAGCTCGTAGACGCGGGCATTGTGGTAGAACTCGTCCGGCCGCTTCGGCTCGGCGATCGCCCCGCCTTGCGCGGCAAGGGCGGCAAAGCCCTTGGCGATGGTGTCGATCGAGGCGGCGATCTGCTGCGTCGTCGCCTGCAGCGTCTCGGTCTGCTTCTTCACCTCATCGGTGGTCTTCTGCACTTCCGCCGTCTGCCGCGTCTGCTGCTGCTGGGCGGAGGCGATCTCATCGGTCTTCTTCACCACCGTGTCGGTCGACTGCTTGACCGCTTCGACCGTCTTCTGCGTCTGCGTGACCGTCTGCTCGATCTTGGCCACCTTGGCCGAAACGATGCCCATCGACTGCTGCAGTCCGGCGATGGCCGGCACCAGGCTGGCGATCACCCCGTTCTGTGCGTTGGTTTGCTGTTGCAGGCCATAGACGCCGCCGGCGACGGCGGCAGCACTTGTGGCGAAGATCAAGGCCGGCAGCGCCTTGGCCGCCAGCACCAGCCTGAGCACGATGGCAATGGCGATGATGACGGCCGCGACCGAGGCCACCAGCGCGATATAGGCGGCGAACGGCGCCAGTGGATTGAGGATGTCGGAAGCCGCACCTCCGATAAAGGCGACGCTGCCGGCCCATTTGCCGGTGCGGCTGAGCGATGCCCTGATAAGCGAGGGTGCTACGGCCCCGGCCCCGATATTCGTCATGCCAAGCCCCCAAGCCACCAGATACCACGACTTCCCACGGGAAACGCCGTCTTGGCAAGGAAAGACACCGGAAACAGGCCATTTCGGGGCGAATGGCAAGCCTGGGTTCCTCTCCCCCCTCCGCGAGGGCGAGGAATCAAGTCCTGCGAGGCCTCGACAATCCTGGGACTGTCAGCCATTAACCAAATGGACGCAGCTGACGCGTTACGTTAGCTTCGCCTTATCTCAGCAACAGCTTGACCCGAACAGACTTGCCCTTGCCCCACCTGCGTCCCCTTCCGCTCATCCAGAGAGTTTTTGCGGTCCTTGGCCTGTTGCTGCTGCTTGCCGGCTGCACGACCGTGACGCCGCCGGACGCCGTATTGGCGGTACCGGCGCCGCCGCAGAAATACGCCGCCATCGTCGTCGACGCCGGGACCGGCAAGCAGCTGTTCGAGGTCAATTCGACGGCGCAGCGCTATCCGGCCTCGCTGACCAAGATGATGACGCTGTATCTGCTGTTCGAGGCGCTGGACGCCGGCCGCCTCACCAAGGAAACGCAGATCCCGGTTTCGGACCATGCCGCCTCGCAACCGCCGACCAAGATGCGCTTCCGGCGCGGCGAGAGCATCGACGTCGATTCCGCGATCCGCGCCATCGTCGTCAAATCGGCCAACGACGTGGCGGTCGCCGTCGGCGAATATCTCGGCGGCTCGGAGGATCAATTCGCCGCCATGATGACGTCCAAGGCGCGCCAGCTCGGCATGACCAGCACCTTGTTCCGCAACGCGTCCGGCCTGCCCGACGGTGGCCAGATGACGACCGCGCGCGACATGGCCGTGCTCGGCATGGCGCTGCATCGGCGGTTTCCCCAGCAGTTCCACTATTTCTCCGAAAGCGACTTCATGTTCCGCGGCAGGCTGGTGCGTGGCCACAACGACATGCTCGGCCGCGTGCGCGGCGTCGACGGCATCAAGACCGGCTACATCAGGGCCTCGGGCTTCAACATCGTCACCTCCTACAACGCCGACGGCCGCAACCTGATCGTGGTGGTGATGGGCGCCGACAGCGCCCGCCAGCGCAACGACCATGTCGAAGCGCTGATCCAGCGGAGTTTGTCGCCTGCGATGGCCGACACCAAGACCAGGCTGATGTTCGCCGAGCAGCAGTGATCCGCAGCGCGATTTGCGCCCGGCTGGCCCCGGCTGCCAGGGCAATCGCTTCAGGTTTCGAACCATCTCCCCTTCGGGCGTTGATGCCGCCCCTCACCTGCCTGCCGGCATCCTCTCCCCGTATAGGGACCTATCGGATTCACACATCTTTCTGCGGCGGCTAAAGAAACGTGAAATCAAAGACTTAAGTGAGGGCGATGTCGTCATGATCCCTTGGCGGCGCTAGGATGCAGGCGTTGAAAATGCTGGCATTTTTGACCTACCGTCCATGAGCGGAAAGAGATGTGTGAATGCCATAGTATAGTGACGGGGAGAAAGACGCTGTGATCGTGAGGGGCGACGCCTGCGCCTGCGGGCGCGCTCAGAGTCCCAACTGGGCGCGCAATTCCTCGGCGCTGTTGATGACGACGGCGCTGGGCGGTCCTTCCATCGGCCTTTCCGGCCAGAAGATCGTCTTCATGCCCGCCGCCAGCCCCGCCATGGCGCCCGGCCAGCTGTCGTCGATAGCGACGGCGTGCGCGGGGTCGACATCGGCCAGATACGCGGCGCGCAGGAACGGTTCGGCATGCGGCTTGCCTTCGCGCACATCGTTGCGGCTGACCGTCTTCATGCCGGGGTAGATGAGACCGACCATGCTCAGATTGGCGTCGACGATCATCCGGTCCGAATTCGACACCACCGCTTGCGCCACGCCCTTTGCCCGCAGTTCGGTGAATATCTCGATCGCGCCGGGGCGCGGCTTCAAGCCTTCGACCAGCGGCAGATAGTGGTCGTATTTGCGCACGATCCAGTCATCGAAAGGCAAGTCCAGGCCGAACTCGTCGCGCATCATCTCGTAGACCGGCCAGGCGGCGACGCCGAGCACGCGCTCATGCAGATTATCAGGCGGCATGAGGCCGACACTGCGCATCGCGGCCATCAGGGCGGCCTCGTGCAGCGGTTCGCTGTCGACCAGCGTGCCGTCCATATCCCAGAAAACCGCTTTCGGTGTCATGCAGCGCTCCTTTTTGCGATCCATTAAAGCGTTTGCGCCGGGAGATAAACCTTCGGGACCGAAGAACGTGCCGCCGGTCGGGACGGCAACCGCGCTTCTTTGCCTGATGCCGGCATTGCCGGAAGTGGAAATTCTGGCTGTCTGCGCCGACAATTGGCAAGCAATTGCCCTAGAGATTGACAATTGCGCAGCAGGCCGTTCCCTGCGAAAGTAGGCGTGGACCGCTCTGAAACCGGCGGTCGTGGGAGGCAGGACGTGAATACCCGGCAGGATGGTGGCAGCAACAGGCTGGATGACGCGGCGCGCGCCGGCTGGCTTTATTATGTTGCCGGCAACACGCAGGACCAGATCGCCGCCACGCTCGGCATTTCGCGGCAGACGGCGCAGCGGCTGGTATCGCTGGCCGTGTCGGGGGGATTGATCAAGGTACGCGTCGACCATCCGATCGCCAACTGCCTCGATCTCGCGTCACGGCTGAGATCCCGCTTCGCGCTCGATCTGGTCGAAGTGGTGCCGAGCGATCCCAATTCATCCTCCACCACGATCGGCATCGCCGAGGCGGCTGCCGCCGAGATCGAGCGGCGGCTGCGGTCTCCGACGCCGATCGTCATGGCGATCGGCACCGGCCGCACGCTGAAGGCGGCGATCGAGCAGTTGCCGCCGATGGAATGCCCGCAGCACAAGGTGGTGTCGCTGACGGGCAACATCTCGCCTGACGGCTCGGCCGCTTTCTACAACGTCATCTTCACCATGGCCGACAGGGTGAAGGCGCGATCCTTCCCGATGCCGCTGCCGGTCATCGCCTCTTCGCCGGAGGAGCGCGAGATGCTGCTCAACCAGCCGATGATCCAGCCGACGCTGGCGCTGGCGGCCGAAGCCGACGTCACCTTCATCGGCATTGGCGACCTCGGTCCCAAGGCGCCGCTCTACGTGGACGGCTTCATCTCGGAAAGCGAGTTGAAGGCGCTGCAGAAGGCCGGCGGTATCGCCGAGATCGTCGGCTGGGTGTTCGATCGCGAAGGCCGCATGATCGAGGGCATCACCAACGACCGTGTGTCATCGGCTTCACTGCCGTCGCGCGAAAAATCGCTGGTCATCGCATTGGCCATGGGCGAACGAAAGCTGCCGGGCATCCTGGCGGCCGCCAACCGACGGCTGATCAACGGCCTCATCACCGATGAACGGACCGCTGCCGCGCTGCTGGCCAGCATCTGACCGGAGGCAACGTCGCCTGATTTGCAATAAAACAGGCACGCTACCGGTGCCGCCCGAAAGGGTCGTTGCCATCGAGGAAACCGAGGTCGCGCCGCAGATGCGGCGACAGGTCCCTGATGTCGAGATGTGCCTTCTTTTTTAACGCGAACCAGCCAAATCCGTCCGCGAGCCACGAAATCCAGCGGTGATCCGGAGCGGGAGTGCATTTTTGCTGCGCCATGGTCATGATCGTCAACCTTCGCTATCCTGAACCCGAATGACGGGTTGGCGATGAATGTCGGTCTTGCCGCCCGCCTTTGCCAATCGAACGTCGATCATGATCCATAAGGAGGCCTTATGCCGGACCTCGGCTCGCGACAGGTTTCGCAACTCCCGCCGCTGCAGGCGATCAGGGTATTCGACGCGGTGGCGCGCCATCTTTCCTTCACCAAGGCCGCCGGTGAACTCGCCATGACGCAGGCGGCGGTCAGCTATCAGATCAAGGTGCTGGAGGAACGCATCGGCGCGCCGCTGTTCCTGCGCCGGCCGCGCCAGATCGTATTGACCGAGGCCGGGCAGCGTCTGGCGCCCGCCGTCGGCGAGGCCTTCGCCATTCTTGGCCAGGCCTATGCTGCGGTGCGCGGCGGGGCCGACGGGTTGCTGTGCGTCACCACCGTGCTGACCTTCGCCTCGAACTGGCTGGCGCACCGGCTGGGGTCGTTCCAGATCGCCCATCCGGCGCTTGCCGTCCGGCTTGAGACGTCGAGCCGCCTGACGGACTTTACCCGCGAGGAAGCCGACATCGCGATCCGCTCGGGCGCCGGCAAATGGCCGGGCCTCGAAGTGCACAAGCTGTTCGATGCCGATTTCACGCCGATGCTGAGCCCCAAGCTCGCGGCAAGCATCGGCGGCGTCAAGGAACCGGCCGATCTCTTGCGGCTGCCGATCCTCGACCCTGGCGACATCTGGTGGGACGAGTGGTTTTCGGCCGCCGGCGTGCACTCGCACGATCTTGCCCGACGACCCGGCAGCAGCATGGGTGCGCAGGCCTATGAGGCCAATGCGGCAATCGCCGGCCATGGCGTGGCGATCCTGACCAGGGCGCTGTTCAAGGCGGAATTGGCGGACGGCCGCCTGATCCAGCCCTTCGACCTGGTCGGCGACGACGGTCATGCCTATTGGCTGGTCTATCCGGAGGCACGCCGCAACGTGCCGAAGATCCGTGCCTTCCGCGACTGGCTGCTGGCCGAGATCGCCTGCTGACAGGCAGGCCTCCAGCAACCGCATTCAATACCGCACGCCGTTCTGTCCGGTCGTCTGAGGTCCGGCGGGGTGCGGTTTGTCTTCGCAGTTTCCCCCCGCCCCGCATCCATCAGCCGCGCCGAGTGCTGCGCTGCAGCATCGAATCCGGCTTGACATATTTAACGCCAAGTGAGTAATTGCCCAAAGCCAAGGCAAATGCTCATCTTGGTTCAAGGGAGGAATTTGATGAAACTTCGCACGCTCACCCTGGGCTTGTTGTCGGCCAGCGCGCTCGCGTTCGCCGCGCACGCCGAATCCATCACCATCGCCACCGTCAACAATGGCGATATGGTCCGCATGCAAAAGCTGACCGATGACTTCACCAAGGCGAACCCCGACATCCAGCTCAACTGGGTTACGCTTGAAGAGAACGTGCTGCGCGAGCGCGTCACCACCGACATCGCCACCAAGGGTGGACAATATGACGTGATGACCATCGGCACCTATGAAGTTCCGATCTGGGCCAAGCAGAACTGGCTGTTGCCGCTCGACAAGCTCGGCGACGACTATGACGTCAAGGACATCATCCCGGCCATCGCCGGCGGCCTTTCGGTCGACGGCAAGCTCTATGCCGCGCCCTTCTACGGCGAAAGCTCCTTCGTCATGTACCGCAAGGACCTGATTGACAAGGCCGGGCTGAAGATGCCCGATGCGCCGACCTGGGACTTCATCAAGCAGGCCGCCGACAAGATGACCGACCGCGCCAATGGCGTGAACGGCGTGTGCCTGCGCGGCAAGGCCGGCTGGGGCGAGAACATGGCGTTCCTGACAGCAATGTCGAACTCCTTCGGCGCACGCTGGTTCGACGAGAACTGGAAGCCCCAGTTCGACCAGCCCGAATGGAAGAACACGCTGCAGTTCTATGTCGACCTGATGAAGGCCGACGGCCCCGAGGGCGCGTCCTCCAATGGCTTCAACGAGAACCTGGCGCTGTTCCAGCAGGGCAAATGCGGCATGTGGATCGACGCCACCGTCGCCGCATCTTTCGTCTCCGACCCGAAGGCATCCCAGGTCGCCGACAAGGTCGGCTATGCGCTGGCGCCCGACAATGGTCTGGGCAAGCGCGGCAACTGGCTGTGGGCCTGGTCGCTGGCCATCCCAGCCGGCACGCAGAAAGCTGATGCCGCCCAGAAGTTCGTCTCCTGGGCGACCAGCAAGCACTATGCCGAACTGGTCGCTTCGAAGGAGGGCTGGGCCAACGTTCCTCCGGGCACGCGCTCCTCGCTCTATGCCAATGCCGAGTACCAGAAGGCGGCTCCGTTCGCCAAGATGACGCTCGACTCCATCAACGCGGCCGATCCGACGCATCCCACCGTCAAGCCGGTGCCCTATGTCGGCGTCCAGTTCGTCGCCATCCCGGAGTTCCAGGGCCTTGGCACCACCGTCGGTCAGCTCTTCTCGGCGGCTCTTGCCGGCCAGTCGAGCGTCGACGACGCCCTGAAGCAGGCCCAGGACGCTGCCACCGCGACAATGACCGAAGGCGGATACATCAAGTAAGGCTCCTCCCGGTGCCGAATGCCGGTCGCCTTTTTGACCGGCAACGGCCGCCCGAGTTCTCAGTTCGGGCGGCCGCCTTTAACGCCTTTTGAAAATTCAGCCTGACCAGTGAAGGGTGACCGTCATGGCTACTCAGCAGACCCGTTCGCTTGCCCGTTTCATGATGGCGCCATCCGTGGTGCTGCTGTTCGTCTGGATGATCGTGCCGTTGGTCATCACCATCTGGTTCTCCTTCCAGCAGTACAATCCGCTCAATCCGATCCGCGACGGCTTCGTCGGCTTCTCGAACTACGCGTTGTTCTATTCCAACCCGGCCTTCCTACAATCGATCCTCAACACGCTCACCCTGGTGGTCAGCGTGCTTCTGATCACGGTGATCGGCGGCATCCTGCTGGCGCTTCTGATCGACCAGCCGATGTGGGGCCAGGGGATCGTGCGCATCCTCGTCATCTCGCCGTTCTTCGTCATGCCGCCGGTGGCCGCATTGGTCTGGAAGAACATGATCATGCACCCGCAATACGGAGTGTTCGCCGACATAGCGCGCTTCTTCGGGGCTCAGCCGATCGACTGGTTCGGGCAGCATCCGATGCTGGCCATCATCATCATCGTCGCCTGGCAATGGCTGCCCTTCGCGACGCTCATTCTCTTGACCGCGCTGCAGTCGCTCGACGGTGAGCAGAAGGAAGCCGCCGAAATGGACGGCGCCGGCTTCATCAGCCGCTTCATCTATCTGACGCTGCCGCACATGTCGCGCGCCATCACGGTCGTCATCCTGATCCAGACGATCTTCCTCCTCTCCGTCTATGCCGAGATCCTCGTCACCACCAATGGCGGCCCGGGATACGCCTCCACCAACCTGCCCTTCCTCGTCTACCAGAAGGCGCTGCTGGAGTTCAAAATCGGCCAGGCCTCCGCCGGCGGTGTGATCGCCGTCATTCTCGCCAACATCGTTGCCTTCTTCGCCATGCGCGCGGTCGGCAAGAACCTGGACAAGTAAGGGAGGATACGATGGCACGCTCAGTCACCACCCGGCACAAGACGATCGCGACAGTTGCCGCCTGGATCGTCGCGCTGCTGATCTTCTTCCCGATCCTCTATACGATCATCACCTCGTTCAAGTCGGAGCAGGAAGCCATCCAGGGTTTCAGCATCATCCCATCGGGGACGTTCGAGAGTTATTCCGAGGTTCAGGCGCAGAACGGCTACTTCAAGTTCTTCTTCAACTCGGTGCTGCTCTCGGTAGGCTCTACCATCCTGGCCCTGCTGGTCGCCATACCCGCCGCGTGGTCGATGGCCTTCTCGCCGACCAAGCGAACCAAGGACATCCTGATGTGGATGCTGTCCACGAAGATGATGCCCGCGGTTGCCGTGCTGTTTCCGATCTACCTGATCTTCCGCGACACGGGACTGCTCGACAGCCGCATCGGCCTGATGGTCATGCTGATGCTGATCAACCTGCCGATCGTGGTGTGGATGCTCTACACCTACTTCCGCGAAATCCCGGGCGAGATCCTGGAAGCGGCGCGCATGGACGGCGCATCGCTGTGGAACGAGATCATTTATGTACTCACACCGATGGCTGTGCCTGGCATCGCCTCGACCATGCTGCTCAATATCATCCTGGCCTGGAACGAGGCGTTCTGGACGATCCGGCTGACGACCACGGAAGCAGCACCCTTGACCGCCTTCATCAGCTCGTTCTCAAGCCCGCAAGGCCTGTTCTGGGCCAAGCTTTCGGCGGCCTCGACACTGGCCATCGCGCCGATCCTGATCATGGGTTGGTTCAGCCAGAAGCAGCTGGTGCGCGGCCTGACCTTTGGCGCCGTGAAGTAAGACCGCCGCAAGCAACAGACGCCGGACAATAACCCCTCGGGGAGGAAACCATGGGAAACATCACGCTCAAGAACGTCTCCAAATCCTTCGGAGCGACGTCCATCATCCCCGGCCTCGACCTGGTGATCGAAAATGGCGAGTTCGTCGTTTTCGTCGGCCCGTCCGGTTGCGGCAAGTCAACGCTGCTGCGGCTGATCGCCGGCCTGGAAGACACCAGCGGCGGCTCCATCAACATCGACGGCCGCGACGTCACCGGCGAGGCACCGGCCAAGCGGAAGCTGGCCATGGTGTTCCAGTCCTACGCGCTCTATCCGCACATGACGGTGGCCAAGAACATCGGCTTCCCGCTGAAGATGGCCGGCGAAGACAAGGCGACCATCGAAAAGAAGGTGGGAGACGCGGCGCGCGTGCTCAACCTGACCAACTACCTCGAACGCCGGCCCGGCCAGCTTTCCGGCGGCCAGCGCCAGCGCGTCGCCATCGGCCGTGCCATCGTGCGTCAGCCGACCGCGTTCCTGTTCGATGAACCCCTGTCCAACCTCGATGCAGCACTTCGCGGCACGATGCGGCTGGAGATCAGCGAGCTGCACCATCAGCTCAAGACGACCATGATCTATGTCACCCACGACCAGGTTGAAGCCATGACCATGGCCGACAAGATCGTCGTGCTGAACGCCGGCAACATCGAGCAGGTCGGCTCGCCGATGGAGCTCTACAAGACGCCGAAGAACCTGTTCGTAGCCGGCTTCATCGGCTCGCCGAAGATGAACCTGATCGAAGGCGCGCCGGCTGCCAAATACAGCGCCAAGACCATCGGCATCCGCCCCGAGCATCTGGAAATCTCGACCACGGCGGGCGACTGGAAAGCCACCGTCGGCGTTGCCGAACATCTCGGTTCCGACACGTTCTTGCACGTCCAGGCTGATGGCGTCGGGCCGCTGACGGTGCGTGCCGACGGCGAACTGGCCGTGCATCACGGCGACACCATCTACCTGACACCCGACAAGGCCAAGCTGCATCGGTTCGGCGCCGACGGGAAGGCAATCTGAGCATGCGACTGGCCGGCAAATCCGCGCTGATCACGGGCTCGGCGCGCGGCATCGGCAGGGCTTTCGCCGAAGCCTATGTCGGCGAAGGCGCCACCGTCGCCATTGCCGACATCAACCTGGAGGCTGCGCGGAAGACGGCCGCCGAGATCGGCGGCAAGGCCTATGCGGTCAAGCTCGACGTCACCGACCTCGCCTCAATCGAAGCGGCGGTGAAAGCCGTCGAGGCGAAGACCGGCGGGCTCGATATATTGATCAACAACGCCGCGCTGTTCGACCTGGCACCGATCGTCGAGATCACCAAGGCCAGCTACGACAGATTGTTTTCGGTCAACGTCGCCGGCACGCTGTTCATGCTGCAGGCGGCCGCCCGCTCGATGATCGCCGCTGGCCGGGGCGGCAGGATCATCAACATGGCGAGCCAGGCCGGTCGACGCGGCGAGGCGCTGGTCGGTGTCTATTGCGCCACCAAGGCCGCCGTCATCTCGCTGACCCAATCGGCGGGGCTCGACCTGATCAAGCACCGCATCAACGTCAACGCGATTGCCCCTGGCGTCGTCGATGGCGAGCACTGGGATCACGTCGATGCGCTGTTCGCCAAGTATGAAAACCGGCCGAAGGGCGAGAAGAAGAAACTGGTCGGCGAGGCAGTGCCGTATGGCCGCATGGGCACGGCGCAGGACCTCACCGGCATGGCGGTCTTTCTCGCCAGCGCCGACGCCGAATACATCGTCGCCCAGACCTACAATGTCGATGGCGGCCAGTGGATGAGTTGAGGCGGGGACGGCCTCTGCTCCTCGTACCTCCGCGGGGAGCAGAGGCCGACATCGGAGGGCGCATCGACCTTGGAAGACGTGCCGCCCCCTTATCCTCTCCACGCGAGAAACGGGGAGAGGGAGTAACGAAGGCCGCAGCCCGGCCAAAGGGTAAAACAGATGACCGTAAAACTCTCGTCCTCAAACCTCTCCAGTCTGCCCGCCAAGGTCGCCGGTCCGAAGTATGACCGCTCGGCGCTCAAGGCCGGCATCGTGCATTTCGGCGTCGGCAATTTCCATCGCTCGCACCAGGCCGTCTATCTCGACGATTTGTTCAATTCGGGCATCGGCCATGACTGGGCGCTGGTCGGCGCCGGAGTGTTCGAGGGCGAGAAGATCGGCCGCTCCAAGCTGGAAGAGCAGGATTGGCTGACCACGGTGGTCGAGCAGGACTCTGGCCATATGAGCGCCCGCGTGACCGGCGCCATGATCGACTTCCTGATGCCGGGCGACGCGGCCGGCATCATCGAACGGCTTTCCGACCCGGCGATCAAGATCGTTTCGCTGACGATCACCGAAGGCGGTTATTTCATCGACCCGGCCTCGGGCGTGTTCAATCCGACCCATCCCGACATCGTTGCCGACGCCCAGCCAGGCGCCACGCCGAAGACGGTGTTCGGTATCATCCTTGCCGGGCTGGTGCGCCGCCGCGACGAGGGGACGGTGCCGTTCACGGTGATGTCTTGCGACAACATTCCCCACAATGGCCATGTCACCTCTGACGGCGTCATTGGTCTGGCCCGTCTGATCGACGAGGATCTGGCGAACTGGGTCGGCGAAAAGGTAGCCTTTCCGAACGGCATGGTCGATCGCATCACGCCGGCCACCACGGACCGCGAACGCGGCATCCTGGCCAAGGATTTTGGCCTCGAGGACAACTGGCCGGTGTTCTGCGAGCCGTTCCGGCAATGGGTGCTGGAAGACCATTTCACCGATGGCCGTCCGCCGCTGGAAAAGGTCGGCGTGCAGTTCGTGAGGGATGTTGCCCCTTACGAGCTGATGAAGATCCGCATCCTCAATGGCGGTCACGCGACCATCGCCTATCCGGCCGGCCTGATGGACATCCATTTCGTCCACGAGGCGATGCAGGAGCCGCTGGTGAGCGGTTTTCTGGCCAAGCTCGAACGGAACGAAATCATCCCGACCGTGCCGCCGGTGCCGGACACGGTTTTGGAAGAATATTACCAGCTCATCGAGAGCCGCTTCTCCAATCCCAAGATCGGCGACACGGTGCGCCGGCTCTGCCTCGACGGCTCCAACCGCCAGCCGAAATTCATCATCCCGACAATCGCCGATCGCCTGAAGGCTGGGAAAAGCGTTGCCGGTCTGGCGCTGGAATCGGCGCTCTGGTGCCGTTACTGCTTCGGCACGACGGACAGCGGCGCCGTCATCGAGCCCAACGACCCGAGTTGGGACCGGTTGCGGACGACGGCAAAAGCGGCAAAGGACGCGCCTGCCGCCTGGCTTGCCATGGAGGACATCTATGGCGATGTCGGCCGCGCGACGGCGTTCGTCGAGACCTTCGCCCATGCGCTCAACGTGCTGTGGTCGAATGGCGCGCGCGCGACGCTGACACGCTACCTCGCCGGCGAGCTCTGAGACTATTCGACGTCATGACGCCTGAACTGGTCATCTTCGACTGCGATGGCGTGCTGGTCGACAGCGAGGCACTCTCCGTCTCGGCGCTGCTCGGCGTGATCAAGCTGGCCGGCGGCAACGTCAGTGAGGATGCCGCCTACGAGCATTTCCTCGGCAAGAGCATGAAGAGCGTGCGCGAGATCCTCGGCCGCGACTTCGGACTTGACGTCACCGACAGCCACCTGACCGAGATGCGCGTCGAATTGATGCGCAAATTCCGCGAGGAGCTGAAGCCGATCGCCGGCGTCAAGGAGATGCTGCCCAAGCTTGGGCTGCCGTTCTGTGTCGCGTCCTCGGGTACGCTCGACCGCATCCGTTACGCGCTCGACGTCACGGGATTGCTTGGGCTGATGGAGCCGCATCTGTTCAGCGCCGCCATGGTGGCCAAGGGAAAACCGGCGCCTGACCTGTTCCTGCATGCCGCCGCCAGCATGCGGGCGCAACCTCGCAAATGCCTCGTCGTCGAGGACAGCCCGGCCGGCATCACCGCCGCGCGGGCGGCGGGTATGCGCGTGTTTGCCTTCACCGGCGGCTCGCATGCCGGCAACCCGACATTGAAAGCGCGGCTTGCGTCGAGTGAACCGGACTTTATATTCGCTGACATGCTGCAATTGCCCGATCTGATTGCAGGCCTGGGAGCGAGAGTTAGAGCATCTTGACGAAACAATTCGTTTGCGCGGTCGATGTCGGCACCGGGAGCGCTCGCGCGGGCATTCTCGACGCCAGTGGCACCTTGCTCGGCCGCGCCGAACGGCCGATCGTCATGAACCAGCCGAAGCCCGATCACGCCGAGCATGATTCGCGCGATATCTGGTCGGCGGTCTGCGCCGCCGTGCGCGCTGCCCGCGAAAAGGCCGGCGTCGCCGCCGAGGATGTCGTCGGTATTTCCTTCGACGCCACCTGTTCGCTGGTGGTGCGAGATCGGCAAGGCGGCCAGCTGAGCGTCTCGACCACCGGCGACAGGCGCTGGGACACCATCGTCTGGCTCGACCACCGGGCCATTGCCGAGGCCGACGAATGCACGGCAAGCGGCCATGCCGTGCTCGACTATGTCGGCGGCGTCATGTCACCGGAAATGGAGACGCCGAAGCTGATGTGGCTGAAGCGGAACCTGCCCAAGACCTGGAATGAAGCCGGCTATCTATTCGACCTCACCGATTTCCTGACCTGGCAAGCGACAGGCTCGGTGGCCCGCTCGCAATGCACGCTGACCGCCAAATGGACCTATCTGGCGCATGAGGAGATGGGTTGGCGCCGTGATTTCTTCGAGCTCATCGGCCTCGACGATCTTTTCGAACATGGCAATTTGCCCGAGAGGGCCAGCCCGGTCGGCAGCGATATCGGCCAGCTGACGGCGCAGGCGGCGGCGGAGCTTGGCCTGAGCGAAAAATGCCGGGTCGGCGCCGGCGTCATAGATGCCTATGCCGGCGCGCTTGGCGTGCTCGGCGGCTTTGCCGGCGACGAACAGAATATCGGCCGGCACCTAGCTCTGATTGCCGGCACGTCGAGCTGCGTCATGGCGATGTCGCCCGATCCGCAGCCCTTCGCCGGCGTCTGGGGGCCGTATTACGGCGCGGCGCTGCCTAAGCTGTGGCTGTCGGAAGGCGGCCAGTCGGCAACCGGCGCCCTGCTCGACCACATCATTCGCTGGCACGGAGCCGGCGGCGAGCCGGATGCCGCCATGCATGCAAAGATCGCCAGGCGCGTCGCCGAGCTGCGCGCCACCGAGGGTGAAAACATTGCCGCAAGGCTGCATGTGCTGCCCGACTTCCACGGCAACCGTTCGCCGCTCGCCGATCCGCATGCCGTCGGCGTCGTCAGCGGGCTGACGCTGGACTCCTCCTTCGACAGCCTGTGCAAGCTCTACTGGCGCACCGCCGTCGGCATCGCGCTCGGCGTGCGCCACGTGCTGGAGGCGCTGAACGAGAACGGCTACCTGATCGACACGCTGCATGTTACCGGCGGCCATACCAAGAATCCGCTGTTGATGGAGCTCTATGCCGACGCCACCGGCTGCGCGGTCATCGAGCCGCTGGCCGACGAGGCGGTGCTGCTCGGCACCGGCATGGTCGCGGCAACCGCGGCCGGGCTGTTCCCCGACCTCAATGCGGCCTGTTTGGCCATGCAGCAAGGCGGCAGGACGCGTGCCTCGAACCCGAAATCAGCAGGGCGCTTCGACCGCGATTACAAGGTTTTCCTTGAGATGCACCGCCAGCGGCAGATGCTGGACGCGATCCGGTAGGTAAGTCGGACTACTGTCTCAGCAGGGACATGCCGGACTTCGCATCGAACAGGTGAATGCTCGTTTCGTCGACCGCATAGCGGACATGGCTGTTGACGGCGGGGCATTCGCGGGTCGGCACCAGCGCGCTGATTTCCTTGCCGCCGGAGCCAAAGATCACCAGCGCGTCGTTGCCATGAAACTCGATGAGATCGGCCGTGCCTTCGAGAAGGTTGCCGGCATCAGCGCCGGCGGTCTTCAGATCCGGAGGCCTGATACCAAGCACCGCACGCTCAACGCCTTGCAGATTGAAGCGCGAGCCTTCGATCGAAAAAACCGCACCGGCGCTCGTCAGGGTCCAGCGGTTGTCCTTGCGCCCCAAGGCTACGTCGATGAAATTCATGTTCGGCGTCCCGATGAACCCTGCGACGAACAGATTGCCAGGCCGCTCGTAAATTTCGGCCGGTGAGCCGATCTGCTCGATCCGGCCGTCGCGCAAAAGAACGATGCGATCGGCGAGCGTCATCGCCTCCAACTGGTCGTGGGTAACGTAGACGGTGGTCGTCTTCAGCGACTGGTGCAGCCGGGCGATCTCGATGCGCATGTGGTTGCGCAGCTTGGCATCCAGATTGGACAGTGGCTCGTCGAACAGGAAGACCTTCGGCGTCTTGATCATGGCGCGGGCAATCGCCACGCGCTGCTGCTGGCCGCCGGACAGTTCGGCCGGCTTGCGGCCGAGATAGGGATCCAGCCCCAGTGTCTTCGAGACCGCCTCGACGCGCTGCTGGATTTCCGCCTTCGCCACCTTCTGCCGCTTCAGGCCGAAGGCGATGTTGTCGAAGATCGTCATGTGCGGATAGAGCGCGTAGTTCTGGAACACCATGGCAATGCCGCGGTCGCCAGGGTCGAGGTCGTTGACCACCTTGCCACCGATCGAGACCTCGCCGCCGCTTATGTCCTCCAGCCCCGCCAGCATGCGCAGCAAGGTCGACTTGCCGCAACCGGAAGGGCCGAGGAAGACGACGAATTCGTGTTCCTCGATGGCGAGGTTCAGGTCGCGGATGACGGTCGTGGCGCCATAGGATTTCTCGATATTGGAGCAGGTAATCGCGGACATGTTTCGGTCAGTCCTTCTCGCTCGAAATCAGGATCTGCAGCTTGACGTCTTCCGGATGCGCCGCGGCCGCGCGCTCGAAGGCCTCGATGCTGTCGTCGAAAGGATAGGTGCCGGTGATCAGCGGATTGAGGTCGACCTTCCCCGAGGCGATGAGCTGCAAGGCACGGTCGAAGATGTTGGCGTAGCGGAACACCGTCTCGATGCGCACTTCCTTCGATATGGCCGCCGGCACGTTGAGCGCCACCGGTTCCACCGGCAGCCCGACGAGGACCACTGCGCCGCCAGGGCGTACGACCTCGAACAAATTGGCGAACGCCTTCGGGCTGCCGCTGGCCTCGAACACGATATCGGCGCCCCAATGGTCGGTCGCCTCAGCCACCGCATCGACCAGCGATTGCTCGCCGATATTGACCGGGACGATGCCCGGATAGCGCGCCGCGATTTCGAGCTTGGGGGCGGAGAAGTCGGAAATCAGCACCTTCGAACAGCCGCCGGCAAGGGCTGCCAGCGCGATCATGATGCCGATCGGGCCACAGCCGACGACAACCGCCACGTCGCCCGGAACGATGCGCGCGCGGGAAGCCGCCTGCATGCCGATCGCAAAGGGCTCGACCATCGCGCCTTCGGCGAAGGAGACGTTGTCCGGCAGCCGGTAGGTGAACGCGGCCGGATGGACGGCTTGCGGCGCAAGAATGCCATGCACCGGCGGCGTCGCCCAGAAGCTTACGTCGGGGTCGACATTGTAGATGCCGAGTTTTGTTGCCCGCGATGACAGGTTCGGCACGCCCGGTTCCATGCAGACGCGATCCCCGACCTTCAGCGTCCTGACATTGGCGCCAATTTCGACGATCGTTCCGGACGCTTCGTGGCCAAGCACCATGGGCGCGCGCACGACGTAGCTGCCGATGGCGCCATGGGTGTAGTAGTGCACGTCGCTGCCGCAGACACCGACCGTGTGGATGGCGATCCTGACGTCGTCCGGCCCGACATCGAGCGGCAACGCAATCTCGCGCAGGGCCAGCTCGCCCTTCTTCTCAAGCACCAAAGCCCGCATGTCTCGTCCTCGCTTCAAGTCTTTTTTTGCCGGAAAACGGAATTCAGGAAGCCGCTGAGCACGCCGAGAAACAAAAGCGGCGGCAGCGACAAAAGCACGACCGAGGCGTTGAGGATGCCCCACGGCACGTTCATGCCTTGCTGGGACAGTTCCGAGGCGACGATCGGCAAGGTCTTGGCATTGGAGCTGGATAGCATCAGCGCGATCAGGAACTCGTTCCAGACCAGCACGAAGCTAAACGCCACCGCACCGATCAGCGAGCGCGCCGCGACCGGCAGCGCGATCCGCCAGAACACCGAATAGGCGCCGTAGCCGTCGACGAAGGCGGCTTCCTCGACCTCCTTCGGCACGCTCTGGAAGGCAGGAATGGCCAGCCACATGATCACCGAGATGGTGAGCAGCGAATAGGTGACGATCAGCGCGGCGAGCGTGTCGTAGAGGCCGAGCTGCAGCCAGATCACCATCAGCGGGATGGCCACCGCAACCGGCGGCAGGAAGCGCAGCGACAGCACGAAGAACTGGATGTCGCCGGCCCAGCGGTTGGGATAGCGCGCCACCGAATAGGCGGCAGGCAGGCCAAGCACCACGCCGACCAGCACCGCGACGCCGCAGGCGATCACCGAGTTGTAGAGGCCGGTCATGACGCTGTCGCGGCCGATGATGTAGCTGATGTTGGCCAGCGTCGGCGTGAACACCACGCGCGGAACGCGGGTGATGATATCGACATTGTTTTTAAGCGAATTGAGGGCCGTCCACAGCAGCGGAAACACGGCCATGAAGCCGGCGAAGGCCAGCACGGCCTTACCGATAAGGCGGCCCGGTCTCATGCGATGTGGTCTCATGCCTGCACCCGCTTCCACAGCATGGTGAAGGTGATGACGGTGGCGATCATCATCAGCACGGCCATCGCCGAGGCATAGGACACCTTGCCGGACTCAATGAAGCCTTGCGAGAACGCGTACATGTCGAGCGTTTCGGTCGCCACGCCCGGTCCGCCGCGGGTCATCACATAGATCAGGTCGAAGGAGCGCAGCGACTCGATCATCTTGACGAACATCAGGCTGATCAGCGGCGCCTTCTGCATCGGCAAGGTCACATAGGCGTGGATCTGCCAGCGCCTGGCGTGATCGAGCCGTGCCGCCTCGATCGGCTGCGGCGGCAAGGTCTCCAGCAGCTTCAGCACGATGACGGCGAAGAACAGGCCCCATTGCCAGACATCGACCGAGGCGACGGCGAACAATGCCGTCGCCGGCTTGGACAGCGGGTCGAAGATCAGCCCACCGGTCAGCAGCCTGTACGGGTAGGTGGCGATACCGTAGAGCGGATGGTAGGCGAACTTCCAGACGAAAGCAGCCGAGACACGCGGCAACAGGACCGGGATGATGAACAGCAGGCAATAGATGTTGCGCAGGCGCGGCGACGCGACCTCGAACATCAGCACGCCCAGTCCGATCGCCACGGTCATGGTCGCGACAACGGTGACGACCTCCCACTTCACCGACACCCAGACGGCATTGAGAAAGCGGCGGTCGAAAAACAGGTCATAGAAATTCGAGAACCAGACATAGGAATAGGCCGTCGAGGAGAGCTCGCGGTCCTGCAGGGCGATGACGATCGCGTAGAGCGTCGGCACCATCGACAGGACCAGAAGAATGACGAGCGTCGGGACGACGAAGGTGACCGGCAAGGAAGAGCGTCGAGGCATCTGTCTATCCCTGGCTGCGTCTCGGGCGATTGAACATGGCTGGGCCTTTTCGCGCGATGTCCGGCTCAAACGGCGGTGGTGAGAAGGGAGGACCCGCGGCGCCCCCGGGCCGACAATAGGGTTGATTGCCCGGGCCCCGCCGCCCGGGGGGGGGGTTG
>NZ_JAMYLL010000072.1:0-20480 GCF_040318045.1 Mesorhizobium sp. M1338 | reverse complement strand
GAAATCCCCATAGCCATCGACTGTGGCCCGCGGGTTCCTTCCTCGGGGACTTTCGTACGCCTGCCGGCGCCCGAAACTCTTCACGGAAGATGACCGACTGGTTTTAGGTAAAGGGTGCGAAGAAGCGGACATTCCGCTACGATGCCACCTCGGCGTGTTCCCTACGGTCAATCGGCCGGAAAGCGGATGCTCAGGTGCATTACTAAGGCGGCCCCCGGCTTTTGGCGTACTCGCGACGTTTTGCCGGGCAGGATTGTGCTACGAGAACATATTCGGTCCAATCTCGCCACCAATTTCAATTATCGCATCTGCGGGGATGTTGTTCCTTCGTGCCGCAGCCCGAATAGCCTCCGGGTTAGGCGCCTCGTAAAGGCAATAGCTCTTTTTCTTGTCGGCGCTGAGGAACGAGAAAATCCACTGCACGCCTTCCTGGTCATTGATCAAATTGACACTCTCAATGCCCTCCTTTGTGAGGTTGAGCTGTTCCGCGAACTCCCTTTCGATGACGTAGCGTGGCATGAGCATGCTCCTTCTCAACCGTGGTGATGCAGCGAGGCATGAGAGCCTACCTAGTGAAGCGTTGTCTCCAGCCTCTTCTGCAAACGGACCATACCCAGTTCAGCCGCGGTCACCGAGGCTTGCTCCGAAAGTGACATTGCCCTCTCAATCGCTTTCTTGCTACCCCTTTTTATAAGCAAGTTCGCATATTCAGCCTGGGAATGCGCCAGCCAAGGTCGTGATTCGCTGGCTGCGTTCATATCCATCGCATGCTCGAAGTGCTCGGCGGCCTTCCCAAAATCGCCCAGCGATACCGACAACATTCCCAGATAGCGACTTGCCGCTCCAAAGCAGACAGTTGCGACTCCTGCCGTGATCGTCATATCCTTGTAGGCGAGCATAAGGTTGTAGATTGTCCGTGCCGCCTCCGTGTCGCCCAGACTAACAGCAACCTCAGCCACGAATGAGAGCGATGCGCTTCGCTTTCCATCCGGCGGCATTGCGAAATTGGCACGCGCTAGTTCACTCAACCTGCGTTGCGCTGCGTCCCGATATCCCAAATCGGCCGCAACCAGCGCAAACCCTGGCAACCATGTGGTTTCATCCGGATTTTCATCGATGAGATTCTTCATCACGGGAGCCACCTCTGACAGGCGATTCTGTTCGCGTCGGATCGTGAACATCTGCATGCCATAGACGCCTTCGACTTCCGCGCCATGCGTCTGTCTGCCCAGAGTCAACGCTTCTCCAGCCAGCTTCTCGGCTGTGATGAACCGTCCATCGAGGATGGCCATCATCGCCCTCGCGTTCCACGCAAGCCATAGAATGTTGAGCCGTTGGCGCAACGTTCCCAAGTCTTCCAGCCCGGCCACGGCTTGATCGGCGCGCGCGCGGTCGCCAAGCTCAGTCGAGACGTAGACGTCAAGCGCGAGAGCGCGGCCGCGCAGGTCATCGTCGTTGATGCCGGCAGCGAGGCGCTTTATCTCATCTACCCGCGCCATTAGTTGAGTTGCCTCTGCCGCGGACTTCACTGTCCGGGGCGTCAAGAAAGGCAGGACAGACAGTTCAAAAAGCGAAGCTTGGTCGCCTAGTTGCCGAGCCAATTTGACCCCTTCTGCGTGACATTTGGCGCTGTTCTTGCTGTCGCTGAGGTAAAAATATGCACGCGTGAGGCGGCTGAGGAGCTGGCTCCGCGACCTCTGATCATCGGGCTCGAGCATACCCATTGCTTCAGTGAGCAGCTGAAGCGATTCGTCTAGCCGCTTCGAAGACAGGAACTGGGCGCCGTCAAAACCAAGAGCAGAACGAACGAACGCCTTTGTGTCATGGGTCTCGCGAGCCAAGTGCGCGGTCAGCTTGTATTTTGCCACTGAGTCCGACAAGCGGCCTGCGGCACTCAGTGCCTCGCCGAGCCTTAGGGTCGCCTCGAGCACTTCCTTTTGCCGGGCCGGTCCTCCCGGCAGGTGCTCCGCGATGGCGACAGCGTTCTGAAAGTGATCGACCGCCTCATAGTTGGCTGACTGTCCTAGCGCCCGTTCGCCGGCCTTCATCCAGTATGGCAGCGCGAGCGCACCTTGCTGTGCCTTGACATAATGCTGGGCGATGAGCTCGGGTTGGGTGACGATGAGATCCGGATATGCGTCGATGAGCGCATTAGCGATGGCTTCATGATATTGACGGCGCCTTTTGCTGAGCAGCGATTGGTATGCCGTATCCTGAATGAGCGCATGTCGGAATACCAGCGCGTCTCGCACCACACCGCCGACGACAACGAGCTGGGTAGACATGAGCTCATTGAGCGCTTCGCCGAGAGTTGGGTCATCGAGACCGGCAACCTTGGAAAGTAGGCCGCGGTCAAATTCCCGGCCTATGACAGAGGCGATTTGCGCCACCTCTTTGGCTGCCGCTGTCAAACGGTCAAGTCGGGCCATGAGAGATCCCTGCAGACTGTCGGGAATCTCAACATTGAGAGACGCCGCCTTTCCGCTTTCCAGAATCGAACGTGTCAATTCTTCCACGAATAGCGGCACACCGTCAGTTCGTTCCACGATCCTGTCGGCAAGCTGATCCGGAACGTCTGCGAGCATCGAGTCGATCAGCTCGCGCATCTGTTGCTTCGTCAGCCGACCAATGGCCAGCGTCGTCACGTGCACTAACCCCGTGGCCCAGGTCGGCGTCCATTCGGGCCGGTGCGTTACGACGACAAGAACGGCCGCGCCATGCATGCGACGGACGACCTCTGTGAGAAATTCATTGGTCGACGGATCGATCCAGTGCGCATCCTCAACAACAAATAAAACGGGTGCCATCTTTGCCGCGAGCAGCACCCGGTTCGCCAGTGTGCGGACGATCAGTTCTTTGCGCTGTTGGGCGGAGAGATCGAGCGGCGTGAATTCACCCGCTAGGTCCAGCGAGAGCAGCTCGGCATATGTCGAGCCGACTTCTGAGGGATCTTCGCCGTAACGTTGAACAATTGCGCGCAGCTTCTCGGCTCGCATCAGAGGTTCGTCGGCGGCTGAAAGACCTGCCAGCTTGCTCAGGCGCTGAATGATGGGATAGAAGGCCGAGGTGGAGTGATAGGGCGAACATTGCAGTCGTATTAACTCGGGCTGGTTTTCATGCAACCGTTCCTCAAGCGCGTCGACGAGGCGCGATTTCCCGATTCCCGCCTCTCCCGATACAAAGACTGCTTGGCCTTGACCGTTTTTAGCCAATTCCCAGCGATCCAGCAGCATTCCAATTTCACTGCTGCGGCCAACGAATTTTGAGAGCGCACTAGTTTGCGCGGCATCGAAACGGCTTTCCACTTCTCGTTCGCCGTGGACCGCAAACAGGGCAATAGGCAATCGAAAGCCTTTCAATTCCTGCGCGCCGAGACTCTCGATCTCGAAGGATTGCCCCGCGAGCCGCCGCGTGGCGTCTGCCACCACGATCTGGCCAGGCGCAGCCGCAGCTTGCAGGCGAGCCGCGAGATTCGGAGTATCTCCTGCGATTGAAGCCCGCTCATTTGCGCTGCTGCCGGCGATATCGCCGACGACCACGTGCCCCGATGCAATGCCGATCCGCGCCTTCAATTGCTCGCCGCAGGGGGACTGGAAGGCCTCGACTGCAGCGAGGGCCTCGAGGCCTGCACGAATGGCACGCTCGGCATGGTCCTCGTAAGCCATGGGCCATCCAAAATATGCAAGCACGCCGTCCCCTAGATATTTCGCGACGAAGCCTCCAAAGCGCGTGATCGCGCCTGCAACACTGTCCTGATAGCGCCGCGTAAGCTCATGCATGTCTTCGGGGTCGAGTTGGGCAGATAGCGCAGTCGACCCGACCAAGTCACAGAAGAGCACACTAAGCAGCCGCCGGTCTGCAGTCGGTTCCTGAGGGAGGTCGCTGGCCTGAAGTTCCGAACCCGCAGGAGAAGGTGAAGGGACCAGGGACCCGGTGAGATTTGGCTGAGCAAGTCCGGCTACAGCAGCCATGATAATTTTGCGATGCCCCAGTGAGACACCAAGCTCCTGGAGGTCGCGTTCAGTGACATGAGGGAGCGCTCGCAGGTCGACGTCGTTTTGGACGAACGTCTCCAGGTATTTGTCGAGGCCGAGCTGGTTCAGCCAGTCTTCGATCGTCTGCATCGAGCGTTTTGCCCATGTCACCATGCTAAACTAGCGCGAAGTTAGTCGTAGCACCATGCCGCACTAAGGATCAGCTTAGTTACGATGAGGCCTCCTTTCACGAATTCCCTTGGACCAAGGGGTAATTTTCGGGCAAAGTAGGCGTTATTCGTAAGCGAGGGCTGCCGGTCAACATTGTCAGCTAGGCGGGCCGTGCCGGGAGGCGGCGCGCCTAAAACTATCTGATCGACCTTCGATCCGAACTCGGGAACCTCGGTATTGGGATTTCTCGGAGGGTGGAATGAACAGCGGTGCCATTGCCAAATTCGCGCAGGATCTCCGAGGCACGCTGATCGGTCGCGATCATGCCGACTATGATGAAGCTCGCAAACTCTATAATGGCATGATCGACAAGCGGCCTCTTCTAATTGCGCGCTGCATGGACGTCGCCGATGTGATTGCTGCGGTGAACTTCGGCCGCGACAGCCACCTCCCGATAGCAATCCGCGGCGGCGGTCACAACGGACCGGGGTTCGGCGGTGTCGACGACGGCCTCGTGATCGACCTCTCGACGATGAAGGGCGTTCGCGTCGATCCACAGAACCGCACGGTGCGGGTCGGGCCTGGTTGCACGACAGGCGACGTGGATCATGCTACCCACGCCTTTGGCCAGGCAGTGCCGTTCGGCATCATCTCGACCACCGGGGTCGCCGGTCTGACGCTGAGCGGCGGCCACGGCTACCTCAGCCGGCAGTATGGGCTTGCCGTCGACAATCTCATCGAAGCCGACGTGGTGCTGGCCAACGGAAGTTTCATGACGGCCAGCGAAACGGTGAACATGGATCTCTTGTGGGCGCTTCGCGGAGGCGGCGGCAATTTCGGCATCGTGACCAGCTTCCTGTTTCGCACGCACCCGGCGAAAATGCTCTATGGCGGACCGATCGTCTTCGACCTTGGCGATGCCGCCGAGATTATGCGCTGGTATCGCGATTTCCAGGCGAATGCTCCGGAGGATTTCTACATCTTCCTCGGACTGCAATCGGTGCCCGGCGGCAATCCATTCCCGCAGGAGCACTGGAACAAGAAGATGTGCGTCCTCCTTGTCGCGCATAACGGCGAGGATGGCGAAGCGGCCGTCAATGCCATCCGGGCGGCTCTCCCCAAGCCACTCTTCGACTGGGCGGGCCCGATTCCTTACACGGGGTTGCAGACCTTATTCGATGCGCTCTATCCGGCCGGGCAGCAATGGTATTGGAAGGGCGACTTTGTCCGAGCGCTGCCAGATGCCGCCATCGACGCCCATCTCCTGCATGCAAGCAGGGCCGGCCCGGCGTCGTGCATGCATCTTTACCCAATCGACGGGGCGGTGCATCGCCGAGGCAAGGGCGACAGCGCCTGGAACGCTCGTGATGTGACCTGGTCCATGGTGATCGCCGGGATAGATCCCGATCCGGGAATGGCGCCGGTCCTCAAGAAATGGGCAACCGACTACTGGAAAGCTGTGCATCCGTTCGACCTCGGCGGCGCCTATCCCAACTTCATGATGGATGACGAAGGCGAAGAGCGCGTCCAGGCGAGCTTCGGCGACAACTACCCGCGCCTCGCCGCGCTAAAGGGCAAGTTCGACCCTACCAACCTTTTCCACATCAACCAGAACATCCGCCCGGCCACCTAGTGGTCAAATCTAACGCTTGGTACCCGACACGAAAGACAGGATCACAACGTGAACAGGGCTAACTCATAAACGGGGCCAAACGGGGGAGCACGTCACAGCACATCAATCGGACGCAGCTTGGCAACAATCTGTGCCTTTTCCTAACCAGTCTGTCTTCAGGAAATGCGAAAGCTAATCAAAGCTGACTGTGGCTTCCGAAAACATCAATGTCCGCTTTTGGTGAATGGACGGGAGCGTCGCAATGGCCGAAATTGTGAAGGGTTTCGGGTGCCGTCAGGCGTACGAAAGCCTCCCATGCAGGAACCCACGGGCCGCATGCTGTGCGCTATGGGGATTTGTGTGGCGGGGTGTGCCAGCGCCTGTCGCGAACGCTCACATTTCGTGCTGCGGGCGTGTCGAGGAAGTAACGTCCGGGCTTGGTCGGGGAGCTTGTTGCGGTGATTCTGACTGGGTTCGCATGCCTGATGACGGGCGCCGAGACCGCGCCGTTGATCGTCGCGGGGCCGACACCGTTCTCATGCTGGTGCAACTGGAAGCGCCGGATATCCTGGGGCGTCGCAGTGTCGGGAGCGCGCCCAAGGAATGCGGTGAAGCGCCGGACGTGACGCACGTAATCCTGCTGTGTATGCGGTCCCAGACCTCGCATCAGCATGTCTTGCTGCATGCGCTGACGAAGCGGTGATATCGGTGCATTGGTCGGCAGGGTAGCCATGGCGAGTTCCTCTCGTTGAAGGGAACTCCATGGTCTGGTCAGGCAGTTAGGCACTCAAAGCCGAAGATTACCATACTGCATTGCGAACCGCGCCTTCCCGCGAAGCGGGTTCGTGCATGAGGCCCAAAGCCGCCGTTCACCTCTCTTCAAGTCAGCGCTCCGGCCGGCAAAAATCGTCGAGGCCTCCAACAAGGTGAAATCGGTATTTCACACTGACGCGCAACCAGGGTGATGAAGGTATGCCACAACTCACCGAGCCTGATTGGCGATCCATCGTTAGCCGTCTCAACCTGAAATCGCGGCAACGTTTGCCGACAACTGATCCAATACCAACCGCAATCGCTCCATTTCCGGGCGACTGTGTTCACGGGCGGCAAGAATCTGGGCTCTTGACTGCTTGAGTTGCTCAAGACCGAGAACCAAGGCGCCCTGCAGGCGCTCTCCCCTCCCCGCCACGGTTCGGTCGAAGAGGTGACCAAGCAGGTACCCTCTCCGGGGGATAACTGGCAAGTTCACTCTTTGTTCTATTCGGCCGCCCTGCAATCCTGTATACTTTGAGGCGTTCTTTTGCACCACGTTCCCTTGCGAGGATCTGCCTGATGACTGTCCAGCCCAGGACTCTCAATGAGCCGACAATCAGCTGCCCGAGCTGCAAGACCGACATCAAGCTCAATGAGTCGCTCGCGGCGCCGCTGATTGCGGCCACGCGCGAGGAATATGAACGGCGACTGGCGCAGAGCAACGCCGCCATGACGGCCAGGGAGGAGGAGGTTCAACGCAAGCAGGCGGCTATCGACGCCGCCCGGGATGACATCGACAGCCAGGTCGCCGAAAAACTCAAGCTCGAACGTGCCGCCATCGCCGCCGAAGAGGCCCGCAAGGCAAAACTTCTCGTCTCGACCGACCTTGAGGACAAGGACAGGAGGCTGGGCGAGATGGAGACGACGCTGAGGGCGCGGGACGAAAAGCTCGCTGCGGCGCAGTTGCAGCAGGCCGAATTTATGAAGCAGCAGCGGGCGCTCGACGATGAAAGGCGCGAAATGGCGCTGACCATCGAAAAGAGGATCCAGGAAGGGTTGGACGCCGTCCGCGTCAAGGCCAGGACCGAAGCCGAAGACGGCCTCAAGATGAAGGTGGCCGAGAAAGAGGAACAGATTGCCGGCATGCAGCGCCAGATCGAGGAGCTGAAGCGCCGCGCCGAGCAAGGATCTCAGCAGCTTCAGGGCGAGGTCCTTGAGCTCGAGCTGGAGTCGCTGATCGCCAGCCGGTTCCCGATGGACATCATCGAACCGGTCGCCAAGGGTGAGTTTGGTGGTGACGTGCTGCAACGCGTGGTGGGACCGGCCGGCCAGCCGTGCGGCGCGATCCTGTGGGAATCAAAACGCACCAAGAACTGGAGCCAGGGCTGGCTGGGCAAGCTGCGGACAGACCAGCGCGCCGCCAAGGCAGACATCGCGTTGATGATCTCCGAGGCGCTGCCTGCGGGAGTCGAAACGTTCGATCTGGTGGATGGCGTCTACATCGCCCATCCCAAATGCGCGATTCCGATCGCGATCATGCTCCGGCAGTCCCTCATCGAGCTCGCCAACTCCCGCCTCGCCCAGGACGGCCAGGCCACCAAGATGGAGCAGGTCTACGGCTATCTGACTGGCCCCAGGTTTCGCCACCGGGTCGAGGCGATCGTCGAGAAATTCTCCGATATGCAGGACGACCTTGCCAGGGAAAGGAAAGCCACAATCCGCCTGTGGGCCAAACGGGAGGCTCAGATCCAGGGTGTCATCGAGTCGACCGTCGGAATGTACGGCGATCTGCAGGGCATCGCCGGCAAGGTGATGCAGGAGATCGCGGGCTTGGAGGTCTTGGCCATAGAAGCATCCGCGTCCCTCCCCGATTGAGAAGGCGAACTAAACTGGATATCGGATTTGAGAACGAGGGCAAGCTGCTCCTTGTTACGGATGATCCGTCAAACGCGGAACGCAATGTCAAGAAGCCGCCGCGCTGAACCCCCTCGCCCGGCCGGTCATCAGATTGCTATGCAGCCTGCGGTTTTTGCGCCAAGCTGTGCGGACAATGAAAGCCTGCCCGTGACGGACCGTGAAATCCACCTTTACCTCGATGATAGCGGCAGCCGCGAGCCAGACCGACAACCAAAGGAGAAGCGGCGGGACGAGATGGATTATTTCGCCCTCGGCGGCATCCTCATCAACGAGGAAGACGTCGACGAGCTCTGCGCGCGCCATAAGGCCTTCTGCCAGAAGCACGGGATCACCTACCCGCTGCACTCCTGGGCGATCCGGGGCGGCCGTGGCGACTTCGGCTGGCTGAAGAAGCCCGAGGCTGCCTTTGAGTTCCTGGGAGATTTGCAGGGGATGCTGCTTGCACTGCCCGTGATCGGCATCGCCGCGGTGATTGATCGGCCGGGCTATGTTGCCCGCTACCGGGACCGGTATCAGGACCAGTTGTGGTTCATGTGCAAGACCGCCTACTGCATCCTGATCGAGCGCGCCGCCAAATACGCCCGCAGCCAGGATCGCAAGCTGCGCGTGTTCTTCGAGCGGGCAGGCAAAGCCGAGGACCGCGACCTGATAGCCTACACGCGGACCCTGAAGACGCAGGGGATGCCGTTCGACGGTGCCAACTCCGCCATCTACGGGTCGTTAAGCGCCGAGGAGTTCAAAGACATCGTGCGCGGAGAGCCGCGCGGCAGAACCAAAGCCACGCCGATGCTGCAGATCGCCGATCTCTACCTCTATCCGATGGCCAAGGGCGGATATGACCCGTCCTACCGGCCCTACAAGGCCCTGATGGACAACAAGCGTCTGATCGACGCGCACCTGCCGCAGGAGGACCTGGCATCCTGCGGCATCAAATACAGCTGTTTTGACAGGATAAAAAACAAAGACCCGGACTAACCGGGCCTTCGTTTTGAAAAGTCGGCTGGCGCCTGGCGCCAACCCCGGAGCGATGCTCACGTCCAAAGTATGGGTATTGACGCTCTCTTTGTCAACACCCCGGGTGAACCTCTGGTCGGGGGGTCCCTATCTTATCGCTTGCATATAGCACGCTTCGTCTAATCGACACTTCATATTATCAAGTCATCTTCTTTGGGTGCAGCGCGGTTCCCCGGCCCCTGAATCCGGGGGCGTAGGCCGGGCGAACCTTGAAACACCCTCCCCCTGAATACAGAATCGCCCCCAATGCCCTTGCGTCATCACGCCTCATATGGCCCAGCCAGAATCCGCCAAAGCAGACGTCGACAAGCTTCGCACCAACGAGAAGAAATGGACCAAGGCGCTCATGGCCACTGGCTGGAGCGCTTTCCCCAACATCATCATCGAAAAGCAGCAGGCTCTCGGCCTCGATGCGCTCGATATGAACATCATCATCCACCTGGTCCAGTACTGGTGGCTGCCCGACAACCTGCCCCACCCCTCGGTGGAGACGATCGCCAAGGCGATCGGGGTGACACCCCGCACCATTCAGAAACGCATTGCCGCCCTCGAGGCCCTTAAACTTCTTGGCCGGGAAGAACGGCGCAACACGCCCAATGGCAGCATGACGAACCGCTATCATTTCGATGGCCTGATCGAGGCCGCCAGGCCGTTTGCGTTGGAAAAGGCCGCCGAGATCAAGAAGGCGGCCGAGGAAAGGTCAGACCGGTTGAAGCGCAAGAAGCCGCAACTAGTCGTCGACAACGATGCATAGGCAGATCGTGGCGTAGCTCAGAGGATAGAGCGCCTCGCTTTCGACCTGGGTGGTGCGTGACACCGCTATCTAGGGGCGAGGAGGTCGCAGGTTCAAGTCCTGCCGTCACGCCCATCCTTGTTCACCAACACCTGGCCCCTTGCCTATGCGACTGGAAAGGTCGCGAGATTGCCAGCGTGAGATCGCATCTCCAAACGCCGATCCTGGTATTTTCCGCGGTAATTGAACAGCGCCAGAAGCTGCATTTCAAGAAGCCATTGTGAGGCGTCCCAAGCGTGGAAAATGTCCATGTCGTAATTGAAGGGCGACGAATGCGTGACGCCGTTGCGGAATTCGGTCAGCAACGAGAATCCGTCGCGAGCCGGCTGCCCCTTCTTAGCTTTCAAACGTTTGCGAAGCAGATCGGATTTATCGGCCGGATCCCCTTCGATTTTGAGCAGGCGGGTACAGGCTCTGATTTGTTCCGCAAGACTGACATTGCGCAACATCGAGACGCTCCACCCGCCCCGTGTCCCCAGAACATAGGCTGCGAGGGTTTCCAGGCCGGCTGCCGACATGATGACCGCCGTCTCCACCGAATCGTAGCGAGAGAGGTTCGCTATCTTATAATAGGCCAACGCCCGCCCGACGCCGCGCTTGGCCTCCGGGGTCTTAAAGACCGTCATGTAACTGGCAAACAGCGCCGGCAAGCCGTCGGCCAACGACCAATGAAACCAGTTTCTCGGCGCCTCCAGCCTGTCGGCCCGGGTGAATCCCAGAGATCGGAAGGTGTTGGCCATGCAGTCGGCCTTGAAAGCAATCGAACTCGGTGACGCCAGCGGAATCGCGGAGGCGGTCGTCGCTGCTCTGCATGCATGGAAAAGGAACTTCGAGGTCGCTGAGACCCATTGGAAACGCGCGCTCGCCCTCGGTCCGACCACCCCTAATGTTCTCGTTTGGGTCGGCTATATCTGTCTCTGGAGTGGTCAACTCGCTGAGGCCCGTGAAATCGGCGAGCGGCTGAGACGCCTGAGTCCACTCGAACACCGCGACGTCCACGAGCTGCTCGCATTCACTTACTATCTGCTCGGTGAATATGAGGCTTCGCTGGATTCGTTCCGTCGTTGGGACAACAACAATTATGATCGCGGGTTCGCCAATCTGGCTGCGTGTTTGGGACAGCTCGGCCGTGCCGAAGAGGCAAGATTGGCTTGGGGCAGGTGCCTCGAGCGCAAGCCTGGTTTCACTCTAGGTGACTACAAGCGCGGCTCTCCATATCGCCGTCAGGAGGATGTGGAGCACTGGCTAGATGGCCTGCGGAAAGCAGGCATTGCGGATTGAAGGATGACGGGTCACGCCCAGGCCGACACCTTCAAGGGCAAACGGCCATGTTCAGGATAACCCCCTAACCAGAAATATCAGCGACTTGAGCAAAGCCGACGTGAATGAACCCAGAGCGGAAAATCAGGCGAATCGACTCCTCCTCGGGATGCAAATACAATTTGCCGCAGTGAGAGCACCCCTGCGATGTCCGAAGAGCGCGTCCAACGCCGCCTTGCTGCCATTCTGGCCATCGACGTGGTTGGCTATAGTCGCCTCACGGAGCGCGACGAGGTAGGTACCTTGACTACGCTCAAATCTCGGCGTCGAGAGATCCTTCAGCCAATGATCTCCAAACATCACGGTCGCATCATCAAATTGATCGGCGACGGCGCGCTAATAGAGTTCGGAAGCGCAGTCAACGCCGTAGACTGCGCTGTCGAATTGCAGAGGGCTATGGATATCGCGAATGCAGATGTGGCTGGGGACCGACGCATTGTATTGCGAGCTGGAATTAATCTCGGCGACGTGGTGGTCGAGGGCAATGATCTCTATGGCGACGGAGTCAACGTCGCGGCTCGGCTCGAGAGTCTGTCGGAGCCGGGGGGATTGTGCATCTCGGGAAGTGTCTTCGAGCAGATCAACGGCAAGCTTCCACATTCATTCGTTTCCTTGGGCCCGCAGACTCTCAAAAACATCGATCGACCGATCCAAACCTATAGGCTCGCGGGCAAGGATGGAGCCGCGGCGGCGGTTTCGGCCGTTGAACTTTCTCTTCCCGCCAAGCCGTCAATAGTCGTCCTGCCCTTTGTGAATATGAGTGCTGACGCCGAGCAGGCGTATTTCGTTGATGGATTGACGGAGGACCTGATTACCGATCTGTCCAAAGTGCCCGAGCTCTTCGTCATCGCCCGGAACTCATCCTTTGCCTACAAGGGCAGATCGGTAGACACCCGCCAGATCGCTCGCGAACTGGGCGTGAAATATGTCCTGGAGGGAAGCGCCCGACGGGTGGCGGACCGCGTGCGGATCAATGCCCAGCTCATCGATGCACCCGCCGGTGGGCACATCTGGGCAGATCGCTTCGACCGGGACCTTGCCGATATCTTCGCGGCGCAAGACGAAGTCGTCGGAAAGATTGTGGAGGGGCTCGCCGGCAGATTAGCCGCGGCAAACCTGAAGGAGCGTTATCGGCCAACGAACTTGGGGGCCTATGATCTCTATCTACGGGGGCGGGCTGAATGGGCACACTCCACGGAGGCTGGCGTTGCGGCCATCCCCTTGTTCGAGCGGGCCATCGCACTCGATCCTAACTACGCGGATGCCTATCGCTGGTTGGCGATCAGTCAGTGCGAGGCCTGGGTCTTTAGGAACTATCCGATGAATCCCCTTCGTCAACAATCTATGGCGTCGGCAAGAAAGGCGATTGAACTCGATCCCGAAAATTCTGGCACGCATGGGTGCTCGCGTTCATACTCCTCCTCGAGCGCCAGTGGGATGAGTCTGCCAAAGAGTACGAGATTTCGCTCCGGCTCAATCCGAACGATGCCGATGCGTGGGCAAACTTCGGGGATCTGAAGACCTATGAAGGTCGCGGAGTAGAGGCCATCGCCTGCATCGAGAAGGCATTGCGCCTGAATCCGTGCCCGCCGAGCTGGTATTTCTGGTTACTCGGAGGTGCCCAATCCGCTGCCGGTAAGTATGAGGAAGCAGTGAAGACGCTGAGGAAAGATGCAACATATCGCACCGAATCCAGGGTAAATTTGGCGTCGATCCTGGCGCGGCTCGGCAGGTTAGAGGAAGCGCGTGAAGAGGCCACGCTATATCTGGCAACAAACCCCCATTTCAAGATTAGACATTGGGTCGAATCCCAGCCCTATCGCGACTTGGCCTTGCGAGACATGTACGTCGAAGGCCTTCGTAAGGCTGGCTTTCCGGAATGACTAACTTCTTTCTCGACGGACCACCACGCTGGAGTCGGCTTCTGGCTACTCTGCCACAAGCAGCCGCAACCGATAACGGCTGCTTTTTCACGGAAGCAGATACTCGTGCACGATCTAACCACGCCCGTTTATGAGTTCACGCCATAGGTCCGGCGCAAGGTCGGCCTTCTAGCTAGCCCGTTATCCCGAAAGGGGACTGACGGCTCTCGTGAAGATCCTATGGGGATGGAAGGCGACCAGCGCTCTGCCAGAGTGAAGTTGCCAAACTCACCTGGAGGTCAGCATGCAAGCCAACACCATCAAAGCGGGACGGCTTGAAATGGCGGAGGAGCAAACCCAGGAGTTGACAATCGCGCTGCAGGAGAAGGATCGCCCAGCCTATCCTGGTCTGGTGACCAAGATCGAATTCTCGATTGAAGTCCTAAGGGAGAACCTGACCCTGCTCCAGAAGGCACTCCCACCAGACGGAAAACGCTCTCCGACTTGAATTTCGTACCCAGCCACGGCATCGAATAGCTCAAATCGGCATTCTGGGTTTACATCGGCAGCCAAGCCCCTAGTTTTAGAGCTTCGCGCCGTGCACCCCGAGTGCGTGGATGATCGAGAACGGGACCGTGAGCTCTGGCCGGCCCCTCAAGAACTTCCGAAAGGATGACTGCTATGACACAGGCCAAGAATGGCGACACCGTGCGCATCAACTACAATGGACGCCTAGTCGACGGCACTCAATTCGATTCTTCCGGCAGCGAACCGCTGCAATTCACGCTGGGTGAAGGACAACTGATCCCCGGTCTTGAAACCCATGTCGAGGGCATGGAGGTGGGCGCGAAGAGCACCGTCACCGTTCCCGCCGAGGCCGCCTATGGCCCCCGCCGCCCCGAAGCGGTCATGACCATCGACCGCGCCAAGGTGCCAGACAACATCAACGTTGATATCGGCACTCGATTGCAGGCCAAAACCCGCGACGGGCGCCCCATCCCGGTAACAGTCGTCGAAGTGGACGACGCCAGCGTCAAGCTCGACGGCAATCATCCCTTGGCCGGAAAGGATCTGGTTTTCGACGTTGAACTGGTCGAGATCGTTCAGGCGGCGTAGGGGCACTAATACGGCGCAGATTTGGTCGGCTTCGCGACGTCCCTTACGAGCATTCCCCGGCAGGGGTGGCGATTCAGGCAAGATCAGGAGTTGGTGGTAGCCATGGGCCGCGCCCTCGGCGGCGCGGCCTCGGCGAGTTCTTCGCCCGGGGGTTACGTTCAACGAATGCTGGGCCCGACTTTGCGACACTATGAACGCGAAGGATTCCATGTGGCCATGTACTTCGTACAGGATCAGAAATTTACCTGTACGCCGCTGGCTGTCAGGTTTGATCATTTTTGGAAGCTCGACAGCTTCTGGCGTTCGACGGGCCCATGCTGAGAAATATCAAAACGGCGCTGATGCATAGCCAAGGCTTTACCTAGTCCGGCACTTTCGTCTCCCTCGCGGCTTTATCGCTTTGCTCGACGCCAACCGGCCGCCCGAGCTTCGGCCTCAGAGCAAAACCAGCGCTCGCCCTTTCCGGTCGATATGACTGTCTCGGCATAATGTTCTTGACCAGGCAGGTGGTAGATGTGCTCACCAGAGTTCACGCTGATGTTGCCCTTGATGTTGCAGCCTGAGCCGAGTAGCCCGAAGCCAGTTGATTGCTCGCTGACAGTCTCGACCTTGTCGGCATTGACCGCACGCCAATCCCAAGGTTGATCGAACCGGCCCTGCCAAAGGCCGCGGTGAGCCGCCTTGGCAGTGCCTTGCTCGGCGGCGAATGTCCCATTCGAATAGCGCGGCCAGTCGAGGGCCAGACCCTGTTCGACAAGCCAGCGCTGAACGCTGCGACCGTCTGCGCGATCGCAATTCCCTACAAGCCGGCCATACCGATCGCGATCGATAAAGCTGCAACGCAGCGGTCGCGAAGCTGCCAGGAACTCGTCCAAGGCTTGGGCGGCGCGGCGCCCACAGGGATATTCGAAGCCCTGGGCGTCGTCGCAATACTGCCGGCTCTCCGGTGCGTCGATGCCGTTGAAGCGAATGCGCTGGCCAGCAATCTCGACCGTGTCGCCGTCGATCACCGAAGCGCGGCCTTCCATCGGGCCAGGCAATGGTGCTGTCCAATTTGTTATGGTCCTCTGAATGCCAGCGATGAGGCCGGTGCTCTGTTGCCCGGCGGTCCTCTGGATAGCGAATTGGGTGACTGCTGCGGCAAGCGCACCAACGCCCAGCAAGAGGAGTCCCAAGAGCGGTCGCTGCAATCGCCGTGACAGCATTCTCCTGCCGGCGCGCTTTCGCCACTGGTCAGCCTGATTGGCACCTTGATGACGCTGGACTTTGCCCACGTCCCTCTCTCCCCGGCGGAAGAATGCTTCCGTTGCGGGCGAGAGTCTAGAGTGGAACATTAGAGTTCTCTAACGGTTCTATCCTGGCAATTTGCCAATCCATGATGGGCACAGCAATGGCGGTGTTGGCGTTTGATACGATCTATTTTTTCGGCCTGACGGGGGACGACCTGATAGGCGGGGTCGTATCGCTGGTGGCATGCATGCTGCTTTTCAACGCTATGGCGAAGGATCGCTCAAACCCTAGAGCGGGATGAAATTACGGTGAGTCGATAAGGGATTCCCAAATCGGTTGGAATTTGATTCAACCTTCTGGCTGGAGCTGGAGGCCAGCATGGATGGTTGGCTATTCGATGGACCTTCGTGAACGGGTTGTTCGTGCGGTCAAATCCGAGGGGTTTTCTCGGCGCGCAGCGGCCGCTCGATTTGGTGTCAGCTATAGCGCGGCCATTGAGTGGCTGAAGCGTGTGGAACAGACCGGCAGCGTGGCGCCCAGCCAAGTGGGCGGTTACAAGCCCAAGAAGATATCGGGAGCGTGGCGCGACTGGCTTGTCGAGCGCTGCCGGGAAAAGGACTTCACCTTGCGCGGCCTTGTCGCCGAACTGGGTGAGCGCGGCCTGAAGGTCGACTACCGCTCGGTGTGGGAGTTCGTGCACGAGGAGAAGCTGTCTCACAAAAAAAGACGCTGATCGCAGCCGAGCAGGATCGCCCCGATGTCGCGCGGCGGCGGGCGCAGTGGGTTCAGTACCAAGGTCGGATCGATCCCACCCGCCTGGTCTTCATCGACGAGACCTGGACCAAGACCAACATGGCCCCGCTCAGGGGCTGGGCACCGCGCGGCCAGCGCCTTAAGGCCAAGGTGCCGCACGGCCACTGGAAGACCATGACCTTCCTGGCGGCATTGCGCCATGACCGCGTCGATGCGCCATGGCTCATCGTCGGACCAATCAACGGCGAACGCTTCCAGCTCTACGTTGACAAGGTTCTCGTCCCCACCCTCAAGCCCGGCGACATCGTCGTCATGGACAACCTCGGCTCGCATAAAGGCAAAGCCGTGCGCCGTGCCATCCGATCCGCCGGCGCAAGGCTGTTCTTCCTGCCCAAATACTCACCCGACCTCAATCCCATCGAGAAGCTGTTCGCCAAGCTCAAGCACTGGCTGCGCAAAGCGGCACGGCGAACCGTCGAGGCCGTTTGCGACGCTATTGGCCAAACCCTCGAAATTGTCACTTCAAACGAATGCCGAAATTACTTCCTCGAGGCCGGCTATGACCGAACCTAAAATCATCCCGCTCTAGGTGTTCGCGAATAGACCAGAGGGAGGAGATGGCCGACAAGTCGGCCACAACCTACGTGGTCAGTGTTTTCGAGAAACCGCACTGGCGGACCGTGCTGACCACCAAAGACAAGGCCAAAGCTGTGTGGCTGCGGCCAAAGAGATCGGCGACAAGGTGCGAATCGAAGAGATCACACCGAAGACGAAGAGGCGCTAGGGCCGCGCCCAGTCTTGCACAATGCTTCTGAATGCCGGCGTTGTAGCGCGAGTTCCAGGACGAGCCTGTGAACCCGCATTGTCTGGACAGGTTCGCATTGTTGGACGTGACGGCCTTGGTGGCATAGGTCGCGCAATCGCTTGCTGCGAAAGCAGGGATCGTCGCGCATATAAAGACCATTACCCAACGCTAGTCTCATCGAGAGTCACCGCAGCTAAAGATCCCTTTCCATCGGCCTTGCGCATCTTCGCCAAGCGATACGGATACGAGCTGCATCTTCACACCAACCCCACCCTGAAATCCTCCAGAACCTGAGCCAGCCCTCGCACGCCGAGAAGGGTCATAACACGCTTCGCCTGAAGCTTCGATGTTGCCCGATCGTAGATCGCAAGATTGGTCGCGCCATTGAGGCGAGAGGGGTAAATGATTCCATCGGGCTTGGACGGATGCTCGTGAAACGCCAGCGACCACCGGCGTGCCAGGTTCTGGCGCTGTGCCCGAACGACATCGGTCGGCACCCCCATTCTGACGGCGTTGTCATCTCTGAGGTCGACCAGCCGTAGGTCTGTCGTAGTCGCGATCTCCGCATAGCGCCGTCGGGTCAGCTCCACTTCCTCTATTGGAAGATCGTCAAGGATTCCTTCGCGCCGGTCGCGGAGCACCGTCTCGAGGAAGCAAACCTTCAGGGAGTCGCCGAGGTAAAGAACGCCAAACCGGTTGGCTTCACCGCGGCGTCGAGGATCGCTGAACCGGCTCGGCGACTTCCCGTATCCCAACGGATCGGGGTAGGTGCTCCAGTAGATCCGACCGAATGTCCGACCCCGCGGTATGGTCTCGATTTCGAGGTTTGCACGCCCGAAATCGGTTGGAGGTGGAACGCCCGGCATTCAGTCGAAATCGCCCCTGGCCATGCCTTCCGCCGCGGCCAAAACCGAGGCGTCATCGCCTTGTTGAAGGGCTCGAAGGCCGGTCCGGCCATCGAGGGCGCCATGGCGCGACACCAGAAACCGATAGACGGCCCAGGCACTATTGCCCAACATGGCATGCAGCGCTGGCAATGCGCCGAGGGGACGACCGTCCTTGTCGAGTTGCCAGACAGGAAAGCGGAAACCGCGTTTGGCGCCATCGATCCCGAGCACCTGTCCGCTTTGCCGCCTGGCGTTGACCGTCACCCGCGACGTGCCGAGCAGCTTGGCAAAGGCATCCGCGCTCAGCATGTCCTCGCCGGCGACAATTTCGGCGACACGCTTGCGGCCACGCGCGCGCGCTCCGGCAAGAGCCGCCTCGAGATCGGCATCCATGCCCGTGTCCTCGACGGGAAAGATGTCGTCTGAGGCGATCGGTTGCTCTTCGACCGGCGTGATCGTCTGCGCATCAGCCGCCGCATCGACCTCTACCCGAAACGATACGCGATGGCCGATCTTGCGGCTGCGTGCGATCGCTTCCTGATAGCGTTCGAGCACTACCTTCTTGAAGACTGCCTGTGCCGGCAGCTTTGTGGTGAAACTCAGGGCGGCGAATCCCGCATGCGATGCGGTCCCGCTATGATTGCTGCGTTTTGGAGCGGCCATGATGAGAACCTCCTGCTGTCACCCAATATGGTTGCAGATCGCAAGTTCGTCAAGTTCGATAATTTCGTAAAGTTGGTAGCGAATGGCTGCGGACTAAACAATTCCCCATGCCCGAAACCTCCCCCTGCCCGTCATCTCGCGCAGACCAAGCTCACCGACCATGTTGAGCGCTCCCTGTTTTGTCACCTTTAGCCTGTCCTGGATCATGCCCGCCGAAACGAGCGGCCGCGACATGACGAGCTCGACCAGGCCGGGGAGTTTCGAGCTGGCGCGCCGTTGTTTGAGTCGCCGCTCCATCTGGCTTTTGGCCAGCACCAGCCGATCGTGTTCCTTCTGGCCAGCCAGCGCTGCGTCGTGAATGGCATCGAGCCAGGCGAGCAGCCGATCGCCGCGATTGCGCGCCCGCCTCCGCTCGCGCGGAATGTTTTTCGCGCCGAGATGAATGCAAGCGAGATGGTTGGCGGCGAGTCCTTCCTGTCGCAGCAGTGCGGCAATCAGCAGCGGCCCGAGCCACGTGGCATGCTGCAGCACCTCGATGTCCGACCAGGCTTCGAGCAGGACTGCAGCGCGCAGGACGACCGGCAGATCGCGTGCCCCGGCGACAACGGCCTGCCATTCGGCCAGCCGTTCTTCTTCATTCCAGTCGAGATCGTAGATTAGGACGTTTTGCGGCTCCGGCCGGCCCTCCTTTCGAGCCGGCACGTCGGCGCCATTCAGAATCCTGGATGAGCGCGCCAGGACGGCATCGATCTCGGCAAATTCTTCGGCCAGCCGGTCGGCCTCAGCGTCATCGCGATCGTCGGCTTCAAAGGAGCTGGCTCCAGCCCCCTCCCCGTCCCGGCTTTTTTGGCCCGCCGCCGGCATGGCGCCGCCGCGACCGGTCAGCGCCAAAAAACCGTCGCGGCTGAGCGCCCAGTCCGGCTTTTGCGCAAAAATCCGCCGGCGGGTTCGCAGCACCGCGTGCGCCCGGGTGAGTTCGTGGGTCGGGGTGCGGATGTCCATGTGGGCGTCGTGCAGCACGAGGTCCTCGAGGTGGACGAGTTCGCCCTCGAGCCAGAGCGCGGAAGCCGCGTCGGCAAAATGCTGGCGCTCGACAAAGCCGTCGCGGACCGGCGAACGGGCGACCCGCTCGTCGAGGCGGACCAAAACCTCGGTCGCGCGGGCAACCGGCCCGATCAGGGTTTCCAGGGGCAGTTTGTCGAGCGTGTAAGCCATTGTTTTCATGATGGCTGATTCGCGTTGGTCAAGCTAGCGAGGGTATCACTGGACTTACATCGTGTTTGTTCAGGGACAAAAATCACTATTGATAATGACCTCTTATCGATAGTGATTGATTTGACCGCCAAAAAGGCGCTAGATTCGGCGCAAAGCTCGCCGCGAAGGCCGCAGAAACCCGCCTGGAAGACGTCTTGATGGAGACTGCCTTGTTACGCCGTGCGCGGCGTGCTCGTGTGCGTCTGGCCTGTCGCGATGGCGACAAACCGGCGCTTGACCGCGGCAAACAACGCCGGCGGCAGCGGCCCGCAATAGCCGCTCTCCGTCTCCAGCGGCCGGACGTCGGGCCCCGGCCAGGCGAAGCGGTTGCTTTCCGTCAAAACGATCCACGACCG
>NZ_JAMYLL010000071.1:0-21045 GCF_040318045.1 Mesorhizobium sp. M1338 | reverse complement strand
CTCGGTCTCCTTCCCACTTCAAACATAGCATGGGAACAACACACAGGATCCTCGGGTCTGCGCTGCGTCGCTGCGCTCCTTGCTCTGCCCGTGGATGACGAAGGGATGGGCGTTTTCGCCAATTGCAACCGGCGGCTCCGCACGATCCTTCGCGATGCCGAGGCGACGGATCGCCAGCGCTTCCCATCGCAGCTTACCCTCCTGACCGGTTCGCCCACACCAGCCCAATCAGGCCGACCAGCATGGTGACGAGGCCGATATAGAGCCATTGCGACTGGCCGGTCATGAAGCTGCCGCCGATCACGCCAACGCCTTGCAGCGACCACAGCGCACCAATGGCCAGCACAACCAACGCCAGCAGATTTTTGGTCAGTCTCATTGATGGATCTCGCTTTCAAAGTCGATCGGTTGCGGGGTTGCGGCCACGATGAAAGAGCCAAAGGAAGGGACCCGATCGCGCGCACTTCTACTTGGATATCAACGTTCGATCTTGTCAAACAAATCCCGGATATCGTGTCGAAGATCATGATCAATTGATCAGCGCGCGCTGGAAAATCCCTGACAGACTGTTACCCAGTGACTCCAAACGTGTGCCATCGCCACGGAACCGACAGATGATTGCCGCATTTCCCGCCTTATTTGGCTCCTAACGGCTGGGGTCTGTCGAAAACGGAGCCATCCCTCAAATATGAAGAACTCAAAACAGACCGCGCTTGTCGCGGTAACGATCGTTGCTGGCCTAATGGTCGGCGCATCTTCGGCAACCGCCGCCAGCCAGTGCGGCCGCGCCTCGTGGTATGCCCTGCACTCGAAGACCGCATCGGGCGAGCGCATGAACCCGTCGGCAATGACCGCCGCCCACCGCACTTTGCCTTTCGGCACCAAGCTCAGGGTAACCAACAAGAACAACGGCCGCAGCGTCGTCGTGCGCATCAACGATCGCGGCCCGTTCATCAGGGGTCGCGTGCTCGACCTGTCGAAGGGTGCGGCCGGCCAGCTCGGCTTCATTGGTTCCGGCCACACTTCCGTGTGCATGGCGCGCGTCTGAGCTTCCTGTTTCCGGCAAGAGGGGCCGGACACATTACTTACACATTTCGCAGCCGCACACTGAGCCGGCTGGCGCCATTCAGGGCCGATTCCCAGTGCCTTGAACCAAAGAAGCATTGGTCACGCCGCGTGACGTATTGCATCGCAGCAATTAGTTGTTAACTTCGCCGCGAGACATTTAAGGCTCGGCGCTGCTCGTCGTCCCTTCGGTCGCAGCAGCAGCGGGGTTCTCGATGTTCTACCAGCTCTACGAAATGAACCACGCGGCCTTGCAGCCGGCGCGCCTCTATGCCGATGCGGTGCGGCTGTTCTACAGAAATCCGCTCAATCCGTTTTCGCACACGTCCTTCGGCCGTTCGATCGCGGCGACCGCCGAATTGTTCGAGCGCACGACGCGCCGCTACGGCAAGCCGACCTTCGGCCTCGACAAGACAGTGGTCGACTGGAAGAGCGTCGAGGTCGCCGAGAAGACCGTCTGGTCGCGGCCGTTCTGCAATCTCGTCCGCTTCGAACGCTCCGTTCCCGCCGGGCGCAAGCCCGACCCAAAGCTTTTGATCGTGGCGCCGATGTCGGGCCACTATGCGACGCTGCTGCGCGGCACGGTGGAAGCCATGCTGCCCCATGCCGACGTGCACATCACCGACTGGGTCGATGCCCGCATGGTTCCGCTGGCCGACGGCAGCTTCGATCTCGACGATTATATCGACTACATCATCGACATGCTGCATGCGCTGGGTCCCGACACGCATGTGATGGCGGTGTGCCAGCCTTCGGTGCCGGTGCTGGCCGCCGTGGCGCTGATGGAAACCAAGGGCGATCCCTTCGTGCCCTCGACGATGACCCTGATGGGCGGACCGATCGACACTCGCCGCAACCCGACCGCGGTCAATCTGCTGGCGCAGGAAAAGGGCATCGACTGGTTCCGCGACAATGTCATCATGAGCGCGCCGTGGCCGGTGCCGGGCTTCGGCCGCGAGGTCTATCCGGGCTTCCTGCAGCTGTCCGGCTTCATGAGCATGAACCTCGACCGCCACATCATCGCCCACAAGGACTTCTTCATGCACCTTGTGAAGCATGACGGCGACAATGCCGTGAAGCACCGCGATTTCTACGACGAATATCTGGCTGTCATGGACCTGACGGCGGAGTTCTACCTGCAGACCGTCGATACCGTCTTCGTGCGCCAGGCCTTGCCCAAGGGTGAGATGACGCATCGCGGCACCAGGATCGATCCGTCTGATATCCGCAACGTCGCGCTGTTCACGGTCGAAGGCGAGAACGACGATATTTCCGGCCTTGGCCAGACCAAGGCGGCGCACGATTTGTGCCCCAACATCCCCACTGAGCGGCATGCCCACTACATGCAGCCGGCGGTCGGCCATTACGGCGTGTTCAACGGCTCGCGCTTCCGCTCCGAAATCGTGCCGCGCATCGTCGACTTCATCACCAGCTATGGCCGCCAGAACCGTGTCGCGGTGAAGCCGAAGCTGGTCCGTACAGCCAAAAGATAATTCACGGGCGTGACCCGAGGTCGCAGTGGCTTCGGGGCACGACATGCATAAAACAAGGCCTGGAGGCGACAATTCGGGCGATTCGGTCGGCAAAACCGCCGGCGCTTCTGTTGCACAAGTGCCGCTGTCCAGCCCCTCGGGTAACCATGCCGACAATCCGGCCGTCGTCGTAATTGACATGGACTGTAAATCCCCCTTAATCTTTCGTTAATAACAAAGGGTGAGCGGGGACAATGATTTCCTCATCAGTGGCGCGAAGGCTGCGCGCATGTGCGGCGGCTGGTCTGGCGGTAACGGGAGGCTGGATAGCACCGGCTTTGGCGGCCGGAGCGATGGCGACCGGGGGCCTCACCTCGCAGCCGATCGGCCACTATGATTTCTGCAAGCTGCATCCCAGCGAATGCTCGATCCGCCCATCCAATCTCGCGCCGGCCCCAATGACCGACGGGCTGATGCGCAAGCTTCTCAACGTCACCGCCAGGGTCAACGCCGCCGTCAAGCCGATGAGCGACATGGACATTTATGGCAAGGACGAGGTCTGGGCCTATCCTGACAGGGACGTCGGCGATTGCGAGGACTACGTGCTGGAGAAACGGCGCCAGCTTTCGCGCATGAGCA
Source organism: Mesorhizobium sp. M1338 (assembly GCF_040318045.1). NCBI lineage: Bacteria > Pseudomonadati > Pseudomonadota > Alphaproteobacteria > Hyphomicrobiales > Phyllobacteriaceae > Mesorhizobium > Mesorhizobium sp. M1338. Next base: position 17,869 of record NZ_JAMYLL010000071.1, on the reverse strand, counting down.
TCTCGCTTGCCGATCTGCTGATCACCGTCGTGCGCAAGCCCGACGGCGAGGGTCACGCCGTGCTGACGGTGCGCACCGACAAGGGCGACTACGTGCTCGACAATCTGACCGACAAGGTCAAGGCGTGGGACGCGACCGGCTACCGCTTCCTCAAGCGGCAGGCGATCGACAACACCGGCCGCTGGGTCTCGATCCGCGGCGGCCAGCAGGTCCTGGTCGGCGCGGTTCAGTAGTAGCGGCTGGACGCAGCCGCTTCAAAGCGTGACGGCGCTCGCGCCTCCCATGGGATGCGTTTCTCCGTTGTTTTACAATGCCAAGGTCGGCGCCGCCCCTCATTGCCCTGCCGGGCATTTCTCCCCGTATAGTGACGGGGAGAAAGACGCCGTCACCAACAGTTTCGCCAATCATCAACGTTGCAAGAAGAGCGACGAGGTCGCGACCAGTTCCCTTCTCCCCGTCACTATACGGGGAGAAGGTGCCGGCAGGCGGATGAGGGGCGGCGAGGCGTTGCCAACTGGATCCCTGTCGCTGCTCGCGACACCACCTCCGACAGAATTTCACATCTCTCCGTGAACCATTTCCTTCCGGCCGACGACACATGGCCGTAGACGGAAACCAATCATGGAGACTTCAGATGACTTTACTTTTGCGAAATGCATTCCTCGCCGCCATCGCGTTATCGGCACTGGCCGGACCCGCCTTGGCCAACCAGACCATCCCAAGCTGCGCCAACACCTCTACCAACGATTTGTGGATCGGCCGCTGTTGCAGCGTCGGCGAGTCGAACTGCCTGGGCGGTGGAAACAATGGCCACGACCATAACGACAAGGGCGGCCGGGGAAACAATGGCGGCACGGCCGGCAAGAAATGATCTCACCACAGATGCCTGCTGGCGGATCGCCGGCGGGCATCTCTTTGCGTAAAGCGGGACGCCTTTGCGAGAAAATCGCCAAGGCGCGCCTCCGGCGCGGATCGCGAAGCTACGGCCGCCGGCCCAGCGCCGCGCGGATCGATGCGGTGATGCGGCGAAGCTCCGCCTCGTCGAGTTTTTCGATGTTCTCGGCCAGCAGATTGGCCAGCTCGGTAGCGGCGGGGCTTAGACCCGACGTGTCGAGCTTGACGCGGGGATGCGAGGCTTCGGCCAGCCGCGCCAGATCCTCGGCGTCGTCCCAGATGATGTTGAAATAACCGATGATCTTCTGGATCAGCGTCCAGGTCGGCGCGCCGCGCCTGCCATGCTCGAGCGCCGACAGGTAGGCGGCGCTGACGCCGATCGCCGCCGCCATGTCCTTCTGGCTGACGCCGCGTTCGCCTCGCAGCGCCCGCAGCTTCTCGCCGAACGGGGTCATGCACCCACCTTCATGAGCGAACTCCTCACGATCGAAGCCGCCGCAGCCGGATATAAAGCGCGCCCGAACCGCCATGGTTGCGGGCGGCGTGGTCGTGGCTGGAGACCAGCGGGCGGAAAGCAGGCGTCGACAGCCAGGCCGGTACGGCGCGCCGCAAGACGCCATCGCCGCCTGAGGACGATCCCTTGCCGGTTATGACCAGCACATAGCGGATGCCGCCGGCATGCGCCCGGTGCAGGAATGAAAACAGCAGCGAATAGGCCTCGTCCTGGGTCAGGCCGTGCAGATCGACCCGGCCCTCGATCGGCAGCCGGCCCTTCGACAGCTTGTCCAGCGTCGGCTCGTCGAGCGCATGCGCGACATGCTGCGTCTTCGGCTTTGCCGCGCCGGGCGGATTGGCGGCGGCCAGCGCCGCTTGCGGCGGTGTCGGCCTGGCCTCGGTGGCAATTTCGGGAATGTCGACGGCGATCCTGCCCTTGAGCGGCTTGGCCGTGCGCGCCACCAGGTTCCACAGAACGCGGTCGTCTTCGCTCAGCTTCTCGGTGCGCCGGATCATCGATTCGCGTCCGAAATAAGCGCGCGCGGCACCAGCGCATAAAAATCCGCGGCGTTGCGCACCACGCCCGCGATCTCGCCGGCCGCATCGCCGGAACCGGCGAAGAGATCTCCCCGCGCCGGCCCGGTGATGGCCGAGCCTGTGTCCTGCGCGATCATCAGGCGCCGGAACGGTTTGGCGTCGAAGGCGGTGAGCGTCGGCGCATCGATATAGAACGGCGTGCCGAATGTGTGCAGCAGGCGGTCGACGGCAATCGATCGTCCCGGCGTCAGCGGCACCTTGGCGGCGGCGATCGGACCGAGCGACCTGTCCTCGACATTGGCCTCGCGGAAGAAGATGTAGGAGCGGTTCCGCCACAGGATCTCGTCGACGCGGTCCGGATGCGCCTTGAACCAGGCGCGGATCGACTGCATCGTCACCTGCGCCAACGGGATTTCTCCCAGTTCGCTCAACACCTTGCCGGGCCCGGTGAAGCGCTGGCCGGATTTGGCGGCATAGGTGACGCGGGAAAGCCGGCCGTCGGTCATGTTCAGTCGTGCGGCACCCTGCACGTGAATGAAAAAGGCATCGAGCTTGTCGGCCAGCCAGGCGATTTCCAGGCCTTTGCCGGCCAGCGCCCCGCGCTCGATCTCGCCACGGTCGGGATATTCGACCAGCCGGTCCCCGGTCTGGCGAGCGAAGGCGAGGTAAGGGTCCAGGCTGGGCGGCCGGTTGCCGTCGTCGATATCGACGAGATCGGCCGGGCGCGACAGCAGCGGCACCGAAAAGCGCTCGGTTCGCACCGGCGACGCTTCGACGACGGGCTCATAAAAACCGGTGACGAGGCCGACGCCGCCATTCTCGCCGCCGATATGCGCTGGAATGAAATGGCGCTCGAAAAAGGTGCGGGCCTCCTTCCCCGACCGATTCGGCGGCGAAACGGTGCGAGCCTCGGCGTAGGCCTTGGTGAAGGCATCAAAATCGACGCCGAGCGCACCGCTGCGATACGGTTTGGTCAGGACGTGAAAGGCTGAACGGCGAAAGGCTTCGAAGGCCGCCAGATGGTCGTCATCGTCCCAGCCGGGGAGATCGGCAAAAGATTTTCCGACAAAGAGAGGCGATAGCGACACCGGAGCCTCGCCGCCGTTCCGGGTTCAGTCTTCTTCCTCGGTGGCGACGAGCTTCCAGTTGGGATCGCGCGAGCGTGTGTCGCGGGCGAAGGTCCAGACGTCCTTGACCTCGGCCACGGTTTCCGGGTCGCCATCGATCACCGCGCCGGCCTTGTCGCGGGTCGCCGAAATCAGCTCGCTGATGATGCGAAGCGTGACATGCGCCTCGCCGCCCTTCATCTCGGCCGAGACGATGTCGGCCTTGTCGATGCCGACGAAAGACGACTGGATCTTCTCCGCCTTGGCCTCGCGCTCGCCTATTGCCGCGACAAAGCCGTCAAAGACCTCGCGCGACAACAGGTTCTTCAGCGTTTTGCGGTCGCCGTCGGCATAGGCCATGACGATCATCTCATAGGCCATCTTGGCGCCGTCGACGAAACTCTTCGGCTCGAAGGACGGGTCGTTGTCCTTGATCGCGCGCAGCCCCTTGTTGAGGTCGGTGTCGGGCTTGGCGAAGGCGTCGATCGCCGCATAGGTGTCGGCCGCGGGCTCGCCCGGCAGACGCTTGCGCGGCAGCGAGACGACGTTCTCGGATTTCTGGGCGGCATCCTTGTCGCCACCGCGGGCCGCCGTATAGGGATCGAAGGGCGGCCGTTCGCTGCCGGTGCGACGGCCCAGCACATTGCGCAGCTGGAAAAAGATGACCACCGCCGCAATCAGGAAGAAAATCGTGCCGAAGTCGAAGAAACCCATATCTTCCGCCAATCAATCCCTGCCCTGTGGCCGGACCGTCGGGCCCAATGGCCGCGGTCGCATAGCGTTCAACATTCAAAGCATATAGAACGCAAGGCGCAATCATTCAAATCAAAGGCAGGCATACCTATCTAACGGCCTCAGTGCCAGCGGCGATTGCTCGCCGCCGAAACAATCGAAACGATCACAACGATCCGAAAGGTTGCCAAGACTTGCGCATTTCGTTCCTTCCGCTTTTTGTCCTGGCACTTCCGCTGCTGGAAATCGCCGGCTTCGTGGTCGTCGGTCGCCAGGTCGGCGCTTTGGCGACGGTCGGCCTGGTGCTGGCGTCTGGTATCGCCGGCGCGCTGCTGCTCAGGCATCAGGGTTTCGGCGTCATGACGCGTATCCGCGCCGAAATGGACGCCGGCCGCGATCCGAGCGGGCAGCTTGCGCATGGCGCCATGATCGTGCTGGCGGCGATCCTTTTGATCATCCCCGGTTTCATCACGGACATTATCGGCCTGCTGCTGTTCCTGCCGCCGGTCCGCGACCTCGCCTGGCGGGCCTTGAAGGGCCGCGTCGTGCTGGCCACGAATTTTTCGACCGGTGGCTTCCGCGGCCGGCGGCGCGACAAGACCATCGACCTCGACGATGGCGATTATTCGCGCGAAGACGACTTCAAGCGCGGACCGGACCACAACTCGCCCTGGCGCCGCCTCAAGGACGATTGAGGCCGCCGCCTAGCGCCATCCCGGGACGGGAGAAGAAGGCGGCAAACCTTGTCTTGTCATCCCCGCCATGGTAGCGAACGCCCGATTTCAATTCGGTCAGCGACGCTGCCCAGGCAAGAGGACAAGGCTTATGGCCAGCAAAGATGACGCGCCGGTCGGCGCAGCCAACGGAAACGGAAACGCGGCGCAGCCGTCGCTCAACGTTCTGGCGCAATATGTTAAGGACCTTTCCTTCGAGAGCCCCGGCGCGCCGAATTCGCTGCGCGGCCGCGACAAGGCGCCCGGCATCGCCATCAACGTCAACGTCAACGCCAACCCGCTCTCCGACAAGCAGTTCGACGTCAATCTGACGCTGAACGCCAAGGCGTCCTTCGACCAGGAAGTGCTGTTCAATGTCGAGCTGGTCTATGGCGGCGTGTTCGCCGTCGCGGGCTTCCCGCAGGAACACATGCTGCCGATCCTGTTCATCGAATGCCCGCGCCTTTTGTTCCCGTTCGCCCGCCAGATCATCGCCGAGGCAACCCGCAATGGCGGCTTCCCGCCGCTGATGCTCGACCCGATCGACTTCGCGCAGATGTTCCAGCAGAAGCTGGCCGAGGACCAGGCGGCGTCCAAGGTCAAGGTGAGCTGAGGCCTGCCTGCGACGGATTGTGAAAAGCCCGGCCCTCGCGCCGGGTTTTTTGTTTTTGGGGGTGGGATAGCGAATCTTCGAGGTTAGCCGAAGTCCTCGCGTCTTCGTCATTCTAGGGCGGAGCAAGGAGCGTAGCGACGCAGCGCAGACCCTAGGATCCATGCCGTGACGTTTGCCTTAGAATGCAACGGATCAGAATGGCGCTTGTCCCCGCGCCTATGCTCGCTACGCTAAAACCATGACCGGTTATGTCTACATGACTGCGAGCCAGAAGGGTGGCACCATCTATATCGGTGTTACCAGCGATCTTGGTCGCCGCATGCCGGAGCACAAGTCGGGCCAAGGCTCTCATTTCACCGGCCGCTACGGCGTGCAGCGGCTGGTCTGGTACGAAGAATTTTTCGATATCACCGATGCCATCCAGCGCGAGAAGTCGCTGAAGCGCTGGCCACGTCAATGGAAGATCGACCTGATCGAAAAGGCCAATCCGGAATGGTTCGAGCTGTTTCGCGGGACGGGGTGGTAGCGCTCGATCTTGGGCCGTTTTGATCCGCCGCTTGCGTCACGGCATGGATCCTAGGGTCTGCGCGCGTCGCTTCGCTCCTTGCTCCGCCCTAGGATGACGAAGACGAGGAGGGCTTCGGCCAATCTCCGAGGTTGGCGCTGGCACCTCGTTGCAACCAACCTCCAACCGTCGCTAATTCCCCAGAACCTTCAACCACAACGCCTTCTCGCCCAACGTCGCGACCATGCCGGCGTGCGCCGCGCGCTCGGCTTCGGTCAGGCGGAGCGGCAAGGATGCCGGGCGCTGGCTTACCACAATCTCGATCTGGCGGACATTCTCGCCGCCTTGCGCCGGCGCGGTGGCGCTGTCGAGGATGAGGGCTGCCTGCTTGCCGCCGATCAGTTCGATATAGATCTCGGCCAGCAATTCGGAATCGAGCAGGGCGCCGTGCTTGGCGCGCCTTGTGTTGTCGATGCCGTAGCGCCGGCAGAGCGCGTCGAGCGAATTGGGGCCCATCGGGTGCTTACGGCGCGCCAGCGCCAGCGTGTCGACGACAAGACCGTTGTCGATGAGGGGATGACCGAGACGACCGAATTCGACATTGAGGAAGCCGACGTCGAAGGTGGCGTTGTGGGCGACCAGCTTGGCGCCCTCGGTGAAGTCCAGCCATTCCCGCGCAATTTCGGCGAAGGTCGGCTTGCCCGCGAGATCCGCAGCGCTGATGCCGTGCACGGCCTGCGCCTCGGCGTGGATCGCGCGTCCTTGAGGATTGATGTAGTGGTGGAAGGTCTTTCCGGTCGGAAAGCGGTTGACCAGCTCGACGGCGCCCAGCTCGATCACGCGGTCGTCGCGCGAATCGAGGCCGGTGGTTTCCGTGTCGAAGATGATCTCACGCATCGAATCAGTTGCTCCTGGGGAGCAGAATCGTGAGACCGGAACAAAATGGCAATGGGAAACCGCGCTGGTCACAATAATCACTTCAGGTTTGTGCCGCCCCTCATCGCCCTGCCGGGCACTTCTCCCCGTATAGTGACGGGGAGAAGTGGGCTGGCCGCAACCTTGGCACCTTTTCCGCAACGTTGGAGATTGGCGAAATCCTTCGCGAAGGCGTCCTTCTCCCCGTCACTATACGGGGAGAAGATGCCGGCAGGCAGATGAGGGGCGGCGCCGACATCAGCAAATGTCAGTGGCCCGGCTTGCCGACCCCTGTCAGCTGCCTGATGATCGCATTCACCTGAGCTCGCGCGGCGTCGAAACCCTGTCCCGTGTCGACGACGAAATCGGCCTGACGGCGCTTTTCCGCATCCGGCACCTGCTTGGCCAGGATCGACGCCAGTTTCTCCTCCGTCATGCCGGGCCGCGCCAGCACGCGTTCGCGCTGGATTTCGGCTGGCGCGGTGACGACGACGACCTTGTCGACGCGGTCGCGGCCGCCGGTTTCGAACAGCAGCGGAATGTCGAGAACGGCGATCGGCGCGCCGGCGGCACGATGACGCGCCAGGAAGGCATCGGCATCGGCGCGCACCAGCGGATGGATGATCGCTTCCAGACGCTTCAGCGCGGCGGCGTCGCCGAGCACGCGCTGGCCAAGTTTTGCACGGTCGACCACGCCGGCAGATGTTGTGCCGGGAAAGGCCGCCTCGACCAGGGGCGCGGCCTTGCCGGCATAGAGGCGATGCACCGTCTCGTCGGAATCGTGGACCGGCACGCCGGCCTCGGCGAACATCTTCGCCGTGGTCGACTTGCCCATGCCGATCGAGCCGGTGAGACCGAGCACGATCATGGCTTCGGCACCAGATCGGCAACGATGATCGCGCGCAGTTCGGCCGTGACCCGCGGCCTGACGCCGAACCAGCGCTCGAAGCCGGGCACCGCCTGATGCAGCAGCATGCCGAGGCCGTCGACCGTCTTCAGGTTTCTCGCGCGGGCCGCCGCAAGCAGCGGCGTCTCCAGCGGCACGTAGACGATATCGGTGACGATGGCGTGGTCCGGCAGCATAGCGGGATCGGCCGGCAGGCCTTCATTGCCATGCATGCCGAGTGCGGTTGTGTTGACCAGCAGGCCGGCGTCGCCAAGCAATTCATCGGTCGCCGCCATGCCATGCGCCGAAACGCCGGCGCCGAAACGATCGCGCAATTCCATAGCCCGGGCGAGTGTCCGGTTGACGATGCGGATGTCGGCGACGCCGCGCTCCTTCAGCGCATGGACGACGGCGCGCGATGCGCCGCCGGCGCCGAGCACGACCGCCGGGCCGTTGCTCGCCCAGCCCGGCGCATGATCGTCGAGGTTGGCGGCGAAGCCGTGCGCGTCGGTGTTGCCGCCCCACAAGGCGCCGTCCTCGAACCACAGCGTGTTGACGGCGCCGATCTCTTGCGCCGCCTGGTCGCGGCGCTCGGCCAGCGCGAAGGCCGCCTCCTTGTGCGGGATGGTGACGTTGCCGCCGCGGTAGCCGTTCGCCTGCAGCGTCTTCACGAACGCGGCAAAATTTTCCGGCGCGATATCGATGGCCTCGTAGCTGCCGTCGATGCCATGCCTGGCCAGCCAATAGCCGTGGATCTTCGGCGAGCGCGAATGCTTGACCGGGTGGCCGGTGACGAAGGCCTTTTTCGACGCCTCAGCCATCGATCGCTCCAAGCGTGCGCAGTTCGGCCAGCAACGGCAGCAGCGGCAGGCCGACAATGGTGAAATGATCGCCCTCGATCTTGTCGAAGAGCTGGATGCCTTCGCCTTCGATCTGGTAGGCGCCGACGCTTCCCAGCGCCTTGGCACCGACGCGGGCGAGATGGCGGCCGATGAAGGCCGGGTCGAGCTTGCGCATGGTCATCGAAGCGATGCCGACATGCCGCCACAGCACCGCGCCGTCGCGGATCAGCACGGCAGCGCTGTTGAGCTGATGGGTCTTGCCCGACAGCGCCAGCAGATGACGGCGCGCGCCTTCCCTATCGGCCGGCTTGTGGAACACCTCGTCGCCGAGCGACAGCGTCTGGTCGCAGCCGAGCACCAGGGCGCCCGGCCTGCGCTCGCTGACTTCGGTGGCCTTGGCCTCGGCCAGCACCAGGGCGACATCCTCGGGCGAGACACCGCTGTCCTGCAAGGGCGCCTCGAGCGCCCGTTCGTCGACATCGGCCGGAACCGCCTCGACATCGACGCCGGCATCGACGAGCATCGCCTTGCGGAACGGGCTGCCGGAGGCGAGGATGATTTTCTCGGTCATGCTGATTCACCCAGGTTGGCGTTCCGTCACGCACCCCTCATCCGACCGAGCTTCGCTCGGCCACCTTCTCCCACAAGGGGAGAAGGGAAGTCCTGCGCGTACGCTGCTGCAGATCGCCAACTGGCGGTACCTTGCGGAGACGACGGCGCCACGTCCTTCCTTCTCCCCTTGTGGGAGAAGGTGGCCTCGCGAAGCGAGGTCGGATGAGGGGTGTTGGTGCTCACTTATCTTACCTGCCCTAGCGCGACTTCCCTCGCAGGGCAACGATAGCCGCCGCCGTTTCCTCGATCGAGCGGCGGCTGACGTCGATCATCGGCCAGCCGTGGCGCGTGCAGATCTTGCGGGCATAAGCGAGCTCTTCGCTGATGGCGGCGCGGTCGACATAGTCCGATGCCTCATAAGAACTGCTGTTGCCGAGGAGGCGGTTTTGCCTGACATGCGAGATGCGCTCGGCGGTGGCGATCAGCCCGACGATGAGCGGCTTGCTGGCGTTGACCAGGCTTTCCGGCACCGGCACGCCGAGCACGATCGGAATGTTGGCGGTCTTGATGCCGCGGTTGGCGAGATAGATGCTGGTCGGCGTCTTCGAGGTGCGCGAGATGCCGATCAGCACGACATCGGCATCGTCCATGTTGAGCGGCAGCTGACCGTCATCATGGTCCATGGTGAAATTGAGTGCGTCGATGCGGCGGAAATATTCGGCGTCGAGAACATGCTGGGCGCCGACGCGGCGGCCGGCCGGCGTGCCGAGATAGGACTGGAACACGGTCAGCACCGGCTCCAGCACCGACACACAGGGCAGGCCCATCGTCGCGCAGCGCTCGTCAATGCCGCGCGCCAGCTTCTGGTCGACGACCGTGTAGAGGATGATGCCTGGCTCCTCCTCGATGTCCTCGAACACTTTCGCCACCTGCTTTTCGGTGCGGATGAGCGGATAGATGTGCTCGATGGCGCGCGCATCCTTATATTGCGCCGAAGCCGCCCGGCCGGCGGCGAGCAGCGTTTCGCCGGTCGCGTCGGAAATCAGGTGCAGATGGAAGAAGCTTTGGGGTTTGTTCACAGGGGGTCACCTGAGGCTGTGGGCTTCTGTGGATAAAGCGGGATGAAAAGACGGGCCGATGGGAGGTGACTGTATCAGATGGCGGTTTGTCCACAATTCGTTGCCCTGTCAGCTTCGTCGGGCGGCTGGGGACAAGTTTGGGGACGGCTTCTCTTGCCTCTCGTCCGTCCACAGGGCGGGCTTTTCCCCGCGTCTCGTAACGCTTTGACTCCAGTGGCGGATTCCTGTTCGTCCCCAGAACCCCGCAGTTTGGAAAAAGAAGCGCGCGACAATATGTTGGCTGGTGTTTTCCGGAGCAAAGCGGGACAGGTGACAACCACCAGAACCAACAGACTCTTAGAATCAGAAGAATCTTAGATATAAGAATCTTTAATTATAGAAGAGGCTGGGAGAAGCGAGCGCTCGATGCCCCAGAACCGGATCATGCTGGACGTCCTGAAGGGCAAGGCTCACTTTCCGCCTCCGCTCTGGATGATGCGTCAGGCCGGGCGCTATCTGCCTGAGTATCGGGAGACACGCAGACGCGCCGGATCGTTTCTCGACCTCTGCTATGATCCCGACCTTGCCGTCGAAGTGACCTTGCAGCCGATCGAGCGTTTTGGTTTCGATGCATCGATCCTGTTCTCGGACATCCTCGTCGTTCCGCACGCGCTTGGCCGCGACGTCCGCTTCGAAGAGGGGCGAGGGCCGCTGCTGACGCCGATCACCGCGCCGGAGATTGCGGCTCTGGAAAGCAAGGTGTTTCACGTGAATCTCGAACCGGTCTACGAGACGGTTCGCCGGCTGCGGGCCAAACTGCCCGATGAGACAACCCTGATCGGCTTCTGCGGTGCGCCGTGGACGGTGGCGACCTATATGATCGCCGGCCATGGCACGCCCGACCAGGCGCCGGCGCGTTTGTTCGCCTATCGCGAACCGGCGGCATTCCAGCACTTGCTGAAAGTGCTTGCCGATCATTCGGCCGCCTATCTCATCCGGCAGATCGAGGCGGGTGCGGATGTGGTGCAGATTTTCGATTCCTGGTCCGGCGTGCTCGACGATGCGTCCTTCGACCTGTTCTGCGTTCAGCCGGTGGCGGAGATCGTCAGGCAGGTTCGAGCTGTTCATCCCGATGTTCCGATCATCGGTTTTCCCAAGGGCGCCGGCGCCCGCTACCAGACCTATCGCCAGAGGACCGGCGTAACGGGTCTGGGGATCGACTGGACGGTGCCCCTGGAGGCGGCGAGGGATTTGCAGCGCTCGGGTGCGGTTCAGGGGAACCTCGATCCCTTGCGCCTCGTGGCTGGCGGCAAGGCGCTGTCCGACGGCGTCGAAGCGATCCTGAAAGCGCTGGGAGAGGGGCCGTTGATTTTCAATCTCGGTCACGGCATCACGCCGGAGACGCCGATCGCCCATGTCGAAGCAATGGTGAGACAGGTGCGGAGCGCGACACGCTGATGGCCGAGATGAAAAACGCGAACAGCACCGGTCAGGCGATGATGCGCATGATATCAGGTATCGCCGTGCTGGCCCTGCTCACCGCGCTTTTGTATTTCGCGGCACCCGATAGTTTTTATCCGTGGGCCAAGGCGATCCATATCCTCGCCGTCATCTCGTGGATGGCCGGCATGCTCTATCTGCCGCGGCTGCTGGTCTACCACGCCGATGCCGAGAAGGGCTCGGTGCAGTCGGAGACCTTCAAGGTGATGGAGCGGCGCCTGCTGCGCGGCATCATCAATCCGGCGATGATCGTCACCTGGGTGTTCGGCCTGTGGCTCGCCTGGAAAGGCTTTGGTTTCCAGGGCGGCTGGCTGCACGCCAAGATCGGGGCGGTGCTTTTATTGTCCGCCGTCCATGGCTATCTGGCCGGCGCGGTGCGCGAATTCGCCGAGGACCGCAACGAGAAGCCCGCCAAGCACTGGCGAATCGTCAACGAGATCCCCACATTGCTGATGATCGCAATCGTCATCCTGGTTGTCGTCAAGCCGTTCTAAGGCTTTGTAGCTCGCAAAACTCAGCTTGCTCTTTCACCAGACCGACGATAAAAGACGGGTCTTCCTTCCCGTCATGCGCCGCCCTTCAATGTTTTCGGCCGCGCCCGGCATTTGTCGCATCCCGCCGATATTTTCCCAAAGCTTACCCAGACTCCATCTATTCAAGGTCCGTCTATGCAAGAAATGAAACTCGCCGAGTTCAAGAACAAGAAACCGCCAGAGCTGATCGCTTATGCCGAATCGCTCGAGGTCGAGAACGCCAGCGTCATGCGCAAGCAGGAGCTGATGTTCGCGATCCTGAAGAAACTGGCCGCCCAGGAGATCGAGATCATCGGCGATGGCGTGGTCGAGGTGCTGCAGGACGGTTTTGGCTTCCTGCGCTCAGCCAACGCCAACTATCTGCCAGGTCCCGACGACATCTACATTTCGCCGTCGCAGATCCGGCGCTTTTCGCTGAAGACCGGCGATACGGTCGAAGGGCCGATCCGCAGTCCGAAAGAGGGCGAGCGCTATTTCGCCCTGCTCAAGGTCAACACGATCAATTTCGACGATCCCGAGAAGATCCGTCACAAGATCCACTTCGATAATCTGACGCCGCTCTATCCGACCAAGCGGCTGAAGATGGAGATCGACAATCCGACCACCAAGGACATCTCGGCGCGGGTGATCGACCTGGTCGCGCCGATCGGCAAGGGCCAGCGCGCGCTGATCAACGCGCAGCCGCGCACCGGCAAGACGGTTCTGATGCAGAACATCGCCCACTCGATCACCGCCAACCATCCGGAATGCTATCTGATCGTGCTTCTGATCGACGAGCGGCCGGAAGAAGTGACCGACATGCAGCGCTCGGTGAAGGGCGAGGTGATCTCCTCGACCTTCGACGAGCCGGCCGTTCGCCACGTGCAGGTCGCCGAAATGGTCATCGAGAAGGCCAAGCGCCTTGTCGAACATGGCCGCGACGTGGTGATCCTGCTCGATTCCATCACCCGCCTCGGCCGCGCCTACAACACCGTGGTGCCGTCATCCGGCAAGGTGCTGACCGGCGGTGTCGACGCCAACGCGCTGCAGCGGCCGAAGCGCTTCTTCGGTGCCGCCAGAAACATCGAGGAAGGCGGTTCGCTGACCATCATCGCCACCGCGCTGATCGATACCGGCAGCCGCATGGACGAAGTCATCTTCGAAGAGTTCAAGGGCACCGGCAACTGCGAAATCCAGCTCGACCGCAAGGTGGCGGACAAGCGCATCTACCCGGCCATGGACATATTGAAGTCGGGCACCCGCAAGGAAGACCTGCTGGTTTCCAAGCAGGATCTGCAGAAGATCTTCGTGCTGCGCCGCATCCTGGCGCCGATGGGAACCACCGATGCGATCGAGTTCCTGATCGACAAGCTCAAGCAGACCAAGACCAACGCGGATTTCTTCGATTCGATGAACACGTAAGCGGTGGATTCGAGGGCGGACCTGCCCTCGTCAACCTCTGCACTGCCTTCGCGACTTATCGCAAACGCCGGTGCCGCCCCTCACCTGCCTGCCGGCATCCTCTCCCCGTATAGGGACGGGGAGAGGGACGCTGTGATCGACGCTTTCGCCAATCTCCAGCGTTGCAAGGAAAGTGCCGGCGTTGCCGCCAGCTTCTTTCTCCCCGTTACTATACGGGGAGAAATGCCCGGCAGGCGGCACCGGCGCTTGAAACATATGGCGAAGTAGACCTGGGACAGTCGCCCGTATGTGGCGCCTCGCCTATCGCCGTCGCAACAACTGCTCGAGCACTCCAGCATCCGCAACCACCGGCAGGCAAACCTGCCCCGTACACAACCACGCACCCGCTCTGTCGGACGGCGGCAGGATTCCGCCGGGCAGCAAGGATCGATTCGCTGCCGTACCGATCGGCACGACAATGTCGACGCGACGCGGGTCCGGGTTTCGATTCGCGACCGGAACGAGCTTTGGATCCTCCAGCCCATCCACGATGACCAGCTTGATCGGCTCAATGGCCAGCGCGCAGGCGTTGACGATACCGGCCTGGCCATAGGTCTGCTGTGCCGCGCGGCCGGCCGCGTGTTCGGCGACTTCCCAGGCTCTTTCTTGCAGCGCAAGATCGCCGGTGACGGAGGCGAGGCGTACCAGCGCCTCGATGATCTGGCCCGTCGCTGAAGGAATGGCCTCGTCGACATCGCCCCGGATGCGGATCGGAACGTCGGCGCTGTCCGAAGCGGTCAGGTAATAGCCTTTTCTTTCGGCATCGGCATGCCACAGGTCTAGCTGCCCGATGAACTGGCTGGCTTGGTCGACATAGCTCCAATCGCCGGACGCTTCGAACAGCGAGATCGCCGCATTGGTCATGGCGGCATAGTCGCTCGACAGAGCAGGGAACAATTTCCTGGCGCCAAGCATCGAATGCGGCAAGCGGCCCTCGCGGGGGGCGGCGCTGATATGGGCAAAGGCCTTTGCCGCGGCGTCGATCCAGTCAGGCCGCGACAGCGACCGGCCGGCCTCGGCAAGCGCTGCAATCATCAGGCCATTCCAGTCGGTGAGCGTCTTTGCGTCGAGGCCGGGCCTGACCCGCTCTTCCCGGGCGGCGAGAAGTTTCGCCTTGAGCGGGCTGAGGTCTTCCCGATCGATCACACTTTGCGTCTGCTGGGGGCGGGTTTGGTGGACGATTGGCTTGCCTTCCCATCCGTGCGGGCTCGACAGGGTGAAGTGTTTGAAAAACAAGGCGGAATCGTCACCGAGGGCCGCTTCTACCTCGTCCCTGCTCCAGGTGTAGAACAGCCCTTCCTCGCCGTCGCTGTCGGCGTCGAGACTGGCGGCAAAGGCGCCGCCGTCGGCGCGCATTTCGCGCAGCAGCCAGTCGACCGTCTCTTCGATTCGCAGCCGGAACAATTCATTGCCGCTCGCCGCGTAGGCCCAGTTGCAAAAGCGAATGAGCTGGGCGTTGTCGTAGAGCATTTTTTCGAAATGCGGCACCAGCCATTCGGCATCGGTCGAGTAGCGGCTGAGCCCGCCGCCGATATGGTCATAGATGCCGCCGCTCAGCATCCGTTCGAGGCTGAGCAGGACATCGTCGCGATGCGTGGCGTTGCCGTCGCGCAGCCAGGACAGCCAGAGGGTTTGCATGAAGGGCGCATTGGGAAACTTCGGCGCGCCGCGAAGGCCGCCGAGATCTTGGTCGACCATGCCGTCTATGCCCTTGGCCAGTTCCGCCAGCGTGGCGCGGTCGAGCGCTGTTCTCGCATGCGAGCCGGCGAGCCGCGCCTCGACATGGGACGTCAGGCCGTCGGCGCTCTGGTTCAGGCTTGCCCTCTTCTCCCGCCACGCCTTGTCCACCGCCTCCATCACCTGGATGAAACCGGAGCGGCCATAGCGCGGCTCGCGCGGGAAATAGGTACCGCCCCAGAATGGCTTGCCGTCCGGGGTCAGGAACATGGTCAGCGGCCAGCCGCCTTGCTCGCCCATCGAGGAGAGTGCGGCCATGTAGATCTGGTCGATGTCCGGCCGCTCCTCGCGGTCGACCTTGATATTGACGAACAGACGGTTCATGACGGCGGCGACGCCGTCGTTCTCGAAGCTTTCGTGCGCCATGACATGGCACCAATGGCAGGCGGCATAGCCGACCGAGAGCAGGATCGGCCTGTCCAGTGCCTTTGCCTCTTCGAGCGAAGCCGGCGACCAGGCCCGCCAGTGCACCGGATTGCCGCTGTGCTGCTGCAGATAGGGGCTGGCTTCTTCGGCAAGCAGGTTTTGGGCGGGTAGCGTCACGACGGGCATACCTCGGTTGGGAGTTGTCATATGGACGTAGAGCTAGGGCGGTTCGGCAGAGCGGGCAAATGATTTCAGGAGATTCCATCGTTGCGTTGTCGAGCGGCCGACTTCCGGCCGGGGTCGCCGTCATACGTATTTCAGGCCCGCAGACTCGATTCGTGGTCGAAACGATCGCCGGCGCCATGGTTAAGGACCGCGCGGCGGTTTTGCGCAGGTTGCGGGCGCCCGATGGAACCGTCCTCGACAACGGCCTCGTGGTGTTCTTTCCCGGACCAGCCAGCTTTACCGGCGAGGATGTCGCGGAATTCCACGTCCATGGCGGGCGCGCCGTGGTGGCCAGGATGCTGGAGGTGATCACCGGTTTCGACGGCGTCAGGCACGCCGAACCCGGGGAATTCACGCGCCGCGCCTTCCTTAACGGCAAGGTCGACCTGGTCGAGACCGAGGCGTTGGCCGATCTCGTCAATGCCGAGACCGAGGCGCAGCGGCGCTTCGCGGTGCAAAGCGCCGAGGGCGTCCAGAGCGAACTCTATCTCGGCTGGCGGCGCAGGCTGATCCACGCCCGCGCCATGATAGAGGCCGAGATCGATTTCGCCGACGAGGACGACGTCCCGGGTTCCGTTTCGGATATGGTCTGGTCCGATGTCCGGACGATGATCGGTGAAATCGATCGGCACATCGCCGGGTTTCGCGCTGCCGAGATCATTCGCGACGGCTTTGAGGTCGTTATCCTTGGTGCGCCAAATGCCGGTAAGTCGAGTCTGTTCAACGCCCTGGCGCGGCGGGATGCCGCTATAGTAACGGATGAACCTGGCACGACGCGGGATCTGCTTGAAGTGACACTTGATCTTCAGGGGCTGCGCGTCAGGCTTACGGATACGGCCGGGCTGCGCGAAGCCCCTGGCAAGGTCGAGGCGATCGGCATCGAGAAGGCCAGGGCCAAGGCACATGGCGCCGATCTCTTGCTGCTGCTTCAGGACGTCGCGGATCCCAGGCCCATCGGTTCGCTGCCGACCGGGGCCCCGAGCTTGCGCGTCGGCACCAAGATCGATCTCCCGGAGAGTCGCGCGGCAAGCGATGCGGCCGGGAGCTATGATCTTGTCATCTCGGTGAAGAACGGGACCGGCGTGGAGGCATTGCTGGCCGAAATCGGTCGGCGTGCCGCGGAGGCGGCCGGCAGCGCCGGCGATATCCTTCCGTCGCGCCTGCGCCACGTGGAATTGCTTGGCGAGACCAACCACCATCTGCTTCGCGCCACCGACGGCCGGACTGTCGGACAGGAACTGCGCGCCGAGGAGCTCCGGCTCGCCGCCGACCGCTTGGGCCGGATCGTCGGCGCCATCGACGTCGAGGATATGCTGGACGTGATTTTTTCGCAGTTCTGCATTGGGAAATGATTCACGTGAAACAATGGTCCTCGAACAAGAGTTGGTTTCTGGCGCATAGGCTTGACGGCGCGCTTGCGGACTGCGTGCGTTGGCAAGTGGTGGAAACGCTTAGCGTTTCGTCATCCTAGGGCAGAGCAAGGAGCGCAGCGACGCAGCGCAGACCCTAGGATCCTGTGTGTTGTTCCCATGCTATGTTTGAAGTGGGAAGGAGACCGAGAGGATCCTGGTCGTCCTTTCACAGGACAGGCCGCGGCATGGCTCGGTCCCTTCCCACCGGTGAACCATCAACCTGAACAGTTGCACGGGGCTGTTGGCAGCAGACCCCGCACCACAGGAAGAGGCATGGACATGATAATGCAGAACTACGTCGGCTGCGACATTTCCAAGCAGTGGCTCGACTTTTTTGATGAAGCAAGCGGTCGTTGCCAGCGCATCGACAACCAGGTCGAAGCGATCGCTGCCTATGTGACAGGCCTTCACCCTGGCCGTGACTTCGTTGTCATGGAGGCGACAGGGGTCCATGACCGGCTGCTGCGCCATGCGTTGGCCAAGGCCGGCGTTGCTTTCTCGCGACACAATCCGGCGCACACTCACCACTATGCGAGGTCGACGGCGCGGCGCGCCAAGACCGATCGTCTCGATGCCAGGATGCTGAGCGGCTATGGTCGTCGCTACCACCCTGAAGCCGAGCCGGCGCCGCGCGAGGAAGGTGAGCGGCTTCAATCACTTGCCCGCCTGCGCGACCAACTGGTCGAGATCAGGGCAAAGTTGAAGAAGCAGCTCAGTGAGGCTTTCGACGAGACCGTCATCACCGAGTTCGAAGAGCTGATCGCAACCTTCAACACGCGCATCAAGGCGCTCGAAGCCCGGATCGCCG
>NZ_JAMYLL010000070.1:0-21391 GCF_040318045.1 Mesorhizobium sp. M1338 | reverse complement strand
GCCTCGGGTCCACACACGACATAGGCGACAAGGTGCTTGTCGCCGGCCCGGTCCTGGCGCGCCACCACCACCGCCTCACGCACCCAGGCATGCTCGCAAAGCCGCGCCGCGATCTCGCCCGGCTCGATGCGGAAGCCGCGGATCTTCACCTGGTCGTCGTTGCGGCCCAGGAACTCCAGATTGCCGTCCGCCAGATAACGCGCCAGATCGCCGGTCTTATACAGCCGATCGCCTTCCACAAAGGGACTGGCGATGAACCGCTCGGCCGTCAGATCGGGCCGGTTCAGGTAGCCACGCGCAACCCCCGCCCCGCCAATGTAAAGCTCCCCCACCGCCCCGAACGGGACGGGCGCGCCATGACCGTCCAGCAGGTACACCCGCGTGTTCGCAATCGGACGCCCGATCGGGACAACTGACCCATCAAAGTCATCGGGACAACTCCAAACCGTCGCGCAGACTGTTGCTTCGGTCGGGCCATAGGCGTTGACGATAGATGCCGAGGCCAGACTTCGGACGAGTTCAGCTTTCGGCAGTTCGCCAGCAAGAATGAGAACTTGCGATGCCAAACATCCCGGATCCCTGCTTGCCTGAAGCAAGGCTGGAGGTAATGTCGCATGGGTTATGGCTTCGCTTCGCAGGTAATCCGATAGCTTGTTACTCGCCTGACGGAGCTCGTCCGCCGGCAAGTGTAATGCGGCGCCTGAGCCAAACGCCATGACAAGCTCCCAAGCACTTGCATCAAAGCCGAAGGAGGCGAACTGCACAACACGGCTATTCGAACAGACGCCAAAAAGCCCGATCTGAGCCAACCCGAGATTGACCAGACTTCCATGCTCGACCATGACGCCCTTTGGGGTTCCGGCGGAGCCTGAGGTGTAGATGACATAGGCGAGATGGCGCGCGGTCAGGCCAATGGCGCGCGGCTCGGGATCGCAGGCGGGCAATTCGGCCCAGGCTGGTGTCGCCGTCTCCAGATCGACCACGCTCACATTGGCCAGCGCCTCGGCGCCGAGCGCAGCGCGGCCGGCCGCGTCGCAAAGCAGCAGCTTGGGTGCGGCATCATCGAGAACCTGCCGCAACCGCACCGAAGGATAGGCCGGATCGAGCGGCAGATAGGCGCCGCCGGCCTTGAGGATCGCCAGCACACCAAGCACCATCGCCGGGCTGCGCTCCAGGCAGATCGCCACCGGCTGATCCGGCTTTACACCCAAGGCGATCAGATGGTGGGCCAGCCGGTTGGCCTGGGCATTGAGCTCGCCATAGCTCAGGCGCTCGTCCTCATAGACTACCGCCACCGCATCGGGGGCCTGGCGCACCTGCGCCTCGAACAGCTCGTGGATGCACATGTCCAACGGATAGGCCGCCGCCGTCCGGTTCAACTCCTCCAACAGGTAGGTGCGCTCGTCAGCCGGCAGGATGTCCAGATCGCGCACTGGCCGGCCTGCATCGGCCAGCACACTATGCAACAATGTTTGTAAGTGCTGAGTCATGCGGTCGATCTGCTCCGGTGCCAATCGACTTGCATCAAAATGCCATCGAAAGCTCCCATCCAGAGCGCAAAGCTCGAATGTCAGCAAATCACCGGATAGGGTTGTCTCAGAACTCGCGTTCGAAGCTAGATCGCCAGCGGCAGAACAGCTATCTGCTGTAATCGTGATGCCAATCGGCCAGGGCAGGTGCGACCGTAGCGCCTCCACACCTCGCACTGTCCGGCAGCGCGCGATAAGATCCCGGGCAAAGCTAGCGTGCGCCCTCAGCTGAGCGCATTCGCCCGCCACAGCTTTGCGCATTTCCTCAAAATCATGTGCAAGATCAATGGTAACTTCCATCGGGACGACAGAGGCGATCAACACCTCCACCGCTTTGGAGCCAGCTTGTGATTCATCCGATGCAGGCGTCCATCCCAGTTGAAGCTCTGTTTCACCCGTGATGCGGGCGAGATAGATCAGCCAAGCCGTTACCAAGTAGTCCGTGCGATCGAGTGGGGACAGCTTAGCCAAAGCACTCGGAATGAACCACGAACTCGACTGCCACCTAGGCTGTGCCACAGCCACGGACGACGACAAGAAAGGAAACTGCAATCTTCTAAACTGCTCAAGCCGCTGTCGCCAAAAATCCTCTGAAGGCGCCAGCAATTCATGGGCGGCAGTTATGCTCTGCGCCTGTTCATCGCTCAAAATTGGCAGGCGATCACCTTCATTCAGATTGGAATGCCTGGCGAGGTCTCGCGCGTCCAGCGCCTGATCATCGGAGCTGCCAAAGCAAACCTCAACATCCTGCGTACCCGTCGCCACCCGCCAGTGGCTGGAGTGGATTTCAAGCAGGCAACCTGCCGGAATGCCCGAGCGTCGAGGCAACACCTCCAGGCGTCTGACTGTGACAACCTCGTCGCCTACGAGCGCCTTGGGCAGACACAATGGATTGGGATGATACGGGCCAAAGTCTAGGGCACGCGTCATCGCTGACAGGTCTTGCGCGGAGCGATCCCATCGCAGACAGCCTGCCGCATCTGGGCGTCGACGTCTCGGAAAATAGCTTCTGTTCACCAGCGCTTGCGGATAGGCGGTAAGCTCTCCCTTCGCCAAACCAGTTAGAAGCTCGCGGAATCCCTCGACAGCGGCCTCATAACATTTAAGGTTCAGGGTCAGTGCCGTATCGGTGGGCGCAATCAGCACTTGGCGCTGAACCACGACGTCACCCGTATCAACACCATCATCGATACGATGCCACGTGATGGCATACTCGCTCTCCTGGGCCAGCAGCGCCCAGGACGTCGCGTGAGTTCCTGCATACCGTGGCAGTGGACCGTCGTGGAAATTGAAAGCACCTTGTCGCGCTCGCCCAAACACGCCCGGTGGCAATATAAGCGGATTGGCAACGGAGAAAATCCAATCCACCGGCTCCGCGTTCAGAAGAGAGCAGAGCTCGTCAACACTCGCAATACACGGGATATTGGCGCGAGCCGCCCAATCCGCGAATATAGCGTCGCCACATAGCACTGCGCGAATGTCGTGGCCCACCTCCGTTGCCAGCTGCGCGCAGCTGATAGCAAGCGTACCATTGCCAACAAAGACGCTGGAGGAGATTGATCGCGCTGCAGGTTGTGGCCTATCCCGATCGCCTGGTTCGCAAGCGCTTGCGCGCTCCGGTGAAGAGTGCGGTGCCATCTTCATCCCTCGGCCAGTCCATCCACTAAGCTGGGCAGTTCCCTCCCCAACCGCCGCGCCACATAGCGGCCTAAACCTGTCACACTGGTTCGGATTTGCTCGGGAGTAACCGCGCTGAATGCTAATCGAATCCGGCAGTCTTGAGAGTTATCCAACGCAAAGAAGCTCATCGGCATAACAATGACATTGTAACACCTTGCACACTCGTCCGCGCTGTCCGCGCCAAATCTGAAAGGAAGATCAAGAGACAGGAAAAAGCCGCCAGAGGGTCGATTCCATCGAATCTGCTCGGGGAAAGGCGAAAACACACTGTCCAGCTGACGCAACATGACGTCGCGATTTGAACGATACCAATCCAGCGCGGGGCGAATCCAGCCACGCAAGCTTACTGCCTGCTCCATCAAGAGTCCCGCTACAATCGCTTGTGTAATATGGCTTGTATTGAGGGTAATGAAACTCTTGCGCTGGACCAGGTTTTCCCAAAGTGCCCGGCAAGCGCGCGCGTCTCCAAATATTGTATCGGGCAGTATCGCAGCTCCCACGCGGACAGCTGGGCTCAAGGTCTTGGAGAATGTGGACAGGTAAATAACACTTCCTGCCTCATCCAAAGCGGCCATCGGAGGGATCTCATCACCTTCATACCGAAATAGCCGATATGGATTGTCCTCCAGAACGATGATCCGATTTCTTGCGCACACTTGAAGAATATCGCATCGTGAGGCCTTATCGAGGACGCGCCCGGTCGGATTGTCAAAATCGGGAATGAGGTATAGAGCGCGGGCCCTCCGACCACTCTGGCGCAATTGTAGGACGGCGAGTTCGACTGCCTCTGCAACGCAAGGCACTGAGTTGCACAATGCTGTAACGGCGACCCTTGCGGCCTTAGCTGCACCGGTCGCACCGATATACGTGGGATTGCAGACTAGGAGCACATCCGCAGCTTCAGGGCACAGCGTCGGGAGGCAGAGTGCGAGCGCTTCCTGGCATCCTGAGGTGATCAGTACGCGATCCGCCCTCGCGGGAACCCCCTCATCAGACCGGACCTGTTGCGCAACGAGTTCGCCGATAATGCCGGCGGTTCGTCCATACTGCAGCAAGTGCGACAATAATCGCCCGCCCCCGTGACCGCCAGCTGAATAGCGTTCATATACGACTAGTGCATTCAACAGCACCTGGCGGTCGAGCTTGTCGAAGAACCGCTCACTCGGTCTGCCAGACGCCAGCGAGACTGCCGAGGGAAACGTGCTCGAGACTTCGTTCAAAAATTTCATGACTGAACATTGCGATCTGTGATCCAACATCGAACCCTGCGTAGGACTATCGGCGAGCTGAGGACCACACCAGTCTCAGAGCGAGGGCATCATTGAGGTCTAAGGGCTCACGCATTTTCACGGCTTATTCGCCAGAATGATCAAGCTGATCAAAAAGGCACCCATCGTTTGATTGATGAATCCATCCTGCGCGCCTGAGTGCATGTCTTCGAAGCTGAGCCGCCTCTCAAAGCGAGAGGACTCGGATCCTATGAAGTTGGCAAACTGCGTCCACGCACACCTAGAGCTGACCGGATTTTTGGTAGTCATGAGACGATTTCTCCTCAACCGCGACCCAGATACACCATGACCGTGCAAGTGCCGTGCCAAAGGAAAATCGTGCCAAAATAATTAAGTGGCGCTACTAAGATGACTAGTGTCCGACATTGTCGGACATTGGACGCAAGCATCTGAGGAAGGCTCGAGTTTGTCGCGCGCGTGCGGGTTGTCGGACAGGACGCTGCCAGGTTCAGGCCAGAAGCTCTAAAGGGGAGCATGAAGAACTGCGGGGCAGTCACGTTGCGGCCGACCAAACGGGCACTTTCCGTGGCGCGGTTCCGGCTCGTTTAGAGAGCCTCCGCCACCAACCGCCCCACAGTTCCTCATGCTCTCCGGATCTGGTGGCACGACACGTAAACGACAACTCCTGAGGCGATCATACCTTGCGCTCCGCGCGCATGATCCTGACCAGACGATCGGGATCCCACTGCTTCAAAGCGCGTGAACCTGACCGGCTTGACCTGCCCCCTGTCAGCGGCGAAACCGCTCCAGACGCCAGCGCCTGTTTTTTCCGTTGGCATGTTAAATGCATGTCATCGACAAACGTGCTCACACTGAGCAGAAATTGGCCCACGACCACGCAAAAATGGACCATTCCCGTACGCGAGGCTACTCATGTGTAATCAGGCTGTTAGCAAGCTTATGGCTTGATCATTAAATTGGCTGCGTCACCTAAACAGAAGGACTCAAAAAAATGACTTATCCCGTGGGTTCGCCGTCTGATGGCTCTCTGAAAGTATCTATCGAGGCAAATGGCCATCATGGCCCTCGATTACACAGCATTGATCACATAGCTTTGGCGGTTCATAAACTAGATGACGCTATCCACCTGTTTCAAGATGTCCTTGGCTTTAAGCTTAGGCGGCGTTTGCATATAAAGGGTAAGAAGACTGCGATGGTGTGTGCGGACATGGTTCGGAACGACATGTGCTTTGTACTTTGCCAAGGCACAGAGCCAGAGTCGCAGGTGTCTCAACTTGTCCAAAATTACGGGGTAGGTCTAGCTCATGTTGCATTAGCTGTCGACGATGTGTCGGCGGCGGTCAATACGCTTAGAGCGCGGGGATTGTCGTTCGACACGACCATTATTGAGGGACCTGGCCTAACACAAGCATTCTCTTCTCGATGCCATAATACGGGGATAAGCTTTGAACTCATCCATCGGAACGGAGAGGAAGCATTTCTTGAAAACAACGTACAAGAGCTTTTCGAGCAGCTTGAGCAGGCTGGAAAATACTGATCGACGAGGTGTGGTCCCTTCGGTTTTTATAGCGATGCTGGTGATCCGACTTCAGGCGCGCCCGCCGGCCTACCAGGGTCCCGCAAGACTGATCGAAGGTGGCATTCCGACAAAAGCGATCGTAGCCTAGTCGCCGTCTCCAAATGCGCCGATCACCTCACTCTCTACAGACTGCCAAAAATCTGCAAGCGGCGAGACATCGCTCTCGACCGTTAGCGCTCAAACAACTCCGTCGAGAACCGGCCCGCCCGATCCTGCGGAACGCGAAGCTCCAGCACCCCGACCCGCGTCACCAGCTTGCGCTCGTAATAGCCGGACCGGTAACTCGTCCGCTCTGCCGTCCGCTCCCCTTTCTCGGCCCCGATCGCCTCCGTCATCTCGGCCTCCAGAGCCTCCTGCACGACAAGCTGCAACGCCTTGCGAAACCCGTCCTCATCCGACAACAGCAACGCTTTCAACTCACTCCTGCTCAGTCTACCTTCTCGATTGGTCATGGCACTTCCCCTTCCACGGGAATCGGTGATTGCAACGTCACCACCGTGCCATGGCAGCTCGCCCCTCAGAGCAAGCGCCGTTCTCTCTCCAAAACTTTTTGCAGAACCTTCAGGACACTATCGTCGTTCCGGCGTAGGAGACATTGCACAGCTCGTATGACCGCGTTCCACCGCCTCCTAAGCAGCAAATCGTTTCTTTGATTTCAAGATAAGGCAAACCATGCAATCACCCCCTTGATGTCAGGTCCCTGTCAGGAACTTCACGTAAATCTAACAACGGTCGCGTCGTGAACCCAACCAAGATGCCGCTGCCTGGTTCAAGGGATGGGTCGGGACCGGGGTATAGTAGCGCGCGTAGCGTCGCTCGCCGGCTTGGTGGGTCATTCCACCAACGCTCCGATTCGTGCACGGTTTTCGGAACTGAGCGACGACGTGGCAGCGAGTTCCGCGGATCTCCCAACGTCCAACATGCGATCGGCGACGGCGTCGCGCACCTCCTCGTCATGGAAGATGCCAACGACGGCTGTGCCGCGTGCCTTGGCCTCGCAGATCAATTCAACCACCGTTTGCCGGTTGGCGGCATCGAGAGACGCAGTCGGCTCATCGAGAGCAGGATCGGATAGTCGACGATGAAGCCACGGGCGATGTTGACGCGCTGCTGTTCGCCGCCGGAAAAGGTGGCGGGCGCCAGGGACCAGAGGCGTTCCGGGATGCGCAGCCGGGTGAGCAGGTTTTTGGCGCGTGCCTTGGCCTCGTCGACCGGCATCCCGTTGGCGACTGCCGGCTCAGTGACAACGTCAAGAGCAGTGACGCGCGGAACGACACGAAGGAATTGGCTGACATAGCCGATGGTGCTGCGGCGGATCTCAACGACCTCCCAAGGCTCTGCGGCCACAAGGTCGACAGGCTGGCCAAGGTGCTCCAATAGAATCTGCCCGGCGTCCGGCTTGTAGTTAGCATAGAGCGAGCGCAGCAGCGTCGACTTGCCGGCGCCGGACGGCCCGCGCAGGCAGACGCATTCGCCGGCATTCACCGCAAGGCCGATATTGTTGAAGACGGGAAGCACGATTCCGCCCTGCGCATGCAATGTGAAGGACTTAAAAAGACCGACGGCGCGAAGAGCAGGGTGCTTACGTGCTGGTTCCATTGGATGTCCTCTTGAGGAAACGCAAGTTTCTATTCAAGTCAAAAGACCTGTCGGCCCTTGTTCCAGACTCTTCGAACGATGGGGGTGTCCGTAATCTCGATCACGTGGCAGAGATCAGCCCGCGTCCCGATTTTGATGGCGCCGCGATCGGCAAATCCTACAGCTGAGGCCGGAGTCAAACTCGCGGTCGAGATCGCATTCGACAGACTCATGCCAATTGGATCTCGAGTGAGTTGGAAGGCTGCATGCATCAAGCTCGCAGGAACGTAGTCGGAGGCAAGAATGTCGAGGTGACCCGTCGAAGCCAGCTCCCGAGCGCTCACATTTCCCGAATGAGAGGTTCCTCGCACGACATTCGGCGCTCCCATCAGAACACGAACGCCAACTGATTGAGCCGCCTCAGCGGCAGCCCGCGTCGTCGGGAATTCAGAAATCAACACACCAGCGGCGTCTGCTTTGTACACATGATCGGGTGTCTCATCGTCGTGGCTGGCGACAGGAAGTTGCCGAGCGCGGGCAAGAGCGATGATCTTCTGTTGATTTTGGGGGCCGATCGTCCGGGACGCATCGATCCATTCGGCTATTCGTCGATCAGCATCTTCTTCCGACCAGCCGTACTGTTTGATCTGCGTCTCCCGGAATCGGCTGAGTTGAGGCGACTGGCGATGACCTGGTGCATGGTCCATCACCGAGACAAGTTTGAGCAGCGGATTATCGGCCAGTGGTTCGAGGCTCGAGACCACTTCTTCGTCCGTAACCTCACAACGCAGATGCAGGAAGTGACCCACGCGGAGCAGGCCCAGATCCTGGGCGTGCCTGATGCCGTCGATGAGAAGTGGCAGAATGCGAGCCCGGTCATCCTTCTTGGAGTTATCGCGGGTTGTCGATCCTATGCAAAGCGAGTCAAAAACCGTCGTAATGCCCGCTGCGGTCACCAGGGCGTCATGGGCCGCCACTGCCGCAAGGCGGTTCCAGATCACATCGGGGCGAGGCAGGGCATGTTTTTCCAGATTATCGGTGTGGAGATCAATAAGCCCAGGCGTCAAGTAACCGCCGTTAAGGTCGATCGCTCCGGGGACTGCACTTCGCCCAGGGCTAATGTCTTCGATGCTGCCGTCCACGATGTGGATGGTGCCGTCATAGGTCTCGTTGGGCAAGACTAACCTTGCGCCGGTCAATGTCAGTTCATTCATGCCATGTTTCTTCGCTTCACCATTAGAAGCGATGCTGCTTTCAACGAACATCAGAGCACCGAAGAGACGAGAAGTTGCGTGTAAGGATGGTGTGGATCGTCGAGAACTTGGTCTGTGAGGCCAGTCTCGACAATGTTACCCCGCCGCATCACGATGATGCGGTGTGCTAACAGGCGGGCGACGGAAAGATCATGCGTGACTAGAACGACTGCAACACCGATGTTCATGACCAACCCTCGCAACAGATCGAGAAGCCGCGCTTGAACGGACACATCGAGGCCGCCCGTTGGTTCGTCCATGAAAACAAGGCGCGGCTTAGTTACCAGGATTCTGGCGATCTGCAGACGTTGCTGCATGCCGCCGGAAAAGGTCTTTGGACGGTGATCGGTGCGCGAAAGATCAATCTCGACCCTGCCCAGCCACTCTTGAGCCTCCTTTCGTATGTGACCGTAGTGCCTTGCACCGATGCCCATCGGCCGCTCTCCAATGTTGCCACCGGCGCTGACGTTCATTCTCAGTCCATCCCGCGGGTTTTGATGGACCAGCCCCCAGTCGGTTCGCATCAGCTTGCGCCGCTCCGGCTCTGTGAGGGACAGAACATCCGTTGGTCCCTTGTCGTGCATTTCATACAAGACAGAGCCTTTGTCCGGCGCCATTCCTCCGGAAAGGCAGTTGAGCAAGGTCGATTTCCCGGACCCCGACTCTCCGACGATGGCGATGATCTCACCTGGGAACAGTTCGAATTCGAAAGATGGCGAACGGAAAGAAGCGGCTGGCGACGAGCGGGCGTCATCGTGGTTGTTGCTCCCATCATGACTGGGATACCTTCGAATTGTTCGGGGAGGAGAGCGGTCCGCTTGTGTCGCCGAGGGCAGGGCCCTCATGCCCGTGTTCCCGTCGCGCCGAGCAGTAGTCGGTGTCCGAGCAGACGAACATCCGATGCCCCTTGTCATTCATCACGATCTCGTCGAGATAGCTTTCGGTCGCTCCGCACAACGCGCAGGTTTGTGTCCATCGCTGCTCACGGAAGGGATGGTCATCAAAATCGAGGCTCCGAACCTCGGTATAAGGCGGGACGGCGTAAATCCGCTTTTCGCGACCGGCACCGAAAAGCTGAATGGCTGGATTGTTACATATCTTTGGATTGTCAAACTTGGGAATGGGTGATGGCGACATCAGGTATCGCTTATTCGTCATCACGGGGTAGCTGCTCGTTGTGGCAATATGGCCAAAACGGGCGATGTCCTCGTAAAGCTGAACGCTCATCAGACCGTATTCCGAATAAGCATGCATTTTACGCGTTTCCGCTTCCCTCGGTTCCAATCGGCGCAATGGCTCGGGCCACGGCACGTGATAGACAACTATTTGTCCTTCTTTGAGAGATGTCTCGGGCACGCGATGACGGGTCTGGATAATCGTGGCCGCACGGGTCTGTTCCGTTGTTGCGATGCCAGCGACTCGCTTGAAAAATCGACGGATCGACACGGCGTTCGTCGCATCGTCGGCACCCTGGTCGATCACCTTTAGTGTGTCGTCAGGCCCTATGACACTGGCCGTCAGTTGGATGCCACCCGTCCCCCATCCATAGGCGAGAGGCATTTCGCGGCCGCCAAATGGAACCTGAAGGCCGGGAACGGCCATCGCTTTGAGAATGCATCGCCGGATCATCCGCTTAGACTGCTCGTCAAGGTAAGCGAAATTGTACCCGTCCCGAAAATCGTCCAGACTTTGAAAGCTGCCAAGAACAATTTGCAGCGCCTTATGACTGCCGCGGATGAGGCCGAGGCGAAGAGGAAAAGAGAGCGAGAGGAAGAGTGGGAGGTAAGCGCGAATTTCCCCGCACCTTTTGCTGTTGAGTGCTCTGATGCATGCAGGTGTCCACCAAAATAGGTGGACACCAAGTGATGGAAGAAGATGAGCAGAAACTGCGGGTAAGGCTTGTCGGTCGGGACGGGCGACGCCGATACGACCCCGCATCGAAGGAGCGTCTTGTCTCGGCCTGCCTTGAGCCTGGCGTGTCGGTATCCGCGCGCGCCTTCCTTGAGCGGACACTGCTCCCGCAGGAGCGCTCGAAAATCCTGCGAAAATGGTTCGAGCTGATCATCGCCGCCAAAGACGACCTCGCTCTGCTGATGACCTTGGAACAGGGCAAGCCATTAAAGGAGTCGCTTGGCGAGATCGACTATGCCGCCTCCTTCGTCGAGTGGTATGCCGAGGAAGCAAAACGCCTCAACGCCGAGAGCGTCACCAGCCATCTGCCCGGGGCCGAGATGATGGTGCGGCGCGAGCCACTCGGCGTCGTCGGCATCGTCACGCCATGGAACTTTCCGTCGGCGATGATGACCCGCAAGGCGGCCGCGGCCCTTGCCGCGGGCTGCACCATCGTCGCGCACCCATCCTCGGAAACGCCGTTGTCGGCGCTTGCGCTGGCCGAACTCGGCGAACGTACCGGCCTGCCCGCCGGCGTCTTCAATGTCGTGACCGGCAAGGCGGCAACGATCGTCGGCCGGATGTGCGATGACCCGCGTGTCCGCGTCATGAGTTTTACCGGCTCGACCGAGGTCGGCCGGTTGATCGCGGCCCAAAGTGCGCCGACGATGAAGCGGCTGGTGATGGAGCTCGGCGGCCATGCGCCGCTGATCGTCTTCGCGGACGCGGATCTCGACAAAGCGGTGAGCATCGCCATCGACGCCAAATTCGCCACGTCAGGCCAGGATTGCCTCGCGGCCAACCGCATCTATGTGCAGCGGCCGCTCTATGACCGGTTCTGTGCCGCCTTCGCGCGCCGCGTCAAGACCTTGCGGATCGGCAACGGGCTTGCCGACGATACCGACATCGGACCGCTGATGCACGAGCGGGCCGTAAAAAAGGTCGAGGAGCAGGTTGCTGACGCGCTTGCCCGCGGCGCGCGCTGCCTTGCCGGCGGCAAGCTTCACGCGGCTGGATCGCTGTTCTATCAGCCCACATTGCTAGCCGACGTGCCCGATGAAGCGCTGATCATGCGCGAGGAGACTTTTGGTCCGGTCGCCGCCGTGACGCCGTTCGACAACGAGGACGAGGCGATCACCCGCGCCAATGCCACCGAATATGGCCTCGTCGCCTATGTCGTGACCGAGAACGGTGCCCGCCAGCAGCGCATGGGCCGCGCGCTCGACTACGGCATGGTCGCCATCAACCGCGTCGAGATCACCGGCGCGCCGATCCCGTTCGGCGGCGTCAAGCAATCCGGCATTGGCCGCGAAGGCTCGCGCCACGGCTTAGAAGCCTTCACAGACCTCAAATACGTTTGTCTCGATCTGGCCTAAGCTGCGCCGAGAGTGCCCTCTTTTCAGGAGACAGAAAAGATGCTCGATCAGTCCAACGAACTCGCCGCCTGGGATCGCGGCCACTTCTTCCATCCCTCGACGCATATGGGCACGCACGCGCGGGGTGAAAGCCCGACGCGCATCATGGCCGGCGGCGAAGGCGTCACCGTCTGGGACAACAATGGCAGGAAGAGCATTGATGCCTTCGCCGGCCTATATTGCGTCAATGTCGGCTATGGCCGCCAGAAGATCGCCGACGCCATCGCCGCCCAGGCAAGAACCTCGCCTACTACCACGCCTATGTCGGCCACGGCACCGAGGCCTCGATCACGCTGGCCAAGATGATCATCGACCGCGCGCCCGCGGGGATGTCGAGGGTCTATTTCGGCCTGTCGGGTTCGGATGCCAACGAAACCAACATCAAGCTAATCTGGTACTACAACAATGTGCTGGGACGGCCGGAGAAGAAGAAGATCATCTCGCGCTGGCGCGGCTATCATGGCTCGGGCGTGATGACCGGTTCGCTGACCGGGCTGGACCTGTTCCACAACGCCTTCGACCTGCCGCGCGCGCCGATCCTGCACACCGAGGCGCCCTACTACTTCCGCCGCGCCGACCGCTCGATGAGCGAGGAGCAGTTTTCGCAGCATTGCGCCGACAAGCTCGAGGAGATGATCCTGGCCGAAGGCCCCGAAACCGTCGCTGCCTTCATCGGCGAGCCGATCCTCGGCACCGGCGGCATCGTGCCGCCGCCGGCCTTCTACTGGGAGAAGATCCAGGCTGTGCTGAAGAAATATAACGTGCTGCTGGTCGCCGACGAAGTGGTGACGGGCTTCGGCCGGCTGGGCACCATGTTCGGCTCCGACCATTACGGCATCAAGCCAGACCTGATTACAATCGCCAAAGGCCTAACCTCGGCCTATGCGCCGCTCTCGGGCGTCATCGTCGCCGACAAGATGTGGCAGGTGCTGGTCGAGGGTTCCGACAAGCTCGGCTCGCTCGGCCATGGCTGGACCTATTCGGCGCATCCGATCTGCGTTGCCGCCGGGGTCGCCAATCTCGAACTGATCGACGAGATGGACCTTGTGACAAATGCCCGGGAGACCGGCGCCTATTTCCGCGCCGAGCTGGCCAAGGCTGTCGGCGGCCACAAACACGTCGGCGACGTGCGCGGCGACGGCATGTTGGCTGCGGTCGAGTTCGTTGCCGACAAGGACGACCGGGTGTTCTTCCACGCCTCGCAAAAGATCGGGCCGCAGGTGGCGACAGCGCTTGCCGCGAGCGGCGTCATCGGCCGCGCCATGCCACAGGGCGACATCCTCGGTTTCGCGCCGCCGCTTTGCCTGACCCGCGAGGAAGCCGACATCGTCGTGTCGAAGACGGCCGATGCGGTGAAGAGCGTGTTTGCCACTCGTTAAAGGCATGCGGGCCAACCCTAGAGAACACCGTTTGGGGTTTCGATTGCAGCTAGACCCCTGCTCTATCAGATCGCTATTGGGGAAACCCGTGAGCAGAGCATGTTTTTGGTCTCCGGATACATTGCCTAAGAGGTGTTTTGCATCTGATGTCCGATAATTGCATTATCGTTCGTTTACGCGTTAGAGTGGGAGATGGCCCAAATAATCGCGCAGAAGCCCAAAAATCTTGCATGAGGGCTCCGTATCGTCCCGCAGCACGGGGGCCGATGTCGATCAACCCGCAGTGCGGACGTCGGCCGGCGACCTGCCTGATATTGTCGATGTTGTGCTCCTATGAGCCAGACTGCGGACGATCCCGAGAATGGCGAAAAGCCCCCTGCCCCGCTGCCGGCGTCCGGTTCGGAGTCAACGTTTGGCCTGCCGGCGCATCTGGGAAAACTCGCCGATCGCGCCCGCGACTACGTTGAGGCGGCTAGCTCCGCCAACACCCGGCGCGCCTACGCCGCCGACTGGAAGCATTTTTGCGCCTGGGCGCGCCGCCAGAACATCGAGGTGTTGCCGCCCGATCCTCAGACCGTCGGCCTTTACATCACCGCGCAAGCCTCGGGATCTGGTCGGGACAAAAGATCGGTGGCGACCATCGAGCGCCGTCTTTCATCGCTGACCTGGAACTATACGCAGCGTGGCCAGCCGCTGGACAGGAAAGACCGCCACATTGCCACCGTGCTGGCCGGTATCCGCAACACCCACGCCTCCCCTCCCCTGCAGAAGGAAGCCATTCTCCCGGAAGACCTAGACGCTCGATCGCGGCACGCTGCGCGGCCTGCGCGATCGCGCCATGTTGCTTTTAGGCTTTGCCGGCGGACTGGGGCGCTCGGAAATCGTCGGGCTCGACGTTGCCAGGGATCAGACGGAGGACGGCCGCGGTTGGGTCGAGATTTTCGACAAGGGTATTTTGGTGACGTTGCGCGGTAAGACCGGCTGGCGCGAGGTCGAGATCGGTCGTGGCTCCTCCGATGCCACCTGCCCGATGGTCGCCCTGCAGACCTGGCTGAAACTCGCACGGATTGGGCACGGACCGCTATTTCGACGCGTCACCAGCCAAGGCAAGGCTGTCGGCGCCGAGCGATTGAACGACCAGGAGGTGGCGCGGCTGGTCAAGCGCGCGGCGCTCGCTGCCGGCGTGCGCGATGACTTGTCAGAAGGTGAACGCGGCCAAAAGTTTGCCGGCCATTCGCTGCGCGCTGGCCTGGCCTCCTCGGCCGAGGTCGACGAGCGCTATGTACAAAAGCACCTAGGCCATGCCTCGGCGGAAATGACCCGCCGCTACCAGCGGCGCAGAGACAGGTTCCGCGTCAATCTCACCAAGGCATCAGGGCTGTAGGGCGTCCAAACGCCCCTCCCCTGCCATTCTGGCATACCTCTCCCAAATTCGTGCGTTGGGTGCCAATAGCTCAATAGCTGATTGCGCTGACCAATTTCGCCGGCCCGTCCTTGCAAATCAGGAATTGCACTCCGTAATTGCGAGGATGATCAAGCCCCCTCGAAACGGAACTTGCCGAACTGATAGACACCATCCCAGCGGTCGCGCTGATTGGGCCACCATATCGGCAAGACTACGGTTGCGTTCGAAATTGCCGAGACACGGCCGTAGATCGATGCGGACATAGCCGGAGCTCTACCTTGCCGAGCATGAGGACGAGTTGGTGATCCTCGATGAGGTTCATCGGCTTCCCAACCTCTCCCAGAATCTTCGTGGCTTGATCGACCGCGATCGCCGCACCGGCAAGAAGACAGAGCGCTTTCTGCTGCTTGGGTCCGCTTCCATCGATCTCCCAGGCAGACAGGCGAGACGCTCGCCGGCCGCATCGCTTATCTTGAGATGCATCCGGTTGACGGACTGGAGGTGCCGGCCGAACAGTTGAACCCTTGTGGGTGCGCGGCGGCTTTCCCGACAGCTTTCTGGCGGCGAGCGCCCGCGCCAGTCAGCGGTGGCGGCAGGCGCCCGCCCGCCCGCCCGGGTTGCGTTCCCCAAAAGACAAGCCGCCCTTCGCAGAGTTGCTTGCTAGGTCGTCGTGCTGACTGGGCTCAAGACCGTTCCTCGAGATGCGGCAAGATTAGCTTGCGCATTCGATCCGAATCCTGCCGGATCGTGGCCTGCGGATGACGACGTGCGAGTGCAGGAGCTGGGAGCGATTGGGGGCGCAGTTCGACAGAGTGGGCTGGGCTTGCCGAGTCCGCTGACCGGCCAAGGTAATGCGGTATGGCCGGCTCGAAGAAGCAGTCGTCAGATAGCGGCCGTGCAGTGTCCGCGTGAGGTGGACGAGCATGCCTTCACGCACTTGCCGTCCGCAATTATACCCGGCAAGGTTCCGATCTCCTGCGCCACACCATTGACTCGTGGATGACGCGAGAGAGTACCCGGTCGGCCAATCGTTCGCTGCGCTGCGCCGCTCTATAGTCCGCAACGACATCGTCGAGCCGGGACACCGATAAGCCGGCATAGCCGGCGAACATCGCGACGGAGGTGTGCGTACTTGGGAGCATTTCCCAGGCGGGAATTGCTTGGAGATATGCCGACAAAGGTTCTCGCAGTGGCCAGGACCCTTTTTTGTCGAGGCGCAGACCGCACATCCTGCGTCGCGGCAAGGAAGCCTGCCTGCGAAACGTATAACTGCCTATGAGTCGGATTAGAGGTGACTAGCGGCTGGGTTTCACGTGGAGTCGAATTGAGGCGGCAAAGTTGACCGCAGTCAACTTTCCGAAAACGGGGCCTGTTAACCTTTCGTTAACATTAAAATTCTTGCCGGATCGAAAGAATCGGAGCTACATGCGGTTAGTGGGCCGGAGTGGGCTTAAAATCGCATGTGCGGGATGTTTCGATGAATATGAAGCCGACGCTCCGTGAAGAGATCGCAGAGGTCGATGTGCTGTTGACCGAGCAGGCTCGTGAGTTGTCTGCCATGCTTCACGAGCATCGGCTGGAAATGTTCCCTCCAAACGCCCAGAAAACTCTCCGGCCACTCCAGTTGTCGGAGGCCGCTCAATATCTCGGCGTAACAAGCGGGTACCTGAAAAATTTGTCACTCGAAGGCAAAGGACCACAGCCGATAGTAACACCGTCAGGCCGTCGCTCCTACACCGCCGATCAGCTACTGGAGATGAGGCATTTCCTCGACAAAAACAGTCGGACGATGGCGAAATATGTTCCCCATCGTCGCGGGATCGAACATTTGCAGATCATTGCGGTAGTAAATTTCAAAGGCGGCTCCGCCAAAACGACGACGGCCGCCCACCTGTCGCAGCATCTGGCGCTTACGGGACATCGCGTGCTCGCCATCGACCTCGATCCTCAAGCCTCGCTCTCTGCCCTGCACGGTTTTCAACCCGAAATCGATCATAACGAATCCCTCTACGAATCCCTCCGCTACGATGACCAACGAAAGCCGCTATCAGCGCTTGTTCAGAAGACGAATTTCCCAGGTCTCGACATCGTTCCTGCGAACCTCGAGCTGCAGGAGTTCGAATACGACACCCCCCTCGCCCTGTCGCAGAAAGACGGGTCCATGGGACGCATCTTCTTTGGGCGGCTCGACGACGCATTGGCTGACGTGGCAGAAAACTATGATGTCGTCATCATCGATTGCCCTCCACAGCTCGGCTACCTGACGCTGACGGCGCTTTCTTCGTCGACGGGCATTCTGATCACCGTGCATCCGCAAATGCTTGATGTGATGTCGATGTGTCAGTTCCTTTTGATGATGGGCGAGGTCATGGGTACCCTGAAGCGAGCGGGTGCGAATATGCGGCTTGATTGGCTGCGGTATCTCGTGACCCGCTACGAGCCGACAGACGGACCTCAGAGCCAGATGGTCGCCTTCATGCGTTCGCTTTTCAAACAGCATGTACTCGTAAACGAGATGCTCAAGAGCACGGCCATTTCCGATGCCGGGATCACAAAGCAATCACTCTACGAGGTCGACCGCGCCCAATTCACGCGTTCAACCTATGACCGTGCAATGGAATCCCTGCAGCGGGTGAATACCGAGATCACGGGCCTGATCCACAGGGCATGGGGTCGATAATGTCCAGAAAGAACCTGCTGAGCTCGCTGACGGACCGAAAGTTGACTGCAGTCAACTCGGCTCCCGTCGCGGAAAATTCCGTCACTGCAATGCCGCCAGCGCTTGAGCGAAACCGGAGCCGGGGAGCCTTCGGGGCGATTACAAGGTCGATCGACGAGTTGGCCGAGAAGGCGCAGGCAGCCAAAGAATTCGAAACCCGGCTTCTCGAAGGCGAGACCGTTGTCGATCTCGATCCCGACATAATCGATGTCTCGTTCGTCGCCGACCGCATGGACGACGACAAGGAAGGCTTCGAAGAACTGGTGGAAGCCATCCGACAGCGGGGGCAGGACAGCCCAATCCTAGTGCGACCGCATCCCGGAGTGGGCGGCCGTTACATGACCGTCTTCGGCCATCGGCGGACACGAGCGGCCAAATTTCTCGGAAGACCAGTGAGGGCCGTCGTCAAGGATCTTGGCGACAAAGACCACGTGATCGCACAGGGGCAGGAGAACAGCGCGAGGGCGGATCTCTCGTTCATTGAGAAGGCCGTCTTTGCCAGCAACCTGGAGCGCAATAGGTACGATCGCGACGTCATCATGGCAGCACTGTCTGTCGACAAGACCGTTGTCTCGAAGATGATATCGGTCACCAAGGACATTCCGGACGAAATCATCAAAGCTGTCGGATCTGCCAAGAACAGCGGCCGAGACCGTTGGTATGACCTCGCCAAGAAAATCAGGGTAGGTGGTGTGTCTGTCAGGGAGCTCATTGGCTCTGCCGATTTCAAGGCTGCTACCAGCGACGACAGGCTAGAGATATTAGCTCGACATCTGTCAGCAACGAGCGCGGGCAAAGAGACGACGCTTGCTCAAAAGGCGTCGACCAAGTCCTGGGTTCCTGATGACAAATTAATTAGCGTTACCCTGAAGAAGACCGCGAAAAAGGCCACTGTCACTTTGGAATCCGCTGACGGGCCGCTTTTCGCCGAGTTCATCGCCGGGCAACTGGACGACCTCTATAAGGCCTTCCGGAAGTCCAACATGGAAGCCGCAGGAGAATAGACACCGCAAAAGAAAAAGGCCCCCGAACGAAACCGTCGCGGAAGCCCTTCTCGTGTTCTAGCAAGCCGAGAATCTCATTTCCGTGAATCAGTGTCAAGAGTTTTAAGCGTCGATTCGGCGGACGGATTTCTTTTGCCTAATTGAAGGCGAAGGAAGAATGGAGACGGGTATTGCAACGACGCCCTTTGGGCGGCGGCCGATGTCGCTTGCCATGCTGGCAGCGCAAAACGAGTCACGTGAGATCCCCAAGGGCAGGGTCGTCGACAAATGGCAGGTCTACCGCAACCTCTGCGAGGGCAAGAGCATTGTCGGCATCGGCGATCGCGCTCTGGCCGTCCTGAATGCGTTGCTATCATTCTATCCTGATAGCGAACTGAGTGAGGAAAACAGCCTCATCGTGTTTCCCTCGAACGCACAGCTGTCCCTTAGAGCTCATGGGATGCCCGAACCCACAGTCAGGCGGCACATGGCGGCCCTTGTGGGAAGCGGTTTAATCATCCGTCGGGACAGCCCGAACGGCAAGCGTTACGCGCGGAAGGGCAGGGGAGGGGAGATTGAGGAAGCATTTGGCTTTTCCCTGGCGCCGCTGCTGGCTCGTGCTAACGAGTTCGAGGCGGCGGCTGAGCATGTTCGCGCCGACAAAAGGGCGCTCAGGCTTATGCGCGAGCGGATCACCTTGCACCGCCGTGACATCCACAAGCTGATCGAGGCGGCCGTTGAGGAAGATGTGCCGGGCGACTGGGGAGTCCTGTGGAAGCGTTTCCGCGGCGTTGTGGAGGGAATTCCGCGCCGAGCTTGCATTGCCGGCTTGGAACCTATCGCGGCCGATCTGGCCACGTTGCGTGACGAAGTGGATAACCTGCTGGAAATCCATATGAAATCCACGAATACGAGCGGCAATGACTCCCAAGGTGAGCGGCAGCAATCTGATTCAAATACCGACTCTATTCCTGAATTTGAACCGGCTTTCGAACAAAGCAGGGCGGCGGTCGAGTCAGAACGACGAGCGGCCGAGAAGCCGAGAGGGTATCCGCTCGGGCTAGTCCTGAAAGCTTGCCCGGAAATTGCTGACTATGCAGTCGACGGGATCGGCAACTGGCGCGATTTCATGATAACGACGGCCCAGGTACGCGGATATCTTGGCGTTTCGCCGTCTGCCTATGAGGATGCCTGTCACACGATGGGTCAGGAAACCGCCGCGATCGTGATCGCGTGCATCCTGCAGAGAGCGCAGCACATCAACTCGGCTGGCGGATACTTGCGGGCGTTGACGGAGAAGGCGAGGGGAGGGGAGTTTTCGGTCGGCCCGATGCTGATGGCTGCATTGAAGGCGAATGGAGCGACGGTAAGGATGGCGGGATGACGAAGTTCGAGGAGCTGGTCTGCAGTAGCAATATGGCAAGGTATTTCCTGTCAACGTGTCACGACGCCGAACCGAAATATGATAGCTGGTTGCTTGTTCTGTACGATTGGCAAACCCTGATAACTGGCCTCTTGGCCGTAGTTGCTGCCGTCGTGGGTGGTGGTCTGCTCGTCGTCCAAATCAGAGATCAGCGCCGTCAGTTTCAGGAAGAACGGCGGCAACAGATCAAGGCTACCTTGATCCAGATCCCGCATGCGCTGACGGAGATGAATTCGTACCTTGTTGGCTGCTACGATGCTTGGAAGCGGAAAACGCCTGACGAGAGACCAAGGCCGCCGTCGGAAGCTCTGAAGATCATCATGGATGCCGCGGCCGTGGTCGATGAAGGTTCCTTCAAGAGCATGCAACAGCTGATTGTCAACGCACAGACATTCGAATCCCGAGTGCAGTCTCCGGGCAGGCAGCGGCCGCACAACGTGCTCGACACCATGATCGTGGACATCGCCGAGCTATCGTATTTGACAACCAGGCTCTTCAAGTTCGGACGCATGGACGAGGACACGAAGACCATCCCATACGTTAAGCCAACTCGCGGCGATCTCGAAGAAGTACTTGCCAGAGATTTCGATCTCAAACTGCTGCTCGAAACCGATCCGCTGCTCGCCCGTGTGGAGAGGGCGCTGCGGTTGCGGTTCCCGGGGTCGAGAGCAACTCCCGGGAGCCAATAGACTCCTCAGGAACGGCTGGCACCGTGGAGTTGTGCGATGAGCCTCGCCGCCCGCCCGAGCGTCCGCTCGGCGTCATTGTAGTAGTTGGACGCCTGTTGCACCGAGCGGTGTTGCGACTGCTGCATGGCTTCGGGCAGCGGAATGCCGCGGCGGGCGGTTTCGGTGAGGTAGCCGGAGCGCAGGCCATGGGCGGAAAACGCCGCCGGGTCGAATCCGGCCTCGGCGACGCGGCGCTTCAGGATCAGATTGACGGCCTGCGGCGTCAGGGCGCGTTTTTCTAGGTTGCCCCATCGATCGATGCCGCAGAACACGGCACCTTCGCTAATCCCGGCGCGCGCGAGCCAGTCCTTCAAAACCAACACCGGACGGCCGACGAGCAGCACGAAAGCGTCGCTGTCGGCCTGTGTCGTTTTTGTCCGGCCGAGCCGGATGGACAGACAGAGCAGTTTTTCGCCGTCGGGGTTCTTGGGATCGGTCGGCACCGGGTCTTCTTCGATGATCTGCTCGATCCTGAGCGAAGCAATCTCGCTGCGCCGGCGGCCGCCGGAGGCAAAGGCGGTGATGAGAAGGGCGCGGTCGCGCAGGTCGACGAGACGGTCGCCGGCGCAGGCTTTCAGGA
>NZ_JAMYLL010000069.1:0-21772 GCF_040318045.1 Mesorhizobium sp. M1338 | reverse complement strand
AGCTGCTCGAACTGGTCGAGCTCGAGGTGCGCGAGCTTCTGACCAAGAACGAGTTCCCCGGCGACGACATTCCGATCGTCAAGGGTTCGGCTCTGGCTGCTCTTGAAGATTCGGACAAGAAGATCGGCGAGGACGCGATCCGCGAGCTGATGGCGGCGGTCGATGCCTACATCCCGACCCCGGTTCGTCCGCTCGACAAGCCGTTCCTGATGCCGATCGAGGACGTGTTCTCGATCTCGGGCCGTGGCACGGTCGTGACCGGCCGCGTCGAGCGCGGCGTGGTCAAGGTCGGCGAGGAACTCGAGATCATCGGCATCCGTCCGACGACCAAGACGACCTGCACGGGCGTCGAGATGTTCCGCAAGCTGCTCGATCAGGGCCAGGCTGGCGACAACATCGGCGCGCTGCTGCGCGGCGTTGATCGTGAAGGCGTTGAGCGCGGCCAGGTTCTGGCCAAGCCGGGCACGGTCAAGCCGCACAAGAAGTTCGTGGCCGAAGCCTACATCCTGACCAAGGACGAAGGTGGCCGTCACACGCCGTTCTTCACCAACTACCGTCCGCAGTTCTACTTCCGCACGACCGACGTGACCGGCATCGTGTCGCTGCCGGAAGGCACCGAGATGGTGATGCCGGGCGACAACATCACGGTCGATGTCGAGCTGATCGTGCCGATCGCCATGGAAGAGAAGCTGCGCTTCGCCATCCGTGAAGGCGGCCGCACCGTCGGTGCCGGCATCGTCGTCACCATCAAGGAATAACCGATACCGGCCTGTGCCGGTCGGGTTCGAAACGGAAAGGGCGGTCCTCGGGGCCGCCCTTTTCTTTTGCCTGGCGATTGGGTGTTCG
Organism: Mesorhizobium sp. M1338; assembly: GCF_040318045.1. Taxonomy (NCBI): domain Bacteria; kingdom Pseudomonadati; phylum Pseudomonadota; class Alphaproteobacteria; order Hyphomicrobiales; family Phyllobacteriaceae; genus Mesorhizobium; species Mesorhizobium sp. M1338. The sequence goes on along the minus strand of NZ_JAMYLL010000069.1, from coordinate 20,926 downwards.
CCTTGTCGACCGGACCCTGTTGCAAGCCTTTGGACCTCGTCTAGTATAGGTTGCATCAAGGGGCTTTTTTCCAATGGTTCCAGGGCGCCTTTTCCATCGTCGGGCAGTGTGGTCGCTGCGGCTGATCTGCCTGCTGGCGTTGCTTGTCACCGGACGTGCCTTTGCGACGGATACGGCCCCGGATCTCGGTCCGACAATGCGATTCGGTATTGTCCGCGGCAATGCACCGGGGTGCGAGCCGATCTGTCCGGAATGGATCTCGGCGGAAGGCTCGATAGAAGCTGGAACGCCGGCTTTGTTCAAACGCATGCTGAAGACGCTTGGCGGGCGAAAACTGCCGATCGTCGTCGATTCTCCCGGCGGCAATGTCGAGGCGGCGCTGACGCTTGGCCGGCTGATCCGCAAGAACAAGCTCGATATCGCCATCGGCAAGACAGTGTTCTCCGGTTGCCAGCCCGACGCGAATGGTTGCCAGGACCGTGACAAGAATGGCGTCCGCTACTTTGGCAGTGTCCTTGCCTATGGCGCCATGTGCAATTCCGCCTGTCCGTTGATGTTTGCCGGTGGCGTCCGGCGGGTAGCGGGCGAATGGACCTATCTCGGCGTCCATCAGATCACCACGACCTACATCCGCACGAAACTGCAATACCGGACCACCTACCGCATCGTGGGGGGCAAGAAGAAGGTCCTCAACACAAGGATCGTCAGCCGCAAGAACGCCGGCAGCTACAAGACCTACGAGATGAGCAAGGCGGTGGAGAAAAAGCTGGCGACCTATCTCAACGAGATGGGCATCGAACAAAGCGTGCTCGAAACGATGAAGAGTACGCCGGCCAGCGAAATCCACCAGATCGCCCTCGACGACATGCTGACGATGAAATTGGTCACCAGTGTGGATGCCGTGGACCTGTTGACCGCCGCGAGCCTGTGCAGGCCGGATCGATTGGCCGCGAATTGCCTGGAAATACCGGGGAATAAGCCCGATGGCCTGACGACCGCGGCCAAGCCTGCTCCGCTGCCGGCCGGGCCCGAGGGTGTGCAGCGCGATGAAGACATGCGCTTCGTCGTGGTTCGCGGCAGCAACCCGCTCTGCAATCCGGATTGCCCGGAATGGATCTCGGCGGAAGGCGTGATCACGCCTCGGACCCCGCGGAGGCTGCGCCAGTTGCTCGCCACGCTTGGCGACCGGCTGCTGCCTGTCGTGCTCAGCTCAAAGGGTGGCGACCTGCTTGGCGCTCTGGCGGCGGGACGGCTTATCCATCAAAGGAAGCTCGACGTCGCCGTTGGCCGCACCGATTTCGTCGACTGTGACCCGGGAGAGTGGAGTTGCCTGGCCAAGGAGGGCGCCTATGCCGGGCTGAGTATCGATGCGGGAGTGGAGTGCGGTTCGGCCTGTGCGCTCATGCTTGCCGGCGGCGTGAGACGGCTTGTCGGTCCCCGTGCGCGGCTTAGCCTGTACCCGATGGGGCAAATGCGGGTGGTCAAGGCCTATCTCGAGGAGATGGGGATCGATCCCGCTCTATTCACGGCGATCGAGGGGCGCTCGGTCGAGCGGCAGCTGGAACCCGGCACGATGCTGAGGCTCGGGCTGACGACGAGCCCGCAATCGGTCGACGCGCTGACCGGTGCCACCATCTGCGACGGGGTGCCGAAACCGCGGAATTGCCGGATCCGGCCTTCCGCCAATGCCGAGGCTGACGCGCCCGCCAAACTGTAGAGCGGCAACGTCGGAGACTGACCATCGAGGCAGGTTGAGCCATTCTCGATTTTGCCGCTATCGTCGCTGCTGCCGGCGCCGGGGCCGGCGGAGGATCGAGAATGAGCCAGGATATCCCGACACTCTACGAATGGGCCGGCGGCAGCGAGGCGTTGAACCGGCTGACCCAGATTTTCTACGACAAGGTGGCGCAGGATCCGATCGTCGGGCCGGTATTCAAGGCCATGTCGCCGGATCATCCCGCCCATGTCGCGGCCTTCATCGGCGAGGTTTTCGGCGGACCGAAAACCTACAGCGAGCAATTTGGCGGCCACCGCGAGATGGTCACGCATCATCTGGGCAAGCATCTGACCGAGGAGCAGCGCCGCCGCTGGATCAACCTCCTGGCCGACGCCGCCGACGCGGTCGCCCTGCCTGACGATCCGGAATTTCGTTCGGCCTTCATGGGCTATGTCGAATGGGGATCGCGGCTGGCCAAGATGAACTCCAATCTCGGCGAAACTTGCGATCCTCAGACGGAACGGATGCCGGCCTGGGGCTGGGGTGTGCCGGGCGGGCCGTATCGGCCACCGGGTCCAAAGTAGCTTTCGGTCGCCACGGGAGTCTCGGAGCAATGCCGAGAAATTTCAAGATCGTGCGCTGGCGCGAGTGGGAAGGCCTCGGCCTCGAACATCTGGTGCTGAGGGGAACGGGGTTATGGCGCGTTTGCTTGCAAACCACTCTTTACAGAGCGAGCGGAAGCTTTTAGGAAGCGCCTGCTGCGCCGATATGCGCACGTACGGGCATAGCTCAGTTGGTAGAGCGGCGGTCTCCAAAACCGCAGGTCGTAGGTTCGAGCCCTGCTGCCCGTGCCATTTCTCGAAATGGCGTTTCAAAACGATATTTCTGCGGTCTGCCCTTTGAAAATCGGCGACCCGCTTGCCATATCAGCTCGCTTGGGGCATAATGGCCTCATAGCCGGGACGGAACGACTGGATGGTTCCGATGCGGCGTTTGGTCATAAAGCGGACACTTGCCACTTGCGTGGATCAAGAATCGGTTTTATGTAGACGAAACAGACACGCGACGCGTGGAGCTGGGAAGCCGGCTTTACGCGTCTGATTTGCATGGGCGAATTGATTGCGCTGATTCGGCGCAAGATTGGGCTCAGGCGGCACGTCCCGGCCAGCGGGATCATCCAGGAGACCCGGCCAACGGGTCTTGAAGACAGAGCGGCATATGGCTTCGAAAACCACAAATCCTTTCGTCTTTCTCCAGCAGGTTCGCGCGGAGACCGCCAAGGTGACTTGGCCGTCGCGGCGCGAAACGATGATCTCGACGGTCATGGTCCTGGCTTTCGCTGTGATCGCGATGGTCTTTTTCTTCACCGCTGATCAGCTCATGGGCCTCGCGGTCGAACAGATTCTGGGCATCGGACGCTAAGTCCGGCGATTACGGAGAAGTCTTGAAATGACCGCGCGCTGGTACATCGTCCACGCCTATTCGAACTTTGAAAAGAAGGTCGCCGAGGACATCGAGAACAAGGCCAAGCAGAAGGGCCTGTCCGCCGATATCCACCAGATCGTGGTGCCGACCGAGAAGGTCGTCGAGATTCGTCGCGGCCGCAAGGTCGATGCCGAGCGCAAGTTCTTCCCGGGCTATGTGCTCCTGAAGGCCAACCTGACCGACGCTGTGTTCTCGCTGGTCAAGAACACGCCGAAGGTCACCGGCTTCCTGGGTGACTCCAAGCCGGTGCCGATCACCGAGGCGGAAGCCCAGCGCATCCTGAACCAGGTGCAGGAAGGCGTCGAGCGGCCCAAGCCCTCGGTCACGTTCGAGATCGGCGAGGCGATCCGCGTTTCGGATGGTCCCTTCGCGTCGTTCAACGGTTTCGTCCAGGAAGTGGACGAGGAGCGGGCGCGGCTCAAGGTGGAAGTTTCGATCTTCGGGCGCGCCGTGCCTGTCGATCTGGAATTCGGACAGGTCGAAAAGGGCTGATCCGAAATCCTGCCGCCAAGCGCGGCAGGGAAGAGCGGCGCGGAGATCGCGCGGCTCTTGAGAACGGTGGGAGACGAGTGCGGCTTTAGCCGGCCGCATGGATCGCACCACCAGACTGCAACCGCCGGCACTTTCCCGTTCATGGGAGCCGGCATAGACAAAGGCAGGAAAAGAGATGGCTAAGAAAATTGCAGGCCAGCTCAAGCTCCAGGTCAAAGCGGGATCGGCCACGCCGTCTCCCCCGATCGGCCCGGCGCTTGGTCAGCGTGGCATCAACATCATGGAGTTCTGCAAGGCGTTCAACGCGCAGACCCAGGAAATGGAAAAGGGATCGCCGGTTCCGGTCGTCATCACCTACTACCAGGACAAGTCCTTCACCTTCGTCATGAAGACGGCGCCGGTGAGCTACTTCCTGAAGAAGGCGGCTAACCTGACGTCTGGTTCCAAGGAGCCGGGCAAGGTCAAGGCCGGTACGGTTTCGCGTGACAAGGTCCGCGAGATCGCCACCGCGAAGATGAAGGATCTGAACGCAAACGACGTCGAAGCGGCCATGCGCATGGTCGAGGGCTCCGCCCGCTCGATGGGTCTGGAAGTGGTGGGCTAAGATCATGGCAAAGATTGCAAAGCGTGTATCGAAGACCCGCGAAGGCATCGATCCCAACAAGGCTTACGCCCTGGGTGATGCACTGAAGCTGCTCAAGGACCGTTCCTCGGTCAAGTTCGACGAGACCATCGAAGTCGCCATGAACCTCGGCGTCGACCCGCGCCACGCCGACCAGATGGTCCGCGGCGTGGTCAATCTGCCGAACGGCACCGGCCGCTCGGTGCGCGTCGCTGTGTTCGCACGCGGCGACAAGGCTGACGAAGCGCGCGCCGCCGGCGCCGACATCGTCGGTGCCGAGGATCTGGTCGACATCGTCCAGAAGGGCACGATCGATTTCGATCGCTGCATCGCGACGCCGGACATGATGCCGCTCGTCGGCCGTCTGGGCAAAGTGCTCGGCCCGCGCGGCATGATGCCGAACCCGAAGGTCGGCACCGTAACCACCGACGTTGCCGCCGCCGTCAAGGCATCGAAGGGCGGCGCTGTCGAGTTCCGCGTCGAGAAGGCCGGCATCGTTCATGCCGGCGTCGGCAAGGTCTCGTTCGAGGTCAAGGCCCTGGAAGAGAACATCCGCGCCTTCGCCGACGCCGTGACCAAGGCAAAGCCGGCTGGCGCCAAGGGCAACTACGTCAAGAAGGTGTCGGTCACCTCGACGATGGGCCCGGGCCTCAAGCTCGACGTCGCGACGCTCACAGCGTCCTGATACGAACATTCGGATCGGCCGCTAAAGGGCTGATCCGCAAGTGAATTCCGGGCCTCCGACTCGTCGGCGGCCCGGTACCGGAAACCGAGAGGTTTCCGGACATCCTGTCCGAGATTGCAGGCGGCCCAGAAGCCTTAATTCGATTTGGGCCTGCATGAGACGGGTGAAGACCGGACAACGGAGCGATTGCTCCAATGAAAGGTTCGAACCGTGTTTGCCTTTTGTCTGCGCATCGTCCGGCTTGCCGGCCGGTGTGGCGAAAGGGGGCAGGATCCTCGAGCGTCGTTCGGGAGATCCGTTACTGGATGGCCCGGCCGACAAAGGCAACCCGACGCCTGTCCCCGTTAATGGGGCAGGGGTCAACTGGAGATAGGCAGTGGACAGAGCGGAAAAACGCGAACTCGTCACGGGCCTGAACGGTGCGTTCTCGAACGCAGGTTCAGTGGTCGTGGCCCACTACGCCGGTATCACCGTCGCGCAAATGAACGACCTTCGGTCGAAAATGCGCGCCGCCGGTGGCACCGTCAAAGTCGCGAAGAACCGTCTCGCCAAAATCGCTCTTCAGGGCACGGACTCCGCATCGATCATCGAGCTGTTCAAGGGACAGACGCTGATTGCTTATTCGGAGGATCCGATTGCGGCGCCGAAGGTCGCGTCCGATTTCGCCAAGGGAAATGACAAGCTTGTCATTCTCGGCGGCGCAATGGGCACCACCTCGCTCAACGCCGACGGTGTGAAGGCACTCGCCACACTTCCGTCGCTCGATGAGCTGCGCGCCAGGCTGGTTGGCATGATCGCCACGCCGGCAACCCGGATCGCCCAGATCGTCAATGCGCCAGCGGCTTCGGTCGCGCGCGTCATCGGCGCTTACGCCCGGAAGGACGAGGCGGCATGAGGCCGTTCCTCGCTATCACAAACACACGTTCGAACCTTATGAAGGAATACAACAATGGCTGATCTCGCAAAGATCGTAGACGACCTTTCGAAGCTGACCGTCCTCGAGGCGGCCGAGCTGTCGAAGCTTCTGGAAGAAAAGTGGGGCGTTTCCGCCGCTGCTCCGGTGGCTGTTGCCGCCGCTGGCGGTGGTGCGGCCGCTGCTGCTCCGGTCGAGGAAAAGACGGAATTCGACGTCGTCCTCACCGAGGCAGGCGCTCAGAAGATCAACGTCATCAAGGAAGTCCGCGCCATCACCGGTCTTGGCCTCAAGGAAGCCAAGGATCTGGTTGAAGCGGCTCCGAAGCCGGTCAAGGAAGCCGTTTCCAAGGCCGACGCTGACAAGTTCAAGGCCCAGCTGGAAGCAGCCGGCGCCAAGGTCGAACTGAAGTAAGCGTAAAAGCGGCGGACGGCCTCGCGCCGTCCGCCACTCCCTTCGCCTGGAAGGGAGCATGCGTAACGCGAGACGTACGAGAACCTCTTTCCTGAGGGCCGAAACCGGCCTTCAGGAAACGGGTTTTCTCCCGTTCTAACCGGCCGCCGACAGGCGCCGGGAAAACAGACAGAGGGTTGCCGCCAAGGTGGCCCAGCATGCAAGGCGAGCCGCGGCGAGGCTCGTCCCGAGTTTTGAGCTAAGGAGCGACGATGGCCCAGACCCAGACTTTCAATGGCCGCAGACGCGTACGCAAGTTCTTCGGAAAGATTCCGGAAGTTGCGGAGATGCCGAACCTGATCGAGGTTCAGAAGGCATCCTATGACCAGTTCCTGATGGTCGCGGAGCCCAAGGGCGGGCGTCCGGACGAGGGACTGCAGGCAGTTTTCAAGTCGGTCTTCCCGATCTCCGATTTTTCCGGCTCCTCGATGCTGGAGTTCGTGAAGTACGAGTTCGAAGGACCGAAATTCGACGTTGACGAATGCCGTCAGCGCGACCTCACCTATGCCGCGCCGCTCAAGGTGACGCTGCGCCTCATCGTGTTCGATATCGACGAGGATACCGGCGCCAAGTCCATCAAGGACATCAAGGAGCAGGACGTCTACATGGGCGACATGCCGCTCATGACCCTGAACGGCACCTTCATCGTCAACGGCACCGAGCGCGTCATCGTCTCGCAGATGCACCGCTCGCCGGGCGTCTTCTTCGACCATGACAAAGGCAAGTCGCACTCGTCGGGCAAGCTTCTGTTTGCCGCGCGCGTCATCCCCTATCGCGGTTCGTGGCTCGACATCGAGTTCGATTCCAAGGACGTCGTGCACGCCCGCATCGATCGTCGCCGCAAGATCCCGGTGACGTCGCTGCTGATGGCGCTCGGCATGGACGGCGAAGAGATCCTGTCGACCTTCTACAACAAGATCACCTACAAGCGCGCCGGCGACCATTGGCGCATTCCGTTCAACGTCGAGCGTTTCCGCGGCCTCAAGGCTGTCGGCGACCTGGTCGATGCCGATACGGGCGAGGTCGTCGTCGAAGCCGGCAAGAAGATCACCGCACGCCAGGCAAGGGCGCTCGGCGAAAAGGGTCTCAAGGCGATCAAGGCGACGGACGAGGATCTGCTCGGCAACTACCTGGCCGAGGACATCGTCAACTTCGCCACCGGCGAGATCTTCCTCGAAGCCGGCGACGAGATCGACGAGAAGACGCTGAAGGTTCTGCTCGGCACCGGCGAAGACGAGATCAAGGTTCTCGACATCGACCACGTCAATGTCGGCGCCTATATCCGCAACACGCTCAACGTCGACAAGAACGAGAGCCGCCAGGACGCGCTGTTCGACATCTATCGTGTCATGCGTCCCGGCGAGCCGCCGACGCTCGAGACCGCCGAAGCCATGTTCAACTCGCTGTTCTTCGACAGCGAGCGCTATGATCTGTCGGCCGTCGGCCGCGTCAAGATGAACATGCGCCTCGAGCTCAAGGCCGAGGACACCGTGCGCGTGCTGCGCAAGGACGACATCCTGGCCGTGGTCAGGACGCTGGTCGAACTGCGTGACGGCAAGGGCGAAATCGACGACATCGACAATCTCGGCAACCGTCGCGTGCGTTCGGTCGGCGAGCTGATGGAAAACCAGTACCGCGTCGGCCTGCTGCGCATGGAGCGCGCGATCAAGGAGCGTATGTCCTCGATCGAGATCGACACGGTCATGCCGCAGGATCTGATCAACGCCAAGCCGGCGGCCGCCGCCGTGCGCGAGTTCTTCGGTTCCTCGCAGCTGTCGCAGTTCATGGACCAGACCAACCCGCTGTCGGAGATCACCCACAAGCGCCGCCTCTCGGCGCTTGGACCGGGCGGTCTGACCCGCGAGCGCGCCGGCTTCGAAGTGCGCGACGTGCACCCGACGCATTACGGCCGCATCTGCCCGATCGAGACGCCGGAAGGCCCGAATATCGGTCTGATCAACTCGCTGGCCACCTTCGCGCGCGTCAACAAGTACGGCTTTATCGAGAGCCCGTACCGCAAGATCGTCGACGGCAAGCTGACCAATGAAGTCGTCTATCTCTCGGCGATGGAAGAGGCCAAGCACCATGTCGCGCAGGCCAACGCCGAGCTCGACAAGAACGGTGGTTTCGTCGACGAATTCGTCATTTGCCGCAGCGCCGGCGAAGTGATGATGGCGCCGCGCGAAAACGTCGATCTGATGGACGTTTCGCCCAAGCAGATGGTGTCGGTTGCCGCGGCCCTGATCCCGTTCCTGGAAAACGACGACGCCAACCGCGCCCTGATGGGCTCGAACATGCAGCGTCAGGCCGTGCCGCTGGTGCGCGCCGAGGCGCCGTTCGTCGGCACCGGCATGGAGCCGATCGTCGCCCGTGACTCGGGCGCCGCCATCGGCGCCCGCCGCGGCGGCATCGTCGACCAGGTCGACGCGACGCGTATCGTCATCCGCGCCACCGAGGATCTCGATCCGGGCAAGTCCGGCGTCGATATCTACCGGCTGATGAAGTTCCAGCGTTCGAACCAGAACACCTGCATCAACCAGCGTCCGCTGGTTCGTATGGGCGACCGGGTCAACAAGGGCGACATCATCGCCGACGGTCCGTCGACCGAGCTCGGTGATCTGGCACTCGGCCGCAACGTGCTGGTCGCATTCATGCCGTGGAACGGCTACAACTACGAGGACTCGATCCTCCTGTCCGAACGCATCGTCGCCGATGACGTCTTCACCTCGATCCACATCGAGGAGTTCGAGGTCATGGCGCGCGATACCAAGCTCGGGCCGGAGGAAATCACGCGCGATATCCCGAACGTCTCGGAAGAAGCGCTGAAGAACCTCGACGAAGCCGGCATCGTCTACATCGGTGCCGAAGTTCAGCCGGGTGATATCCTGGTCGGCAAGATCACGCCGAAGGGCGAAAGCCCGATGACGCCGGAAGAAAAGCTTCTGCGCGCCATCTTCGGCGAAAAGGCATCCGATGTGCGCGACACCTCGATGCGCATGCCTCCGGGCACTTTCGGCACCGTCGTCGAGGTGCGCGTCTTCAATCGCCACGGTGTGGAGAAGGACGAGCGCGCCATGGCGATCGAGCGCGAGGAGATCGAACGCCTCGCCAAGGACCGCGACGACGAGCAGGCCATTCTGGACCGCAACGTCTACGCGCGTCTTTCCGACGTGCTCGTCGGCAAGGAAGCGATCGCTGGACCGAAGGGCTTCAAGAAGGGCTCGACGCTGTCCAAGGATACGCTCGACGAGTATCCGCGTTCGCAGTGGTGGCAGTTTGCCGTGGAGAACGAAAAGCTCCAGAGCGAACTCGAAGCCCTGCGTGGCCAGTACGACGACTCCAAGAAGGCGCTCGAACAGCGTTTCATGGACAAGGTCGAGAAGGTCCAGCGCGGCGATGAAATGCCTCCTGGCGTCATGAAGATGGTCAAGGTCTTCGTGGCCGTGAAGCGCAAGATGCAGCCCGGCGACAAGATGGCCGGCCGTCACGGCAACAAGGGTGTCGTGTCGCGGATCGTTCCGGTCGAGGACATGCCTTTCCTCGAGGACGGCACGCATGCCGATATCGTGCTCAACCCGCTGGGTGTGCCGAGCCGCATGAATGTCGGCCAGATCCTGGAAACGCATCTGGGCTGGGCATGCGCGGGCATGGGCAGGAAGATCGGCGAGCTGATCGACGCGTACAAGGTGGCGGGCGATATCAAGCCGCTGCGCAAGACGCTCGAAAGCTTCATCCCGGCCAACGACCGCAACGAGCCGGTTCGCGAGTATGACGACGAGAGCATCGTTCGCCTCAGCGAGCAGATGCGCCGCGGCGTTTCGATCGCGACCCCGGTGTTCGACGGCGCGCATGAGGCTGACATCAACATCATGCTGGAGCAGGCGGGCCTGCACACCAGCGGTCAGTCGCAGCTCTATGACGGACGCACCGGCGAGCCGTTCGATCGCAAGGTGACGATGGGCTACATATATATGCTCAAGCTTCACCATCTCGTGGACGACAAGATCCACGCGCGTTCGATCGGTCCGTACTCGCTCGTCACCCAGCAGCCGCTGGGCGGCAAGGCGCAGTTCGGTGGCCAGCGCTTCGGCGAGATGGAGGTCTGGGCGCTCGAAGCATACGGCGCCGCCTACACGCTGCAGGAAATGCTGACGGTGAAGTCGGACGACGTCGCCGGCCGCACCAAGGTCTACGAGGCGATCGTCCGTGGCGACGACACCTTCGAGGCCGGCATTCCGGAGAGCTTCAACGTTCTCGTCAAGGAAATGCGGTCTCTCGGCCTCAATGTCGAGCTTGAGAACACCAAGCTCGACGACAACCCGATCCGGCTGCCCGACGCGGCCGAGTAAGAAAGACATCCGGTCGCGGGCTGCCGCGACCGGATGCACCAAATTCTTCGGCCAGTGGCCGACAAGACGGCGGGCGTTTGGCTCGCGACTAGATGCAAGGGGTTTTCGAGGACCCCGAAAAGGAGAACGGCATGAACCAAGAGGTCATGAATCTCTTCAATCCGCAGGCGCCTGCGCAGGTGTTCGATTCCATCCGGATATCGCTTGCCAGCCCTGAGAAGATTCTGTCCTGGTCTTTCGGCGAGATCAAGAAGCCGGAGACCATCAACTACCGCACCTTCAAGCCGGAGCGTGACGGTCTGTTCTGCGCGCGCATTTTTGGCCCGATCAAGGACTATGAGTGCCTGTGCGGCAAGTACAAGCGCATGAAATACAAGGGCGTCATCTGCGAGAAGTGCGGCGTCGAAGTCACGCTGTCGCGCGTTCGCCGCGAGCGCATGGGCCACATCGAGTTGGCGGCACCGGTCGCCCATATCTGGTTCCTGAAGTCGCTGCCGTCGCGCATCGGCACGCTGCTCGACATGACCCTGAAGGACATCGAGCGCGTCCTTTATTTCGAGAACTACATCGTCACCGAACCTGGCCTCACCGCGCTGAAGGAGCACCAGTTGCTCAGCGAGGAAGAGTACATGATCGCCGTCGACGAGTATGGCGAGGATTCGTTCACCGCCATGATCGGCGCCGAGGCCATTCATGACCTCCTGGCCGGCATGGACCTGGAGAAGATCGCCGGCGACCTGCGTTCGGAACTGGCTTCGACCACCTCCGAGCTGAAGCAGAAGAAGTATCTGAAGCGGCTCAAGGTCGTCGAGAACTTCATGGAATCCGGCAACCGTCCGGAATGGATGATCATGAAGGTGGTCCCGGTGATCCCGCCGGACCTGCGCCCGCTCGTCCCGCTGGACGGCGGTCGCTTCGCCACGTCGGATCTGAACGACCTCTATCGCCGCGTCATCAACCGCAACAACCGTCTGAAGCGGCTGATCGAGCTGCGCGCCCCCGGCATCATCGTGCGCAACGAAAAGCGCATGCTGCAGGAAGCCGTCGATGCACTGTTCGACAACGGCCGTCGCGGCCGCGTCATCACCGGCGCCAACAAACGTCCGCTGAAGTCGCTGTCCGACATGCTCAAGGGCAAGCAGGGCCGGTTCCGCCAGAACCTGCTCGGCAAGCGCGTCGACTATTCCGGCCGCTCGGTCATCGTGACCGGTCCGGAGCTCAAGCTGCACCAGTGCGGCCTGCCCAAGAAGATGGCGCTCGAACTGTTCAAGCCCTTCATCTACGCCCGTCTCGACGCCAAGGGTTACTCCTCGACCGTCAAGCAGGCGAAGAAGCTGGTCGAGAAGGAGCGTCCAGAAGTCTGGGATATCCTCGACGAGGTCATCCGCGAGCATCCGGTGCTGTTGAACCGTGCGCCGACGCTGCACCGTCTCGGCATCCAGGCGTTCGAGCCGATCCTGATCGAAGGCAAGGCGATCCAGCTGCACCCGCTGGTCTGCACGGCCTTCAACGCCGACTTCGACGGCGACCAGATGGCCGTTCACGTGCCGCTGTCGCTGGAAGCGCAGCTTGAAGCCCGCGTGCTGATGATGTCGACCAACAACATCCTGCACCCGGCTTCCGGCGCGCCGATCATCGTGCCGTCGCAGGACATGGTTCTCGGTCTCTACTATCTCTCGATCGTCAACCAGAACGAGCCGGGCGAGGGCATGGTGTTTGCCGACATGGGCGAACTCCAGCACGCGCTCGAGACCAAGGCGGTGACGCTGCACTCCAAGATCAAGGGTCGTTTCCGCACGGTCGACGCCGAAGGCAAGGTCGTGTCGAAGATCCATGACACCACCCCTGGCCGCATGATCATCGGCGAGCTTCTGCCGAAGAACGTCAACGTGCCTTATGAGACCGCCAACCAGGAGATGACCAAGAAGAACATCTCCAAGATGATCGACACCGTCTACCGCCACTGCGGTCAGAAGGAGACGGTCATTTTCTGCGATCGCATCATGGCGCTCGGCTTCAGCCATGCCTGCCGTGCCGGCATTTCGTTCGGCAAGGACGACATGCTGATCCCGGATGCCAAGATCAAGCTGGTCTCCGATACCGAGGCTTTGGCCAAGGAATACGAGCAGCAGTACAATGACGGTCTGATCACGCAGGGCGAGAAGTACAACAAGGTCGTGGACGCCTGGGCCAAGTGCTCGGAAAAGGTCGCCGACGAAATGATGGCCCGCATCAAGGCGGTCGAGTTCGAGGACAATGGCCGTCAAAAGCCGATGAACTCGATCTATATGATGTCGCACTCCGGTGCGCGTGGCTCGCCCACCCAGATGCGTCAGCTCGCCGGCATGCGCGGCCTTATGGCCAAGCCGTCGGGTGAAATCATCGAGACGCCGATCATCTCGAACTTCAAGGAAGGCCTGACCGTGCTCGAGTACTTCAACTCGACCCACGGCGCCCGCAAGGGTCTGGCCGACACCGCCTTGAAGACGGCGAACTCGGGTTACCTCACCCGTCGTCTGGTCGACGTGGCGCAGGACTGCATCGTCAACTCCGTCGACTGCGGCACCGACAAGGGCCTCACCATGCAGCCGATCGTCGATGCCGGTCAGGTCGTCGCTTCGGTCGGCCAGCGCGTGCTGGGTCGTACGTCGCTCGACGACATCACCCATCCGGTGTCGGGCGAGATCCTGGTCAAGGCCGGAACGCTGATGGACGAGCGTGACGTGGAACAGATCGAAAAGGCCGGCGTCCAGTCGGTTCGCATTCGCTCGGCACTGACTTGCGAAGTCAGGGTTGGCGTCTGCGCGGTCTGCTACGGTCGCGATCTGGCCCGCGGCACCCCGGTCAACCAGGGTGAAGCAGTCGGCGTCATCGCGGCGCAGTCGATCGGCGAGCCGGGTACCCAGCTCACCATGCGTACCTTCCACATGGGCGGTACGGCACAGGTGGTGGATAGCTCGTTCCTTGAAGCCTCCTATGAGGGCAAGGTCGAGATCCGCAACCGCAACGTGGTGCGCAACTCCGACGGCCAGCAGATGGTCATGGGCCGCAACATGGCGGTGCTGATCCTCGACGAAGCCGGCAAGGAGCGCGCCTCGCACCGCCTCACCTATGGTTCGCGCATCTTCGTGGACGATGGTGACAAGGTGAAGCGCGGCCAGCGTATCGCCGAGTGGGATCCCTACACCCGCCCGGTCCTCACCGAAATCGAGGGCAGGGTATCGTACGAGGATCTGGTCGACGGCATTTCCGTTCAGGAAACCGCCGACGAGTCGACCGGCATCACCAAGCGTGAGGTCATCGACTGGCGCTCGACGCCACGCGGCAACGACCTGAAGCCGGCGATTGCCATCCAGGACGCCAAGGGCAAGGTCGGCAAGCTGTCCAAGGGTGGCGACGCCCGCTTCCTGCTCTCGGTCGAGGCCATTCTTTCGGTCGAGCCGGGCTCGCAGGTTCGGCCCGGCGACGTGCTGGCGCGTATCCCGATGGAAAGCGCCAAGACCAAGGACATCACCGGCGGTCTGCCGCGTGTTGCCGAACTGTTCGAGGCACGTCGTCCGAAGGATCACGCCATCATCGCCGAGATCGACGGTACGATCCGCTTCGGCCGCGACTACAAGAACAAGCGTCGCATCATCATCGAGCCGCATGACTCGACGCTTGAGCCGGTCGAATACCTGATCCCGAAGGGCAAGCCGTTCCATCTCCAGGACGGCGACGTCATCGAGAAGGGCGACTACATCCTCGACGGCAATCCGGCGCCGCACGACATCCTGGCGATCAAGGGCGTGGAGGCACTTGCTTCCTACCTCGTCAACGAAATCCAGGAAGTCTACCGTCTGCAGGGCGTGTCGATCAACGACAAGCACATCGAGGTGATCGTTCGCCAGATGCTGCAGAAGGTCGAGATCACGGTGCAGGGCGACTCGACCTACATTCCAGGCGATCATGTCGACGTGATCGAACTGGAAGAGGTCAACGAGCGTCTGGTCGAGGACGGCAAGAAGCCGGCCGAAGGCCTGCCGGTGCTGCTCGGCATCACCAAGGCATCGCTGCAGACGCCGTCCTTCATCTCGGCCGCCTCCTTCCAGGAGACGACCCGGGTGCTGACGGAAGCTGCGGTTGCCGGCAAGACCGACATGCTGCAGGGACTGAAGGAAAACGTCATCGTCGGCCGGCTTATCCCGGCCGGCACCGGCGGCACGATGAGCCAGATCCGGCGCATCGCCACCTCGCGCGACGAACTGATCATCGACGAGCGCCGCAAGGCCTCCGGTGTGGAAGTCGCCGAGCCAATGCTGGCCGACATGACAAACGCCGCGCAGTAAGCACGGAAGACGGGAAGAAGGAAAAGGGGCCAAGTGGCCCCTTTTCGCGTTTTGGGTTCCGCATCGGATCGGAGAAAAATAATGAGCAAGACGAGCTGGGCGGCAGTCGACGACTACATCGTCGGTTCCCTGTTTGAGGCGGACCCCGTCCTGGATGCCGTTCTGGCGGCCAACCACGACCACGGCCTGCCGGCGATCGACGTGTCGCCGGCGCAAGGCAAGCTGCTTTCACTTCTTGTGCGCATACAGGGAGCGAAGAAGGTTCTCGAGATCGGCACGCTGGGCGGCTATTCGACCGTCTGGATGGCGCGGGCGCTGCCTGTCGATGGCAAGATCGTGACGCTTGAGCTCGATCCGCTCCACGCCGACGTCGCGCAATCGAATTTCGAGCGGGCAGGCGTCTCGGAGCGTGTGGAACTGCGGGTCGGGCCTGCCCTTCAGTCGCTTGCCGCGCTGGGTGCCGAGAATGCCGGACCGTTTGACCTCGTCTTCATCGACGCCGACAAGCCGAACAACCCGCATTATCTATCCTGGGCCATGCGGCTTTCGAGGCCGGGAACCGTGATCATCTGCGACAACGTCATACGCGACGGTGCTGTGCTCGATCAGGGTGGCCGTGATCCCAATGTAGAAGGCGCACGCGCCGCATTCTCGTTCATTGGCGGCGAGAAGCATCTGGACGGCACCGGCATCCAGACCGTTGGCGCGAAGGGCTATGACGGCTTTGCCATCGCGATCGTCAATTGACAGCCGATAGGCGAACAGCCAAGCCGTCCCTGTTCAATCGAAGAAGGCCTCGACCACGTTGCGCTTGCCGAGCATGAACGCATCGGCGACATGCTGGAGCGGCGCCAGGTCGACATCGGAAACGCCGGCTCGCACGATCTCGGCGAAGCGCTTGTAGAGCATCGGGTACTCGGCCTCCGGCACGTCATGAACCACCTTGCCGTCGACCGCGAGCTTGGAGCCGCCGCCCGACAGCACCATGGCGCCCTTGTCGGTGTCGGCCAGGATGTCCCAGCTTTGCGGGCCTGTCTGCAGCCAGTCGAGGTCCATCGTCACCGGCAAGCCATTCGAAGTGCGGAAGGAGACGCGCGCGGCAACCGGGGATGCGCGGTTTTCGGGAAAATCGAGTATTGCCGAAGTGATGAACATCGGCGGCAGGATGTGAGTGGCGATCGATAGCGCGTTGATGCCGGGATCGAAGACGCCAAAACCGCCGGGAGCCCAGATCCATTCCTGGTTCGGGTGCCAGCGGCGCACGTCTTCCTTCCAGTTGATGGCGGCCGAGCTGATGCGCGCCGAGCTCAGGAAGGCGCGCGCGGCCTCCACGGCCGGCGCATAGCGCGAGTGCCAGCTGGCGAACAGCGAGACGCTGTTCCGCGCGGCCAATGCCTTGAGGTCCTCGACCTCGCTGACAGTGGCGCCTGGCGGCTTTTCCAGGAAGACATGCTTCTTCGCCTCGAGTGCCGTCCGCGCCGCGTCGTAGCGGAACTGCGGCGGCATGCAAAGCGATACGGCCTCGAGTTCGGGCACCGCATCGAGCATGGATTCGATGGTCGGAAAATTCGGAATGTCATCCACCTTGCCATGCCGGCTGGCGGCCGCGATGAGGCGATAGTCCTGATCCTTCGCCAGGGCCGGCAGATGCTGGTCGCGGACGATCTTGCCGACGCCGACGATGCCAATCTTGATGGGCTGGGACACGGCCGCTCCGTCTGTTGAACAATGGTGATGCTTCTTATCAGAACACTTGCCCCGGGCAAGCCGGCCGACAAGCCCACCCCAGCCCTCCTCGAACCGCCGCGCCGGCGTTCAGGAAGCCCCGATCGCCGATTCGCCTCGATGGCCGATTCGAAAACTGAGCCGAGGCCTGGTTTCAGATCGGCACGTCGAAGGTAACGATCGAAACTTCGCCTTCGAGCGCGCCCTGGAAGGCGGAGATATGCGGCTCTTCATCGGGCACGCCGTCCATGTCGCCTATCTGGTCGAGCTCGGCCTCGGCGTAACCTTCCGCAGCAAGCGATTCGAGTGCCCGGCGCACCGCCGAATCGTCGTCGGGCGCGACCAGCATGACGTGGACGCCTTCCGGTTTGCCGCCCTTTTTCTTCCACACCCGGCCGGTGATGATGGTGACCGGGCGTTCTTCATTGTCGTTCACGGGTCGATTCCTCTTGGCGATGTGTGGGCGGGCGAGGGGGTTCTGTCTGCTCATGCGGCCTTTTCGCATGAAGAAGAGCCGCGCAACAGCGCAAAGCCATTCACTTTGCTAAAGGCTTGGCACTTTCTTCCTCGCCCTTGCAAAATCGCGAAAGAAAATTACATGCGTTTTTCGCATGGCTGCCGAGCCTTGATTGGCGCGCAATATTTAGCGCTCCGGGCTTGACGGTCCGCGGTCTTACGAGTAGAAGCCGCCCAGTCAGAACCGATGTGAGGCTCTCCCTTCCGAAGCGACACGCTTTGGAGCTTGCCTCAAACAGGGTTCGTTTTACGAGCGAAAAGACATTTCCGGCGTGCACGAAGCGGTTCCGCTTCCTCTGCCATTTGTTCGGGCAAGACCGCGAGGCGCGGTTCGTGGCCCGAATTCGCGTATGGAAATGACGCTTTGAGCGGCCCTGACCGGGCGAGACACGGAATTGAGAGACAAGAGGGTTTAATGCCTACCGTCAACCAGCTGATCCGCAAGCCGCGCATTGCGCCGGTGAAGCGCAACAAGGTCCCGGCCATGCAGCAGAACCCGCAGAAGCGGGGCGTCTGCACGCGCGTCTATACAACGACGCCGAAGAAGCCGAACTCGGCGCTGCGCAAGGTGGCCAAGATCCGCCTGACCAATGGTTTTGAAGTGATCGGTTACATCCCCGGCGAAGGCCACAACCTTCAGGAACACTCCGTGGTGATGATCCGCGGCGGCCGCGTCAAGGATCTTCCGGGCGTTCGCTATCACATCATCCGCGGCGTGCTCGACACGCAGGGTGTGAAGAACCGCAAGCAGCGCCGTTCGAAGTACGGCGCCAAGCGCCCGAAGTAAGGCGCTCGAAGTAAGATTTTCCGGCCTTGGCGCTGCTTGAGTGCGTCGGGCTATGAGATTGAGAGACAAAAGCCATGTCGCGTCGTCACAGTGCAGAAAAGCGTGAGATCAATCCGGACCCGAAGTTCGGTGATCTGATCGTCACCAAGTTCATGAACGCCGTCATGTATGACGGTAAGAAGTCGGTTGCCGAGACCATCGTCTACGGCGCTCTCGACCAGGTTCAGTCGAAGACCAAGCAGGAGCCGGTCACCGTCTTCCATCAGGCGCTCGACAATGTCGCGCCGCATGTGGAAGTGCGTTCGCGTCGTGTCGGCGGCGCTACCTATCAGGTTCCGGTCGACGTGCGTCCCGAGCGCCGCCAGGCATTGGCCATTCGCTGGCTGATCGCCGCCGCCCGCAACCGCAACGAGACCACGATGGTCGACCGCCTTTCCGGCGAGCTGATGGATGCGGCCAACAACCGCGGCACCGCCGTCAAGAAGCGTGAAGACACCCACAAGATGGCTGAAGCCAACCGCGCTTTCGCGCACTACCGCTGGTAAAGCGCGAACGAGACTGAGAGGCAGCTACGATGGCCCGCGAATACAAAATCGAAGACTACCGCAATTTCGGTATCATGGCGCATATTGACGCCGGCAAGACGACGACCACCGAGCGCGTCCTCTATTACACGGGCAAGTCGCACAAGATCGGCGAAGTCCACGACGGCGCTGCCACCATGGATTGGATGGAGCAGGAGCAGGAGCGCGGCATCACCATCACGTCCGCCGCGACCACGACCTTCTGGAAGGCTCGTGACGGCAAGATGTACCGCTTCAACATCATCGACACCCCCGGCCACGTCGACTTCACCATCGAAGTTGAGCGTTCGCTGCGCGTTCTCGACGGCGCTATCGCGCTGCTCGATGCCAATGCCGGCGTTGAGCCGCAGACGGAAACCGTCTGGCGTCAGGCCGACAAGTACCGCGTTCCGCGCATGATCTTCTGCAACAAGATGGACAAGATCGGCGCCGACTTCTACCGCTCGGTCGAGATGATCGGTTCGCGTCTCGGTGCGCATGCCGTTGTCATGCAGCTGCCGATCGGCGCCGAGACCGAGTTCAAGGGCGTTGTCGACCTCGTCGAGATGAACGCGCTGGTCTGGCGCGACGAGACGCTGGGCGCTGCCTGGGACATCGTCGAGATCCCGGACGACCTCAAGGCTCGTGCCGAGGAATACCGCGAGAAGATGATCGAGGCCGCCGTCGAAATGGACGAGACGGCGCTTGAGAATTACCTCGAAGGCAAGATGCCGTCGAATGACGAGATCCGCGCGCTGATCCGCAAGGGCACCATCGCGGTGAAGTTCTACCCGATGTTCTGTGGCTCGGCCTTCAAGAACAAGGGCGTGCAGCCGCTGCTCGACGCCGTCGTCGAATATCTGCCGTCGCCGGCCGATGTTCCGGCCATCAAGGGTGTCGATGCCAAGACCGACGCCGAGATCGAGCGTCACGCCGACGACAACGAGCCGCTGTCGATGCTCGCCTTCAAGATCATGAACGACCCATTCGTCGGTTCGCTCACCTTTGCCCGCATCTATTCGGGCAAGCTCACCAAGGGCATCTCGGTCGACAACACCGTGAAGGGCAAGAAGGAGCGCATCGGCCGCATGCTGCAGATGCATGCGAATTCGCGCGCCGACGTTGAAGAGGCTTTTGCCGGCGACATCGTTGCTCTTGCCGGTCTCAAGGACACGACCACCGGCGACACGCTCAGCGATCCGCTGCATCCGGTCATCCTCGAGCGCATGGAATTCCCCGATCCGGTCATCCAGATCGCCATCGAGCCGAAGACCAAGAACGACCAGGAAAAGATGGGCCTCGCCCTTCACCGCCTGGCCGCCGAGGATCCGTCCTTCCGCGTCAAGACCGACGAGGAAAGCGGCCAGACCATCATTTCCGGCATGGGCGAACTTCACCTTGACATCATCGTCGACCGCATGCGTCGCGAGTTCAAGGTCGAGGCCAATGTCGGCGCGCCGCAGGTGGCCTATCGCGAGACGATCACCCGCAGGCACGAGCAGGATTACACGCACAAGAAGCAGACCGGCGGTACCGGTCAGTTCGCCCGCGTCAAGATCGTCTTTGAGCCGAACCCGGACAGCAGCGAGTTCGAGTTCGATACCAAGATCGTCGGCGGCGCCGTGCCGAAGGAATACATCCCCGGTGTCGAAAAGGGCATCAACAGCGTCATGACCTCGGGTCCGTTCGCGGGCTTCCCGATGATCGGCGTCAAGGCGACGCTGATCGACGGCGCTTACCACGATGTCGATTCCAGCGTCCTGGCATTCGAAATCGCCGGCCGCGCCTGCTTCCGTGAAGCTGCACCCAAGCTTGGGGTGCAGCTGCTCGAGCCGATCATGAAGGTCGAAGTTGTGACGCCCGAAGACTACGTCGGCAGCGTCATCGGCGATCTGAACGGCCGTCGTGGCCAGATCCAGGGCCAGGAAGCACGTGGCGTGGCCGTGGTTATCAACGCGATGGTGCCGCTAGCCAACATGTTCAAGTACGTCGACAATTTGCGCTCGATGAGCCAGGGCCGTGCGGCCTACACGATGCAGTTCGATCACTATGAGCCGGTCCCGACGGCGGTGGCTCAGGAAGTCCAGAAGAAATACGCGTAAGGGTTCCTTAGCCACCGGGTCGCGTCCCTTGCGCGGTGCCGGATCTGAAGAGCGAATAACAATTTCCCCCAAGCGGGTAGAATAGACGGAGAACGATTATGGCCAAAGGTAAATTCGAGCGTAACAAGCCTCACGTGAACATCGGCACGATTGGCCACGTCGACCATGGCAAGACGTCGCTGACGGCGG
>NZ_JAMYLL010000068.1:0-21854 GCF_040318045.1 Mesorhizobium sp. M1338 | reverse complement strand
TCGCCGTCGCAAGGAAGCTTCTCGTCGTCCTAAACGCCATCATTCGAGACAAAAAAGCTTTCGCATGAACACAGTTGCCATGCCGTGACGGTGATGCTATGCTCCGGCGGTGCAAGGGACCGAGCGCCTACCAGCCGGTTCCACGAAAGAGTTCGAACCACTCCGGGTTGGCTCTCTCGATCAACTCGATCTTCCATTGTCGTGGCCAGCGCTTCAGTGATTTTTCGCGCTGGATGGCGTCGGTAATGTCGAAATACTCTTCGTACCAGACCAGCCGCTGCACACCGTAATGGCTGGTGAAGCGTGAGCCGGTGCCTGATTTGTGCTCCGGCATGCGGCGACCAAGATCGTTGGTGACGCCGATATAGATCGTGCCGCGCTTCTGGCTTGCGGTCATATAGACGTAACCGGTCATGGTTTCAGGGTAGCGAGCGTCGGTACGCGCACAAGCGCCATTTTGATCCGCCGCATTCTATGACAAATGTCACGGCATGGATCCTAGGGTCTGCGCCGCGTCGCTTCGCTCCTTGCTTCGCCCTAGGATGACGAAGGGAAGGGTTGTTTCGGCCAGCCTCGAGGCGTCCAATTGGGCTAAATGGCGATCAACTCGCCAAGCACCCGCCGCCCCCTCACTGCGACCAATATTGCCAGGCCCAGTAGAAACTCTCGTCGCGCGGCGGCAGCCGGTCGCGCTCGGCGTCCCAGCGCACCGGCGCCGGCGATTTCGGTTGTTCAAGCGGCTGGCTTTCCCTGGTCCGGGCGAGAAGCCAGTTGCCGACCTGGGCGAACAGCACGGCGGTGGAATGGGTCATCGTCATCCTCTCCTGCTCTTCCGGTTCCAATCACTCCCGTCCCGCCCACGGGACAAGCACCCGTTCGATCCTGCGGATGGTGAATTCGAGCACGAAGGCGATGGCCGCGATCACCAATATGCCCATCACCACCACGTCGGTGACGAGGAACTGGGCGGCCGACTGGATCATGAAGCCAAGCCCGCGCGTCGCCGCCACCAGTTCGGCGGCGACCAGCGTCGACCAGCCGGCGCCGAGCGCGATGCGCAGGCCGGTCAGGATCGCGGGCAGCGCGCTGGGCAGGACGACATGGCGGACCACCTGTGCTCGAGTCGCGCCAAGCGAGCGCGCCGCGTTGACGCGCTCTTGCGAGACGCCGCGAACGCCGGACGCGGTCGACAATGCCACCGGCGCCAGCATAGCGATGGCGATGACCAGGATCTTCGACGGCTCGCCGATGCCGAACCAGATGATGACCAGCGGCAGATAGGCGAGCGGCGGGATCGGCCGCAGGAATTCCAGCAGCGGATCGAAGATGCCGCGTCCTACCGTGCTGATGCCGATGGCCAGACCAACCGGCACGCCGACGAGGATGGCGGCGACCAGCGCGGCAAAGACTCGGCCCAGGCTGGCGACGACATGCTGCAGCAGCGTCGCATCGACGAAGCCGTCGCGAGCGACGACGATAAATTTGGTCCACACCGCGAGCGGCGAGGGCAGGAACACCGGCGACACCAATTGCAGGCGGGCCGACAGCGCCCACAGGGCCAGCACCATCAGGATGGTGACCGCGCTGACCGCCCGCGCCGAAATGCCTTTGCGCTTCGGGCTGGGCCGCGACCACGGCACCGACAGGCCGTCCGCTTCGTCGATCTTGTGTTCCGGCCGTTCCGTGTAGGAGGTAACGGTCATGCCGCCTCTCCTTCGAAGATCGCATCGGTCAGTTCGCCTCGAGCCGAGGCAAAAGCCGGATCGGCCTTGATGGTGCGAATGGCTTCGCCGGACGCGTAGCGCCTGGAGAAACCGGGCTCGAAGCTCCGCACCACGCGGCCCGGGCCGGGCGCCAGCACGACGATGCGGGTCGCGAGCACCAGCGCCTCCTCGATGCCGTGCGTCACCATCAGCACGCCGACATCGCTTGCCGTCCACAGATCGAGCAGCGTCGTCTGCATGCGCTCGCGCGTCAGCGCGTCGAGGGCGCCAAGCGGCTCGTCGAGCAGCAGGAATTCGGGTTCGGCGGCCAGGGCGCGAGCCAGGCCGACGCGCTGGCGCATGCCGCCGGAAAGCTCCCAGATGCGCTTGTCGCCGGCGTCGTTGAGTTTCACCAGCGCCAAAAGTTCATCGGCGCGGCGCGCCCGCTCGGCCGGTCTGACACCGCGCAGCCGCAGCGCGAAGGCAACGTTTTCGCGCGCGGTCAGCCACGGAAACAGCGCATCGTTCTGGAACACCACCGCCCGGTCCGAGCCAGGTGCTGTGATCGGCCTGCCGTTGATGGAGGCACGCCCACGCGCCGGCGCGACAAGGCCGGCGGCGACATTGAGCAGCGAGGTCTTGCCGCAACCGGAACGGCCGACCAGCACGACGAAGTCGCCCCTGGCGATATCGATCGAAACCCGTTCGACGGCCGGTGCTGCCTGGCAGTCATATTGGATCGAGACCTTGTCCAGTACGAGATGCGGCATGGGTGCCTCGCCGATTTGGAAGGAAAATCCGACTGCCCCGGAACAGCTCCTCGTCAGCGGTTCCGGGGCAGGCAGCACGCGGCGTCAGGGAAGAAGATCCGCGCGCGTTCAGTTGGTGTCAGGCGCTCAGTTCGAGGCCAGCGCCTGGGTGACGTATTTCGACGACACATATTTCGAATAGTCCGGCAGCACGGCGTCGATCTTGCCTTGCTCCTTGAGGAAGGCGGACGCCGCTTCGATCGCCTTGACCGTGCCGCCGCCGAGGAATTTGTCCGAAGCCTGCTCTTCCAGCGTCGGGAAGACATAGCCCTTGAGCAGCTGCGGCACCTCTTCCAGCTTGGCGCCGGTGAGCTTGGCGATCGCGGCCGCCTGTGGCGACGAAACCGACCACGCATCAGGCTTGGCGAGGAATTCGGAATAGGCCGCACCCGTTACCTTGACGAAGTCGCGCACGGCCTCGGGGTTCTTTTCGGCAAAGTCGGTGCGCACGATCCAGGCGTCGAAGGTCGGCGCGCCCCAGGCCGCGACCTGCGAGGAATCCAGCACAACCTTGCCCGTCGTCTTGATCTGCCCGAGTGCCGGATCCCAGACATAGGCCGCGTCGATATCGCCGCGCGAGAAGGCCGCCGCGATCTCCGGTGGCCGCAGGTTGAGGATCTCGACCGACTTCGGATCGACGCCCTCGTGCTTCAACGCGGCGAGCAGGCTGTAATGCGTCGTCGAGACGAAAGGCACGGCGACTTTCTTGCCGGCGAGGTCGGCGACTTTCTCGATGCCGGCGCCGTTGCGCGCCACCAGCGCCTCGGATTGCCCGATCAGGCCGACGACGAAGATGGTCTGGATCGGCAGCTCGCGGCTTGCCGCCGCCGCCAGCGGGCTCGAGCCGACATAGCCTATGTCGACCGAGCCGGATGCGACCGCGGCGATGACATCGGCGCCGGAATCGAATTTGCGCCAATCGATCGCCGCCTTCGTCGCTTTTTCATAGGCCCCGTCAGCCTGCGGCACCTTCGAGGGTTCGACCACCGTCTGGTAGCCGATGGTGATCTTGAGGTCGTCGGCAAAGGCCGGGCCGAGGAAGGCGGCACCGGCAAGTGCCGCCGACGAGAGCAGAACAATGCGTCGCGAAATGGTGGACATGAAGGGCTCCTGAGAAGAGAAAAATCGGAATGCCCCATGATAGTCAGCTAATTCTATCGCTCTTGTAGAGTTAAATCCTTCCAACGAAGGCGGGCTTGTTAGAAAAAAGTCGTCGGTGGTGAGGTGGCGAGGCGGATAGGGCAGCTACGGCGGGCAAACATCAGGCGTCGCGCAGGGCGAACCTTTTAATGCCGGCGGGACAGCACGCCCCTCTGTCCTGCCGGACATCTCCCCCGCAAGGAGGGAGATCGCCTGTCATCCCGGCTTTCGCCAATCTCCAGCGTTGCAAGAAGAGCGGAGCGCCGAAGCTGCCAATCTCCCCCCTTGCGGGGGAGATGCCCGGCAGGGCAGAGGGGGTGCTGTCCCGCCAGCCTCTCAATTCTGCGCCGCCAATCACGAACCTAAATTCCTCCATCAATCCAAATCAGGCAAATCCATGCCTCGAACGGCCCTCGATTCGAAAATATCTTCCACGTGTTCGGGGGTAAGTATAGTATTCTTATCGACATGAGGTAGTTGGAGTCGACGATGAGCGGCCACCACATCACCATGATCGCTAGCGGCATGGATCGGCTTTCGCCGTCGCGTCGGTCGATGCCGGCCACATCCGGCCCTGGAGGACCATTTGCCATCCCGCTGCCGTCGCAGCGCATTTTTGTGCTTTCGAGGGCACAAAGGCTGGTCAAAATGGCCGCAGCGGCTTGAAAACGAAGCAAAATCAACATTCCTCGGCTTGTACATCATGTCACTAGAATTTATGTGTCATGGCAGTCTGGACGCGGCGGGGACGCCCACCAGGCGTTGGGCAACCGATGGTTCCATGCCGTCGCATGACAGAGAAATTTTGATTTCATGCTCACGAAAAAGGGTAAGTACGGCCTCAAGGCGCTCGTCCACCTCGCGCGATTGCCGGCCGGACAGCTCGCCTTCGTCAACGACATCGCCATCGGCAACAACATCCCGAAGAAGTTTCTCGACGCCATCCTGGGCGAGCTGCGCAATGCCGGCTTCGTCCAGAGCCGCAAGGGCAAGGATGGCGGCTACCGCCTGGCGCGCCCCGCCGATGAGATCAAGGTCGGCCATGTCGTGCGCGTCCTCGATGGGCCGCTGGCGCCGATTCCTTGCGCCAGCCGCACCCAGTACCAGCGCTGTGAAGATTGCAACGAGGCGACATGCCAAGTCCGACATCTGATGCTCGAGGTCCGGCAGGCGATCGCCGAGGTGCTCGATCAGCGCAGCCTCGCCGAGATGCGCGACATCGCCCTCGACGACCTTCCGGTCGCGGGCGATATCGACCTGGCGGTCGACGTGAAGGTCCAGGCCTGACACTGGCGCCGCGCACATTGCGGGCAGGCTTATGACCGGGCGCGCCAACTCGATCATCATCGTCGGCGGCGGCGCCAGTGGCGTCGTGCTGGCCGCGCATCTGCTGAAATCGCCCAATCCCGACCTGCGCGTCACGCTGATCGAAAAGCGCCCGCATTTCGGCCAGGGCATCGCCTATTCGACGCTGCTGTCGGCGCATGTGCTCAATGTCAGTGCCGCCGGCATGAGCGCCTATGCCGACGATCCCGGCAATTTCTGGCGCTGGCTGCTGGAGCGCGGCCTGGCAAGTCAGGACCAGGCGCCGGTCTACGCGCCGCGCAGCATCTACGCCCGTTATCTCGGCGAGTTGCTAGACGAGCTGGAGGCGCGTGAAAAGCAGAGTGGCCGTCTGCGTCTGATCCACGAGGAAAGCCTTTTGATCACGCCCACCGCTTCCGGTGTCGAGGCCGCGCTGGCCAATGGCACCAGCGTCGTTGCGCATCTGGCCGTGCTGGCGACCGGCCATGACGAGGAGCCGGCGCAAGGCCATGCCATCAGGATGGGCTCGGAAGCCGACACCGCGCTCCCCCCCGACAGGAGCGTCATGGTGCTGGGCACAGGCCTGAGCATGGTCGACGCCTTCCTGGCGCTGGAACAGCGTGGCCACCGCGGCGACATCATAGCCGTGTCGCGGCGCGGCCTGCTGCCCTCGCCGCATCGCAAGGGCAATCCGATCAAGCTCGACGTCGCCGACATTCCGCTCGGCACCCAATTGTCCTATTTCGTCGGCTGGTTCCGCGACCTGATCAAGGAAAACCAGAAGGCCGGCATCGACTGGCGCGACGTCGTCGACGGCCTGCGGCCGTTCAACCAGAAGATCTGGCAGAACTGGCCGGCTTCCGCCAAGCGCCGCTTCGTCGAGCATACCAAGGCCTGGTGGGACATCCATCGCCATCGCATGGCGCCCGAGGTCTATGCGAGGGTGACGGAAGCCGTGCAATCCGGCCGCATCCGCCTGGTCGCCGGTCGCGTCGTGGACATCGCCAAGAATGGCGAATTCACCGTCCAGATCCAGTCGCGCCACACCCAGCGCCTCGAGACATTCGAGGTCGCCCGCATCTATGATTGCTCTGGTATCGTCAGGGACATCTCGACCTCGTCGAACAGCGTCGTGCGCTCGCTGGTCGATCGTGGCCTGGCGCGGCCGGATCCGCTGCGCATCGGCCTCGACGTGTCGGCCAATTGCGAGATCATCGCCGGCGACGGAACCGTTTCGGCCAAGATCCTCGCCGTCGGCCCGCTGACGCGCGGCACCTTCTTCGAGATCGACGCCATCCCGGACATCCGCG
Organism: Mesorhizobium sp. M1338; assembly: GCF_040318045.1. Classification (NCBI taxonomy): domain Bacteria; kingdom Pseudomonadati; phylum Pseudomonadota; class Alphaproteobacteria; order Hyphomicrobiales; family Phyllobacteriaceae; genus Mesorhizobium; species Mesorhizobium sp. M1338. The sequence continues at coordinate 15,587 of NZ_JAMYLL010000068.1, read as the reverse complement.
TCCAGTGTGCGAGGCTGAGCAAGCGGCTGTTGGGCTGAGGCAGCCGTGCTATGGTTTCGTCATCCTAGGGCGAAGCAAGGAGCGAAGCGACGCGGCGAAGACCCTAGGATCCGCGACCTGCCCGCTTCGCAGCGGTGCGGAAGACTCCTGGGCGAGTTGGTGCGATAGTTCCGGATCGCTGGATTCCTCGGTCTCCGTCACGGCATGGATCCTCGGGTCAAGCCCGAGGATGACGAGGTTGAGGAGGAATTTCATTCCGCATCTGGCCGGTTGATTGGCACGATCTATCTTCTTTCCGACAGCAAAGGGCTGGAAAAGAGGATACGCTGCCGCTCTGCCTCGAGGCGGTCGCTTGGTCATGGAGCATCGATATGAGCGAGCACGAGATCGCCGCGGCCGACGCGTTGTCGCGCCTGCGTCCGCCCTATAAGTCGGTTCTCGACCTGATCGGCCAGACGCCGGTGGTCGAGCTGACCAAGTTCGACGCCGGCAAATGCCGGCTGTTCATCAAGCTCGAAAGCCAGAACCCCGGCGGCTCGATCAAGGACCGCATCGCATTGTCGATGATCGCCGCGGCCGAGAGAGAGGGAAAGCTCCGGCGCGGCGGCACCATCGTCGAGGCGACCGCCGGCAATACCGGCCTCGGCCTCGCCCAGGTCGGCATCCCCAAAGGCTACCGCATCGTGCTGGTCGTGCCCGACAAGATGTCGCGCGAAAAGATCCAGCATCTGCGCGCGCTCGGCGCCGAGGTGCGCATGACGCGCTCCGATGTCGGCAAGGGCCATGCGGAATATTACCAGGACATGGCCGAGAAGATCGCGGCGGAAACGCCCGGCGCCTTTTATGCCAACCAGTTCGCCAATCCGGCCAACCCGCTTGCGCATGAAACCACCACCGGTCCGGAAATTTTTTCGCAGCTCGACGGTGACGTCGACGCGGTGGTCGTCGGCGTCGGCTCGGGCGGCACGCTGACCGGGCTCGGCCGCTACTTCGCCAAGGTGTCGCCGAAGACCGAGATGGTGCTGGCCGATCCGGTCGGCTCTGTGCTGGCGCCGCTGATCAAGACCGGCAAGATGGAGGAGGCCGGCAGCTGGACCGTGGAAGGCATCGGCGAGGATTTCGTGCCGCCAAATGCCGATTTGTCGCTGGTCAAAAAGGCGTACTCCATTCCCGACAAGCAGAGCATGCTGGCCGTGCGCGACCTCCTGTCGAAGGAAGGCATCCTGGCCGGCTCGTCGTCGGGCACGCTGCTGTCGGCCGCCCTGCGCTATTGCCGCGAGCAGACCTCCGCGAAACGGGTCGTCACATTCGTCTGCGACAGCGGCAACAAATATCTGTCGAAAGTGTTCGACGATTTCTGGCTGGCCGAGCAGGGCTTGGCCGAGCACGAGCAGCATGGCGATCTGCGCGACCTGGTGATGCGCTCGCACCGCACCGGCGACACCGTCTATGTCGGCCCGGACGAAAGCCTGCTCAACGCCTATGGCCGCATGCGCCGCTCCGATGTTTCGCAGCTGCCGGTGCTCGACAACGGCAAGCTCGTCGGCATCGTCGACGAAAGCGATATCCTGGCCAAGGTCGACGGCCCTTATGACGGCCGCTGGGAGCGTTTCAACGCCCCGGTGCGCACGGCCATGACCTCCAATCTGCACACGCTGCAGGCCAGCCAGACGCTGGATGCGCTGCTGCCGGTGTTCGACCGCAACGAGGTCGCCATCATCTTCGACGGCGACGAGTTCGTCGGCCTGATTACCCGCATCGACCTGATCAACCATCTGAGGCGCGCACGATGACTTCACCACCCGGCAAGAACCGCCTGGCCTTCTCGACGCGCACCATCCATGGCGGCCAGAGCCACGATCCGCTGACCGGCGCGGTGATGGTGCCGATCTACGCCACCTCGACCTTTGCCCAGCAGTCGCCCGGCGTGCACAAGGGCTTTGAGTATGCCCGCAGCCAGAACCCGACCCGCTTTGCCTTCGAGCGCGCCGTGGCCGACCTCGAAAGCGGCTCGGCCGCCTTCGCCTTCGCGTCCGGCCTGGCCTCGATCGCCACCGTGCTGGAGCTGCTCGATTCCGGCGCGCATATCGTCGCCACCGACGACATCTATGGCGGTTCCTTCCGCTTGATGGAGCGGGTGCGAAAACGCTCGGCCAATCTGCAGGTCAGTTTCGTCGACTTCACCGATCTTGCTGCAGTCGAGGCGGCAATCCGCCCGGAAACGAAAATGCTCTGGGTCGAGACGCCGACCAACCCGCTGCTGCGCATCGTCGACCTCGAAGGCGTCGCGGCCCTCGCTAGGCGCAAGGGGGTTCTCACGGTCGCCGACAACACGTTTTGCAGCCCCTATATTCAGCGGCCGCTGGAGCTCGGCATCGACATCGTCGTGCACTCGACGACCAAATATCTCAACGGCCATTCCGACATGGTCGGCGGCGTGGCTGTTGTCGGCGACAACAAGGATTTGGCCGCCCAGCTGAAATTCCTGCAGAACGCCATCGGCGCCATTTCAGGCCCGTTCGACAGCTTTCTGGCGCTGCGCGGCCTGAAGACCCTGGCGCTCAGGATGGAGCGTCATTCGTCGAATGGCCTCAAGATCGCGCAGTGGCTGGAAGCGCGCCCCGACGTCCGCCGCGTCATCTATCCCGGCCTCGCCAGCCATCCGCAGCATGAGATCGCGATCAGGCAGATGCACGCCTTCGGCGGCATGATATCAGCCGTGCTGGATCGCGACCTCGCCGGCACCAAAAAGTTCCTTGAGCGCACGCAGCTGTTCACGCTCGCCGAAAGCCTCGGCGGTGTGGAGAGCCTGATCGAGCACCCGGCATTGATGACACATGGGTCCATCCCGGCTGAAAAGCGGGCGGAGATCGGCATTTCGGATTCGCTGGTGCGGCTGTCGGCGGGTGTCGAGGATGGCGATGATCTGATTGCCGATCTGGAGCAGGCGCTGGGGGGTTAGCTCGATCCATGCGGCGTAAGTCAGGATGATACTTGTCGACGTCAGCGCCGCCCCTCATTGTCCTGCCGGACATTTCTCCCCGTAAACGGGGCGAAAGAAGCCAAACACGATTGGCGAAATCATCGATGACAGCGTCCCTCACCCCGTTTACGGGGAGAGGATGCCGGCAGGCAGGTGAGGGGCAGCGCCAACGTCTCATGATCATGGACTTGGCCCAATTGACCCCGAACCCCATCTGCCCGAATTGTAGCGCCCCATGGCCACACGCGAACCATCAAGACCCACCGAAACACCCGTCACCTTCGCGGTGCTGGTCTTCCCCGGATTTCCGATGATGGCGTTCAGCTCGGTCATCGAGCCGCTGCGCGCCGCCAATGTCTTGGCGAAGCGGGAATGCTATCGCTGGATCATCGTCGGGGCCACCCAAGGCCCGGTCGAGGCTTCGAACGGCGTCGTCATCCAGCCGGGGTTCTATGCCGAGGATGCGCCGAAGGTCGACCGCATCGTCGTCTGCTCGGGTGGCGATGCCGACCACCTCGTCGCCGAGGATGCGGCAAGCTGGATCCGCAAGAGCCTGCGCAATGGCGCCCATATCGGCGCGGTGGCGGATGCGGCTTTCTTCCTCGCCCGCGCGGGCCTGCTCGACGGCCATGCCTGCACCTTGCACTGGACCAGCCAGGCCGCCTTCACCGAGGCCTTCCCCAACATCGAGCTGCGGCGCGACCTCTATGTCATCGACCGCAAGCGCTTCACCTCCGCCGGCGGCGTCGGCAGCCTCGACATGATGCTGGAGATCATCACCCGCGACTACGGCGCCGAGCTTGCCGCCGGCGTCGCCGAATGGTTCGTGCACAGCCAACTGCGTTCCAGCATCGACCGCAAGATGATGCCGCTGCGGCTGCGCACCGGCGTCCAGAACGAACTGGTGCTGTCGGCCATCGCCATCATGGAGGACGCGGTCGAAGAGCGGCTCGGCATGGCCGAGCTGACCGCGAAGCTCGGCGTCTCCTCCGACAAGCTCGAGCGCTCCTTTCGCTCCGAACTCGCCATCTCGCCCAATGGCTACTACCGGCGCCTCAGGCTGAAGCGCGCCGCCGATCTGCTGGCGCATTCGACGCTCGCCGTGCGCGACGTGGCGCTGGCCTGTGGCTTCGCCTCGATGTCGAGCTTTGCCCGGGCTTTTCGCGAGGAGCATGGCCATCCGCCGAAGCTGGCGAGGAGGCATTAGTTTGCGCTCGCTGACGCGATGAGATGTTGGCGGGACAGCACCCCCCTCTGTCCTACCGGACATCTCCCCCGCAAGGGGGGAGATCGGATGTCACCTCGACCTTCGCCAATCTCCAGTGTTGCAGGACGAGCGCCTGCGATCGAAGCTGCCAATCTCCCTCCTTGCGGGGGAGATGGCCGGCAGGGCAGAGGGAGGTGCTGTCCCTCCAGCGTTCCGCAATGGGCCCCGCGGCATCCCGCACAACACCTGCGGTTTTCCGCACAATCCATCCGCCCCGCTTGCGCCATGCTCACCCCTCGCAACCCAGCCAAGGCCGTACCCCATGAGCATCGTCGTATTCGACCCCGACAGCACCGAGGACGTGGACTTCAAGGACCGCATGCGCCACCCGGCGGCGGCCGATGCGGCCGGCGGCATGTGGCTGTCGGACACCGAGCCGTCCTTCATCGACGCGGATGCCTTGCGCAAGGGCCGGCTGGCCAAGCTGCGCGGCTGGATGCGCAAGGCCGGTTATGGCGGCGTGGTGCTGTTCGACCCCTACAACCAGCGCTACGCCACCGGCTCGCGCAACATGTTCGGCTATTTCCTGCGCAACTCGACCCGCTATTTCTTTATCCCGACCGAAGGGCCGATCGTGCTGTTCGAATACCCGCAGAGCTACCATGTCTCCATGGTGCTCGACACGATCGACGAGGCGCGGCCGTCCAAGCTGGTCTGGTCTTCGGTTTCCGGCCGCGACGACGAGACAGCCGGTCCCTTCGCCGACGAAATCGCCGAGCTTTTGAAGCAGCATGGCGGCGGCTCGATGAAGCTCGGGCTCGACCGCTGCAGCCATCTGCAGGCGCTGGCCTTGGAAAAGCGCGGCTGCGACGTCCGTGATTGCCAGGGCGAAATCCTCGCGGTGCGCGCCGTCAAGACGCCGGAGGAAGTGAAGTGCCTGCAGGTGTCGATGGCCGGCGCCGAGGCCGCCGTCTACGCCGTGCGCGAGGCGATCAAGCCCGGCGTCTCCGAAAACGACCTGTTCGCCATCATGTATGGCGAGGTCATCCGCCAGGGCGGCGAGTTCATCGAGACCCGGCTGCTGACCTCCGGTCAGCGCACCAATCCGTGGTTCAACGAGGCCAGCGGCCGCAAGATCCGGCCTGGCGAGTTGCTGGCGCTCGATACCGACACGATCGGCTGCTACGGCTATTATTCCGATTTCTCGCGCACCTTCCGCTGCGGGCCGGGCAAGCCGACCCCTTACCAGAAGTCGCTCTACCGCATGGCGCACGACCAGGTTCAGCACAACATCTCGATCGTCAAACCCGGCATGGCCTTCCGCGAGATCGCCGAGAAGGCCTGGAAGATCCCCGACCGTTTCGTCGACCAGCGCTACACCTCGGTCATGCACGGCGTCGGCATGCATGGCGAGACGCCGTTCATCGCGCATGCCATGGACTACGAAACCTATGGCCGCGACGGCCATATCGTGCCAGGCATGGTGGTGAGCGTCGAAAGTTATATCGGCGAGAAGGGCGGCCGCGAGGGCGTCAAGCTGGAGGACGAGATCCTGATCACCGACACCGGCACCGAACTCTTGTCGCGCTTTCCCTATGAGGACGAGTTTCTGGAGAAACAGGTTTGAGAGCGGCTGCTTATCTCAGCGAAGTATCGCGAACCTTCCCGGCTGGCGTAGCCTCCCATCACTTCGTCATCCTAGGGCGGAGCAAGGAGCGTAGCGACGTGGCGCAGACCCTAGGATCCATGCCGCGACTCCGACGCATCGCGACAGTGCGGAATCTGCTCCGTTGCACTCTTCGGCCAACCTCACGGCATGGATCCTCGGGTCTTCGCGTCCGCTTCGCTCCCGCTCCGCCCGTGGATGACGAAGTCGGGGGCGCTTCGGCCAATCACCACGGTTTGCGACAGCTCGATAAAGGAACGGCGTTGGCTTTTGACGAAGCGAGGCCGTCCGACGATGACGGGAAACCATGAAAACCCCCATCGCCATCAAGCGCGGCACCGTGGCCGCGATCTTCATCGACCTGCAGGAAGAGCACCGGCAGGACAGCCGCTACCTGGTCGAGGGCTTCAGCAACATCCTCGCCAACGTCCAGCGCCTGCAGGCGGCGGCGCGGCAAAACAATGTGCCGCTCTACCACTGGGCCTACATCGTCGATCTCGACAGCCAGGACCGGCCGTTCCATCCGGTCGGTGAGGACGGCAAGTCGGCCTTCTCCGACAAGAGCGATCCGCTGACCGAGATCTGCCATGAGGTGGCACCGATCAAGGGCGAGGCCCTGCTGATCAAGGCCGAGGCCAGCGCCTTCCGCACCGGGCCGGCGGCGCGCGACATCAAGTCCTCCGGCATCGAATGGCTTGTCGTATCAGGCGTCTGGACCGAGGCCTGCATCGACGCGTCGGTGAAGGATGCGGTGGCCAAGGGCTTTCGCGTGCTGCTGGTCAAGGATGCCTGCGGCAGCGGCAGTGCGGCCATGCACCAGACCGGCATCCTCAACCTCGCCAACCGGCTCTATGGCGGTGCCGTCACCGACACCGACGGCGCCTGCCGGCTGCTGGCCGGCGAGACCGTCATCGCCTGGCAGGTCGAAGGCTCGGTGCCGCTGCGCTTCACCTTCGACAACGCGGCCCAACTTTACGCCGACCTATGACTGCCGAACGCATGACTCGCGGCAAATACGAACTTCGGCTCGACCCAGATCTCTGGGCCTATATCGACGCGGTCAACGCCTGGTATCCGCCCGATATCATCGGCCTGCCGATCGACAAGCAGCGCGCGGTCTATGACCGGATGAGCCGCGCCTTCCACCAGGGCCGACCGCCCGGCGTCACGGCCAGCGACAGCCTGATCGCCGCCGCCGGCCGCGACATCCCGATCCGCCGCTACCAGCTTGCCGGCACGGCCGCGAAGGCGCTGGTGGTCTATCTCCACGGCGGCGGCTTCATCCTCGGCGGGCTCGAAAGCCATGACGACATCTGCGCCGAGATCTGCGCCGGCACCGGTTTTGACGTGCTGTCGGTCGACTACCGGCTGGCGCCGGAGCATGTGCACCCCGCCGCCTTCGACGATGCCGTCACCGCCTTCGAATGGGTGGCGGCCGCCACCGATCTGCCGCTTGTGCTGTGCGGCGAAAGCGCCGGCGGCAATCTCGCGGCAGCGGTCGCGCAGGCGACGCGCCGGCACGCCCGCGCCGCGATCGGCCAGGTGCTGATCTATCCCGAACTCGGCGGCGACGAGAGCACCGGCTCCTATGTCGAGCACGCCGATGCGCCGCTGCTGTCACTGCACGGCGTCGCCTTCTACCGCGACGTCCGCTCCGCCAAGCGGCAATCACTGGACGATCCGACCTTCCAGCCTTTGCGCGACACCGATTTCTCCGGCCTGCCGCCGACGGTGATCGTCACCGCCGAGTGCGACCCGCTGTCGTCGGACGGCGAGACCTACCGCGACCGTATTGTGGCCGCCGGCGGCAAGGCGTGGTGGCACGAGGAGAAGCGCCTGGTGCACAGCTTCCTGCGCGCCCGGACTACGGTGCCGGCCGCGGCGGAAGCGTTTGGGCTGATTGTTGCAGCGGTTGCTGCGCTGGGCCGGGGAGAGTGGCCGTATTGACCTTGAGAGGTCGGCGGGACAGCACCCCCCTCTGTCCTGCCGGACATCTCCCCCGCAAGGGGGGAGATCGGATGTCGCCTCGACCTTCGCTAATCTTCAACGTCTCTAAGCTGGCGGAACGCATGAACTGCCAATCTCCCCCCTTGCGGGGGAGATGTCCGGCAGGACAGAGGGGGTGTGAAGGAACTCAACGGCTAGCCAGTCCTGGGGCAGGACGCCACGAACCGGCTCCAACGCATTGCGGAGCACCGCACAATCACTGCGGAAAACCGAACACTCCCCTGCGTCACCCGGCTCTATCATTCCCTCAGGCAATGGCGTCCTGGCGATCGCATCGCCCCCGAATCCGTCGATCGGCCGGGGCGCCCAACAACTGGGGAACGACGATGAAATTCATGCTGACCGACCGCAAATTGCACCCGCAAGCCAAACCCGTCGCCGACGATTTCAGGACCGGCGGCCTCAACCGCCGCGAATATCTGGCCCTGATGGCCGGCCTCGGCGTCAGCGCCGCCGGCGCCCTGGCGCTGGGCGGTCTCGCCCCCACCCCTGCCCGCGCGGCCGAGCCCAAGAAGGGCGGCGTCTTGCGCGTCGCCATGAACGTCAAGGGGTTCAAGGACCCGCGCACCTTCGATGGTGTCGAGATGTCCAACGTCGCCCGCCATTGCAACGAATATCTGGTGCGCTGGAACACCGACTTCTCCTTCGAGCCCTGGCTGCTCGAAAGCTGGGAGGCGAGCGACGACGCCAAGACGCTGACGCTGCATGTGCGCAAGGGCATCTCCTGGTCGAACGGCGATGCCTTCAACGCCGACGATGTCATCCACAACCTCACCCGCTGGTGCGATGCCTCGGTGGCAGGCAATTCGGTCGCCGCGCGCATGGGCGCGCTGGTCAATGCCGACACCAAGAAGGTCGTCGATGGCGGCATCGCCAAGGTCGACGACTTCACCATCAAGCTGAACCTGCCGAAGCCCGACATTTCGCTGATCGCCGGCATGGCCGACTACCCGGCGCTGATCATGCACCGCTCCTATGAGGGCGACGGCGACCCCAAGAAGGCGCTTGCAATCACCACCGGCCCCTGCGAGCTGGTCGGCTGGGATGCCGAGACGGGTGCGGAGGTGAAGCGCAAGGACAAGCCGTGGTGGAAGGGCGAGTTCCACCTCGACGGCATCAAATGGGTCGATTACGGCTCCGACCCCAACGCCATGCTGTCGGCCTTCGAATCCGGCGAGATCGACACCGACCACGAGACCGCCTCCGACGCCGTCTCGCAGACCGAGCAGATGGGGCTGATGAATTCCGAGATCGCCACCGGCTCCACCATCGTCGCCCGCTTCAATGTCGGCAACGCGCCCTATGACGACGTCAAGGTGCGCCGCGCCGCCCAGCTTGCCGTCGACAATTCCGCCGTGCTGGCGCTTGGCCTCGGCGGCCGCGGCAAGCCCGCCGACAACCACCATGTCGGCCCCATGCACCCTGAATACGCCGATATCGGCCCGGCCAAGCGCGACGTCGACCAGTCGAAGAAACTGCTCGCCGAGGCCGGCAAGGCCGACCACGAGTTCGAGCTCATCTCCGTCGATGTCGAATGGCAAAAGAGCACCGGCGACGCCATCGGCGCGCAGATGCGCGAGGCCGGCCTCAAGATCAAACGCACCGTACTGCCGGCCGCCACCTTCTGGAACGACTGGAGCAAATACCCCTTCTCCTGTACCGAATGGCTCGGCCGCCCGCTCGGCGTCCAGGTGCTGGCGCTGGCGTATAAATCGGGCGCCGCCTGGAACGAAAGCGCCTACGCCAACAAGGAGTTCGACGAACTGCTCGACAAGGCGCTGGCCACGCCCGATGCCAAGGCGCGCAAGGAGATCATGGCCAAGATCGAGCAGAATCTGCGCGACTCAGGCATCATCATCCAACCCTACTGGCGCTCGGTCTACCGCACGTATCGCAAGGGGGTAGAAGGCTGTGAACAGCACCAGGCGCTGGAGCAGCACTTCGAGAAGGTTTGGTTGGAGAGTTGAGCCTTCGCTCTTCCTGGGTTCCTCTCCCTCCGGAGGGGAGAGAGGTGGCGCTGCGAAGCAGCGACGGAGTGGAGGACGCCATTCGCAAAGTCAAAACCGGGTCAGGATCGAGGATAGAGGCCCCGGCTAGCGTGCGCATATCGCAGGTCAGCGCCGCCCCTCATTGCCCTGCCGGGCATTTCTCCCCGTATAGTGACGGGGAGAAAGTAGCTGGCCGCATCGCCGGCGCTTTCCTTGCAACGCTGGAGATTGGCGAAAGCGGCGACGACATCGTCCCTCGCCCCGTCTCTATACGGGGAGAGGATGCCGGCAGGCAGGTGAGGGGCAGCGCCAGCGTTGGCCTTCCCTTCCCCCTGCGGAAGAAGGTCAGCAGCGTCAGCGCCCCGTTCACATGCGACAAAAGCAGACACAGGCGCGCGCCCGTTTACCTCTCGGTCTTCACCAAAGTCCAGATCCAGCCGACAAAGGTCAGCACCAGGAACGGATAGCCGGCGGCGGGCAGCGGCGATGAAGTCGGCAGCAAGGGCGTGCCCCGGAGGATCATGCCGGCCGAGACGATGAACAGCCCGGCGGCCACGAGTGCGGTGAGCCGCATCCACACGGCGAAAGTCTTCGGTGCGCTGACCATGACAAGTGCGGCCGCCCACAGCGAGATGCCGCCGACATAGGAGGGCACGCTGGCCTCCAGCCCCGCCGCATTGCCGGCGAGCAGCAGGCTTTCGCCGGCAAGGAAGGTCAGGAACCCGGCGGCAACGCAATCATTGCCCAGCCGCTGATATTTCATCGTCAGCAGCGCCGTCGCCACCACCAGTGCCACGCCATCGATCGTCCACAGCGTTTCGCGCAGCGGAGCGCTGGCCACGAAGGTGCCGGCGAGGCCAAAAGCGCCGCCGATGGCGAGGCCGATCGCGGCGACAATGTCCGAAGTGAAACGCATGTGATGCCTCCCCAAGCCGTGCTGAGGATACTCCCAGGCGGGACGTTCTCAAAGCCCGGAGGGAAGCGCGAAGCGGAAAACGGCGGAGTGTCGGGAAGCCCTCGGGCGATCCGGCCTTGTCACGCCCTCGCCAGCGGTCGGAGAGTGGCCGACGCGAATGCCGGTGAGGCAGTTGCCTGAGCCCGCGTCGGCCACTGGCGAACCGAGGTCCGCCGCTCGATTTTTCTAGCCCGCCATCGCGGCACGAGCAACTGAGCCAAGGCCGTCGGTACGGATTCGTACCAACCTTCGGCGTCACTTTTCTTGCGGGATCTGGGCGTCATCCGCCCGTCTGGCGCGCCGGTCACGGACGCCCGGCATCATCTGAACGGCTGTGTCAAATACGTCAGGGTGGGGTGTTCTTAAAGGGTGGCCGGTGACCAGATCTTTTTGAAGACGGTGAAGGACATCACCGTGGGATGCCCGTTCATTTCATAATGTGCATGGAACGGGCAATGAACTAACAGAGCCGCTGCGGGTTCATTTCACCAGTTCGCCACGGAATCGTTTCTAGAAATTGCGGTCTGGCAGATTTCATCCCGGCTGGTGGAGCAGGGGCGCTGCCGGCTACGGGCATCGTGTCTACAGTTTCCATCCGCAAGAAGCCGTCATTGGACACGTAAATGCAAAAAGACTTTGAACCCGCTAGGTTATGGAATGCTAGTCCTCGGAAGATCCGTTTAAAGGCGTGGCAAGCGAGCCGGACGGCGGGATACCAAGATTCTTGATACCCGGACGGAGACTAATCTCCACCGCACACCTTCAGCGCCGCGCTGCGTGCGGACGCCTGGCCGGTTTCTCAATCCCCCATCTTCAGCGCCTGAATAAACGCCTCCTGCGGAATATCCACCTTCCCAAACTGCCGCATCCGCTTCTTGCCCTCTTTCTGCTTGTCCAGCAGCTTGCGTTTGCGCGAGACGTCGCCGCCGTAGCATTTGGCGGTGACATCCTTGCGCAGCGCTGAGATGGTTTCGCGGGCGATGACCTTGCCGCCGATGGCGGCCTGGATCGGGATCTTGAACAGATGGTTCGGGATCAGCTCCTTCAGCTTCTCGCACATCTGCCGGCCGCGCTTTTCCGCCGCCGTGCGGTGCACCAGCATGGAAAGCGCATCCACCGGCTCCTCATTGACCAGGATCGACATCTTGACGAGGTCGCCTTCCTTGTAGTCGGTGAGGTGATAGTCGAAGGAAGCATAGCCCTTGGAGATCGACTTCAGCCGGTCGTAGAAGTCGAACACGACTTCGTTGAGCGGCAAATCGTAGATCAGCATGGCGCGCTTGCCGACATAAGACAGGTCGGCCTGGATGCCGCGCCGGTCCTGGCAGAGTTTCAATATGCCGCCGAGATAGTCGTCGGGCGTCAGGATGGTGGCGCGGATCCAGGGCTCCTCGATGGCCGAGATCTTCACCACGTCGGGCATGTCGGCCGGGTTGTGCAGTTCCTTCATGGAGCCGTCGGTCAGAGCCAGCCGGTAGACGACGCTCGGCGCCGTGGCGATCAGGTCGAGGTTGAACTCGCGCTCCAGCCGCTCCTGGATGATTTCCAGATGTAAGAGGCCGAGGAAGCCGCAGCGATAGCCGAAGCCGAGCGCCGCACTGGTTTCCATTTCAAAGGAGAAGGATGCGTCGTTGAGGCGCAGCTTGCCGACCGCGGCGCGCAGGTCCTCGAAATCGGCGGCGTCGACCGGGAACAGGCCGCAGAACACCACCGGCTGCGCCGGCTTGAAGCCGGGCAGCGCCTTGGCGGTTGAGCGCTTGTCCTCGGTGATGGTGTCGCCGACGCGGGTGTCGGCCACTTCCTTGATCGAGCCGGTGAAGAAGCCGAACTCGCCGGGGCCGAGCTCGTCGACATTGATGCGGGCCGGCGTGAACACGCCCGTGCGTTCGACCAGGTGCTTGGCGCCGGTGCCCATCATGCGGATGGTCTGGCCCTTCTTCAGCACGCCGTCGATGACGCGCACCAGCACGATGACGCCGAGATAGGCGTCGTACCAGCTATCGACCAGCATCGCCTTCAGCGGCGCCGAAGCATCACCCTCGCGCGGCGGCGGCAATTGATGGACGATTGCCTCCAGCACATCGGGAATGCCAAGGCCGGTCTTGGCCGAGATCAGCACGGCGTTGGAGGCGTCGATGCCGATCACCTCCTCGACCTGCTCGCGGATGCGCTCGGGCTCGGCGGCCGGCAGGTCGACCTTGTTCAACACCACGACGATCTCATGGTTGTTGTCGATCGCCTGGTAGACATTGGCCAGCGTCTGCGCCTCGACGCCCTGCGAGGCGTCGACGACCAGCAGCGAGCCCTCGCAGGCGGCGAGCGAGCGCGACACTTCATAGGCGAAGTCGACATGGCCGGGCGTGTCGATCAAATTGAGGATATAGTCCTCGCCATTGTTGGCGTGGTATTTCAGCCGCACCGTCTGCGCCTTGATGGTGATGCCGCGCTCGCGCTCGATGTCCATCGAGTCCAGCACCTGCTCCTTCATGTCGCGCAGCTCCAGCCCGCCGGTCAGCTGGATCAGCCGGTCGGCAAGCGTGGATTTGCCATGGTCGATATGGGCGACGATGGAGAAATTGCGGATGTGGTCGAGGGGCGTGCTCATGGCGCGCGTTTAGCAGGGGCAGGTTGTATCGGCAAGCGGCACGGCCACTGCCGGGGCAAGCGGTGCGGCGCCGTTGCGGAGCAAGCGGCACAGCCACTTGTCGCTTATTACGCGCTTTTGGCGAAAATCGATAAATTAACCAAGTCCGTTAGAGCATAATTGGGGACTGCCATGTTAGCCGGTAGCGATATTCTGACATAAGGATCAAGGCATGCGGGGGCTTGCAGGCAGGTTTATCGAGTCGCGGAGCGGCGCGTTCGCACCGATACTCGTTCTCATCATGGTTCCGCTGATCACCGCGGTCGGCTTTTCGGTCGACTACACCTCGGCGGTCCAGACCAGGTCGACCGAGCAGGCGGCACTCGATGCCGCGATCCTGTCGATCACCACGATGGATACCGCCTCGACGAAGGCGCAGCGCCAGGTGGCGATGCAGGCCTCCTACTTGGCCAATGGCGGACAGGGCACCGCGACGCTGAACACCTTCGATGTCAGCGCCAACGGCACCGCCACCGCGCAGGCCGCGGCGAGCTACGCCATGCCGACCGTGTTCATGCAGATCGCCCGGATCACCACGGTGCCGGTTGGCGTCTCATCGGCAGTGAGCAAGACGCCCGCACTGGTCGCAGCTACATTCAACGTCGATCACGTTTCAGGCTACTGGAACAAGACCATGACCTTGTACGGCCTTCCCTTCGGTTCGACCTCCAGCACCACACCGACGACTATGATGAAGGTCAACTATGTCTACAAAGGCTATAACTATTCCTATACGAGCGGGAACAAGACTTATACCGCTGCCGACCCGAAAGGCTACGGCACGACAACTATTTCCACTGTGTCGGGAACAACCCAGACCCTGGTTCAGAGCCAAGTGTGCACGACAGTAGGGTCAACGACCGATTTCACTCCCACCGCCGGAGTTTACAGAAGCACCGCGGTAGCAAAAAGCGGAACTACAATCGGCTCCACCATCTATTTCAAGACGACGTGCGCGACCACGAATTCCGCCGGAAACAGCAGTGGCGCAACAGTCAATGTGAGCACCATGGACCAGCTCTATCTGCAGATGGATGTGCCGTCCGGACCGGTAAACCCGCTCAAGTCGAACAATGCAAACACGTCGAACCGGCTCTACCTCGGCGCCGGGTACAGCACTGCGGCACAAAAGGCCCTGGACCCTTCCAAATACCTCCCCGTCGAGGTTGCCAGCAACACGGTCGTCGACATCTTCGGCGCTGTGCCCTGCAGCCAGACCAGCGACCAGGCATGGGAAGACGGCGGCAACAATCCTCCACTGCCTGATGTCACGAACGCCGACTTCTTCTACAGCGTGACCGGCAAGTGCGACTTCAACAAGCGGCCCTCCAACACGGTGCTGACGCAGTAGACGACTGAGCTTCTTCCCTTCTCCCCTTGTTGTGGGAGAAGGTGGATTGGCGCCCAGCGCCAAGACGGATGAGGAGTGCTGGACGGAGCGCAATAGCTGGCCATGCCGCATCAACCTGTCCCGCCAGCCAAACGAAGCTTCGCCCGTTCGCTCCGGCGTGAAGCGACGGAAGCGGAAGACCGGTTGTGGCATGAACTGCGCGATCGGAGGCTCGACCGGATAAAATTTCGGCGCCAGGTTCCCATTGGAAAATACATCGCCGATTTCGTCTGCTTCGAAGCTGGCCTGATCATCGAGATCGATGGCAGCCAGCACGCGGAGTCTGATTCTGACCGGATCCGCAAGGCTGACCTGGAGGCGAGAGGCTTTCGCATTCTGCGCTTCTGGAACGATGACGTTCTGAGAGACTTGAACGCGGTCTGCGATACCATCATCGCCTATGTACGGGATACGAGTCTCCAGCCGTGGCGATAGGGGCTCCGACTTCCCTTCTCCCCTTGTGGGAGAAGGTGTCGCCGAAGGCGACGGATGAGGGGTGTTCCAGCTTGGCAAGGACGGCAATCCGTCCAACACCCCTCAACCGTCTCGGCGCTGCGCGCCGATCCACCTTCTCCCACAAGGGGCTAGCGTGCGCACACATTTGCTTCGGGGTCAGTTTGGTTTGGCAAGGGCGAAGCCGTCTGCGATGGCGTGGAAGCGCCTGAGGCCGTTGCAGAAGGTGATGGGCCCCGGTGGTCGCTCCTTTGCATAGCCGTTCCAGCCTCCCAGACGCGCGATACACCAGGC
>NZ_JAMYLL010000067.1:0-22090 GCF_040318045.1 Mesorhizobium sp. M1338 | reverse complement strand
TGTCGCCGGCCCGGTCGGCGGGGGCCCCCCCCCCCCCACACCGCGCCCCCAAAACCCCCGCATACCCCACCCCTTTTTTCCCCGGGCCCCCCCCCCCCCCGGGCCTCGGCCCCACTTTCGATCGTGATCGGAGCTTGACGACAAGAAGGCAGCGCGACGGCGACGATCCCGGGCGTTGCCGGCGCAACATCTTCGTCAACGAATCCTTGCCAATAAATTGTGAATTATAACTATCTAACGTAGAAAAATCTACTTGAATTCGAGTGTAACCGAATGGTAATACTTTATCAGCGAAATACTCCATAACAGTCTTTCGGGCAACTGGCGGGATGTCCTTCGATGAATGCGCACACAGGGCAGCGCGGCTATAATAGCCGCTTAACTGCCATCCTTGACCTGGACATCGTGACAATCAGGAGCGGTTGGCTGTTGACTGCGTTGTGTCTCATCTATGCCGTGACCGCTTTTTGTCTGCGGCCGGATCGCTACCTGCATCTGGCGCTATCCTATGCCGAGCCGTTCGCCTTTTTCCTGCCCGCGCTTCTGGCGGCTGGCCTTGGTGTGGCGGCGCTGGCATTTGCCCGACATACCCCGACAAGGTTCATCTTCGACACGCTCGGGCAGCGTTGGCTGACAGCCGCACCCGTGATCCTTTTGTTCTTTCTCGGCATCAGCGCCTTCACCACCTTGAAGGTCGCCATTCCCGACATCGTGCCGTTCTACGCCGACCGCGCCCTGGCGGAGCTTGATTTTCGGCTGCATGGCACGGATCCCTGGGCATGGGCGCATAGCGTCGTTTCCGAACCGGTCTCGGTCGTCATTTTCGCCGGCTATGGATATGGCTGGCTCGTGCAATGGTTCGGCACCGTGCTCTTCGTCGCCTTCTGGAACGATCCGGCCAGGCGCTTGCGCTATCTATGGGCGTTCGCGCTGACAACGATCCTGTGCGGCACCGTTCTGGCGACCCTGCTGTCGTCCACCGGCCCGATATTCCACGACCAGTTCTACGGCGGTGACCGGTTTGCCGGGCTGCGAACCGCCCTGGCGCGGAACGGCTACGGCGCATCGGTCCATGTCTATGCCGACTATCTGCTTGCAGCCTACCAAAGTGGCCGCCCGGAACTGGGCGGCGGCATCTCCGCCATGCCAAGCATGCACGTCGCCATCGCCACGCTCAACGCGTTCTTCCTGGCAGGCTTCGGTCGTCGGTGGGCCATCGCAGGCTGGTCCTTCGCGGCGTTCATCCTGTTCGGCTCGGTTTACACCGGCTGGCACTATGCCGTGGATGGCTATCTCTCGATCCTTGTCGTGTCCCTGCTCTGGTACGTGACGGGACGCTCCCTCTTGCCGCAAGCCAGCCTCGAAATCACCGAGGTCGGATTGGCGGTTCCGGATCAAGCGTCATAGCGACCGTATCTGTCTGACGCCGTGAGGAGCGCGGCCAGGCGGCATTGACGCCGCCTGGCTTCATTGCTTGCTGGCCCGGCGCTTACTGGCTGGGCGCCATCACGTGCTCGCATGACACTTTCGGATTCATGTCGGCGAAAGTGCCGGTCGGGTTGCCCTTCCAGGCCCAGACATGCAGTTCGTGGAATTCACCCAGGCCGTAGCGATTGGGCGCGCTGTTGAAGTTGAACAGCTGGCCGTCCAACGATGCCGGCCCCTTCGAGGTGATGTATTCGACCGCCACCAGTTGCAGCGTGCCGTCGGCCATCGGCTCGTACATCACGGCTTCGGGACGGGCGATGTCGATCTTGTCGTCCTTCAGATACTGGCCGTTGACATAGTGGATGCCCATGGCGCCACCGGTGATGCCGCTGGCGCAGGGAATGGGCGAATAGCCCTCTGAGGTAGCAGCCTTGACGTCGAGAAACCGGCTGTTGGCGGTTCGCACCTTGTCGGCCAGCGGATTGGGGCCGGACGCCGGCGCGGCCGCTTCCTGATGCGCCTGTGCGAAGGTGGTGCAGATAGCCAGCATGGCGCCGGTCATGGCAAGCCGAAAATTCGGCCTGTTGCGAAAATTCGATATCATCTTCATTCCATTCTTCTTGAAAAAGCACAGCTGGCCGGCCGCCGAAAATACGGAGGCCCGGCAGGCAAGCGCTGTGACTGTTGCTGCTTGGAGATCCCGAAAACGATGACAGGGATGCCGGTCATCCCTTCGGCAGATACGGGATCGTTCCGGCCAGATCGGTGTTGTCGATCAGCTGGAAACGGCTTTCGCTGCCGCCCTGACGGGCCGAAACGAAGGGCGCATAGGCCGGATCGTTGGTGAAGGCGCGGGCCGCCGCTTCCGACGGGAACGCCATCAGGGCGATCAGCGTGGTGTCGAGCGGCTTGCCTTCAAGCGTCTTCACATTGCCGCTGCGCGACAGATACCTGCCGCCATGCTTGTGGACGAGGTCGTGCACCGATGCGGCGTAGGCCGGCACCCACTGCGGGTCGCTTATCTTGATGTCTGCGATAACGTAAGCGGTCATGGTAGTCTCCTGGTTGCGGCGCACAGGGGTATCCCGTGCAACCGGCAAAAGGGCTCGCATGGCAAGCCGCTCGCCAACCAGTCCGCGATCTGTACTAGGCCGGTACAGTTTCTGTACTCGCCGCTTCAGTCACGAAGGGCTAATGTTCGGCCAACGATCGAGGGAGAAACACCAATCATGACCCAGCACGGATACAAGCAGTTCTGCCCGCTATCGATGGCCGCCGAGGTGCTGTGCACCCGCTGGACGATGGTGCTGATGCGCGAACTGGTGGCGGGCTCGACCCGCTTCAACGACCTGCGCCGCGGCGTCCCCAAAATGTCGCCGACCCTTCTGTCGCAACGGCTGAAGGAGCTCGAGATCGCCGGGATCGTCGAGCGCAAGGAGGTCCAGGGTGAGAAGGGGATCTTCGACTATCGGCTGACGGAGGCCGGCCGGGACTTGCGCCCGGTCGTCGAGGCGATGGGCTTCTGGGGGCAGAAATGGGTCGAGTCCCGGCTGTCGCTCAAGAACCTCGATCCGTCGTTGCTGATGTGGGACATGCGGCGCAATTTGAACCCCTCGCCGCTGCCCGAGGGGCGCACGGTGATACAATTTCTGTATCAGGACCTACCGGCGTCCAAACGGTCGTGGTGGCTGATCGTCGAGAAGCACGGCGAGGTCGATCTGTGCTGGTACGATCCGGGCTTCGACGTCGACCTCTACGTCTCGACCGACCTGCACACGATGACGGCGATCTGGATGGGATTGCTGACCGTCGAGAAGGCCGGCGCGAAGGTTGCCCTGACCGGCGACCAGGCCATCGGCAGGAAGATGCAGACCTGGCTCGGGCTCAGCCCGTTCGCCGTGGAGCCCAAACGCGCGGCATAGGAGAGCCGGGACACCCCAAACATGCCCACGAGCCCGACCGAAGCTTAGGCGCGCTTGCGCTCCCTGTCATTTGCAAGGTGATAGGGTTGCACGAGGACTTCGGCGGGAATGTTCCATTCCTTGTTCAGTTTGAAGACCATATCCAGGGTGAGTGCGCGCTTTCTGTTCAGCACCTCGGTCGCCCGAGGCGATGATCCGATCACCTCGGCCAGAGCCTTTCGCGACAGGTTGAACAGTTCCATGTGCGAACGAATAGCTTCAACGGGATCGGGTGCTTCGATCGGATAATGCTCATCCTCATAAGCCTCGATCAGAGTTGCGAGAACGTCGAAGCGGTCACCATCGGGAGTGCCGACCTCCGGCTCATTCTCGAAATACCTGCTGATTTCGGCGATCGCCCAATCGTAGTCGGCTTCGGTCTTAATGGGTCGAATGTTTTCCATCACACCTTCTCCGGATCAATCCTGTCATACTCTTTGTGCGTCCCGACGAATTTGATCAGAACGCGGTGAAACTTGTAGGCGACGTGGGCAATCAAGCGGTACTTGTTGCCGCCAATATCGAAAATGACGCGATTGTCGCCCACGAAATCAACCGTCGCTCCAAATGCATTCTTGATGTCAGCCGGGGTCTTCCAGTCGGCATTGCCCACAGCCACATACCAAGCCGTCAAAGGAGCTTCGGCCTGATTGTGTTTGGCCCAAAAATCCTTCAGCGCTTTCTTGGCGATTATCTGCATGGCCAGATATAGCAAATTCCCAGATTGGGAACAAGAGGATTCCCAGATTGGGAAGACCTCCTGACTGTTGGCAGGAAACGGGTGGCGGGACCGGCTTTTGGCGGCTTCAATGCGGCCATGTTCATCACCCTGCCCAAAAATCTGAAATCCGCGCCGCTGCCGGTCGCCGACGATCCGCGATGGGCGCGCATTGTCGCGCGCGACAAATCGGCAGACGGCGAGTTCTGGTATTCGGTGGCGACGACCGGCGTCTATTGCCGGCCCTCCTGCCCGTCGCGGTGCGCCAACCCCAGGAATGTGCGGTTGCACGGCACGCTGGAACAGGCCAGGGCGACCGGCTTTCGCCCGTGCCGGCGCTGCAATCCGGATGGCCCGTCGCCCGAGGCCGGCAACGCCGCGATGGTCGCCGACGCCTGCCGCGGGATCGAGCAGAGCGAGGAAGAACCGTCGCTGGCTGAACTGGCTGATGCCGCCGGCCGCAGCACCGGCTACTTCCACCGCATCTTCAAGGCCGTCACCGGGGTGACGCCGAAGGACTATGCGGCCGCGCACCGCGCCGCCAGGGTCCGCCAGAGCCTGGAAGACGGCGCCAGCGTGACGACGGCGATTTACGATGCCGGCTTCAATTCGAGCGGACGCTTCTACGAGAAATCGACCGGCATGCTCGGCATGACGCCGACGCGCTATCGCGCCGGCGGTGCCCAAGAGGAGATCCGCTTCGCCGTCGGCGAATCCTCGCTCGGCACCCTCCTGGTCGCCTCGAGCCAAAAAGGCGTCGCCTCGATCCTGCTCGGCGACGATCCCGACGTGCTGGTGCGCGACCTGCAGGACCGCTTCCCCAAGGCACGGTTGATCGGCGGCGACCGTGACTATGAGATGCTGGTCGCCCGCGTCGTCGGTTTCGTGGAAGTGCCGGCACTCGGCCTCGACCTGCCGCTCGACGTGCGCGGCACCGCCTTCCAGCAGCGCGTCTGGCAGGCCTTGCAGGACATCCCCGTCGGCCAGACTGTCTCCTATGCCGAGATTGCAGAACGCATCGGCACGCCAAAGGCGACCCGCGCCATCGCCGCCGCCTGCGCCGCCAACAATCTCGCCATCGCCATTCCCTGCCATCGCGTGATCCGCAAGGACGGCGCCCTGTCCGGCTACGCCTGGGGCGCGGAGCGCAAGCGCGCGCTCCTCGACCGTGAGGCGGCTGTCGGATCGGACGTGGTGAAGACACCCACATACCGGCCTTCGCGGGCCTGACGAGGACCCGCGATGCGCGCGATGGCAAGGTCTCGCCATGCGAACAGCCAGACCCGCAACGGCGAGGTGACCAGCCGCCACGCCCAGGACGCGAAGTCACGGGTGATGGTGGCCATCGGCACGCTTGTCGATGACGGCAGAGCCGAGTGGAGCCGGACCGCGACAGGCGACATCGAGCTGAGGCTGTTGACTGGTGAGGTGTTTCTGCTGGGGGAACTCGCTGTCACCCGTGTCGCATGAGCACCGTCAGCGCTCTACGGCGCCCCCCTCTGTCCTGCCGGACATCTCCCCCACAAGGAGGGAGATTGGCAGTTCTGGCGCCGGCTCTCTTCTTGCAACATTCGAGATTGGCGAAGGTCATGGCGACAGCCGATCTCCCCACCCGTGGGGGAGATGTCCGGCAGGACAGAGGGGGGCGCCATAGAGCACCTACCTTGGCGACTTGAATTTGAAAGCAAGCACTGGAGTGAGTGCGGGAAGCCGTCTCTGTAGAGTTCAGGCACAGACAAGGGAGTAAAGGCAATGAAGCTCATGCAAACGCAAATAGCCGCACCGGCGACCGTCCATGCCGCCCTCGACACCATCGCCTATGTCGGCATTCCCTGCCACCGCGTCGTCCGCGCCGACGGCACGCTGTCCGGCTACCGCTGGGGCGTCGAACGCAAGCGCGCTTTGCTCGACAAGGAGGCTACGATATGAACGCCCACGCCAAGGTTGCCGCATCCGTGGTCGAAGCCGCCAAGACACGCGTCGCCGGTTACGACTGGCCGGCGCTTGCCGCCGAACTCGACGGCTTCGGCTGCGCGGTGATCGAAAAGCTGCTGTCGCCTCAGGAGTGCCGGCGGATCGCCGGCCTCTATTCGGATGAGAAGCATTTCCGCAGCCACATCCATATGGCCAGGCACGGCTTCGGCAAGGGCGAGTACCGCTATTTCCGCTATCCCCTGCCGGACTTGCTCGGCGGCCTGCGCAGCGCGCTCTATCCCAGGCTGGCCGAGGTCGCCAACCGCTGGAATGAGCGCATGGGGCAGGCCACGCGCTACCCCGCGACCCATGCCGCCCTTCTCGAACAGTGTCATGCCGCGGGCCAGACGCGGCCGACGCCGCTGTTGCTGCAATATGTGCCTGGCGACTTCAACTGCCTGCACCAGGACCTCTATGGCGATCTCGCCTTCCCGCTGCAGGTGGCGATCCTGCTTTCCGAGCCGGGCCAGGATTTCACCGGCGGCGAGTTCGCGCTGACCGAACAGCGGCCGCGCATGCAGAGCCGGGTCGAGGTGGTGCCGCTGCGCCACGGCGACGCCGTTGTCTTCGCCGTCCACAACCGGCCGGTGCAGGGAACCAAGGGCAATTACCGCGTCAATCTGCGACACGGCGTCAGCCGGCTGCGCTCAGGCATGCGCCACACGGTCGGCATCATTTTTCATGATGCGAAGTGAAGATCGTGAGCCGCCTCACCCCGCCGGAGCATAGCGGTTGATCACCAAGCCGCAGGCATAGGCCTTCGAGCCGAGCAGCGCCAAGTTTTGGAAACCGCCCTGGTCGAAGATGCGGCGTCCGGCACCCAGCACCGCCGGGTTGATGAACAGCTGGAACTCGTCGAGCAGCCCGGCCGCGATCAGCGCCGAGGCGAAACCGGCGCCGCCGAAGACGGCCATGTCGCCGCCCTCGCCCGCCTTCAGCGTATTGATTTCGCGCGGCAGGTCGCCGCTGGCCAGCCTCGTGCGCTCCCACGCCGATTGCTCAAGCTTGTCGCTCAGCACCACCTTCTGGGCGTCGACGACGCGTTGCGCGAAAGCATAGAACGGGTCGCGCGGAAACTTCTTCGCTGCCTTGCCCCAATGGCTGAGATAGCCTTCCTCCGCCATCTTGCGGCTGAGCAGGATGGTGTCGATGCCGGAAAAGACAGCGTTGAAATCCTGCTTCAGCTCCTCGTCCCAGCCGATGTCGTCGCCCCACCCCCAGAGCTGCCAGCGGTGGTCCTCATTGGCGCCGACAAAACCGTCGACCGACATCTGCATCTGCAGGATCAGCTTTTTCATTGTCGTCTCCCGGTCGTCAGGCTCGAAAGAACTTTGGTTTACTTTCGGAACCATTGACCCAAGGTAAAAATGATGTCAATAGTAAAGCGATTTAAAAATGGAAGCATAGAAATGTCGACCCGTGAAAAATCCGGCTGCCCGATCAACCTGTCGCTCGAATTGCTCGGCGACCGCTGGACGCTGCTCATCATTCGCGACCTGGTCTTCGCCGGGAAAAAGCATTTTCGCGAATTCCTGCAGTCCGACGAAGGCATCTCGTCGCGCACGCTGGCCGAGCGGCTGCAGACGCTGCAGCAGGAAGGCATCCTTACCCGCAGCGAGGACCCGACGCATGGGCTGAAGACTGTCTATCGGCTGACCGAGGCCGGCATCGACCTGCTGCCCGTGCTGGCCACGCTTGGCGCATGGGGCAGCAAGCACCGTAGTGCCGACGACAGACTGGCGCGGATCGCCGACGAGCTGGCGGCGGGCGGCGAGCCCGAACTGGAACGAATGAAGGCGGCGTTGCGAGCGGAGCATGTTGGCTAGTAGTCGCGGTCCGTGAACAGCACCACTCTCCTCTGCAAGGTGGCCGCCGCCCCTCATCGCCCTGCCGGGCACTTCTCCCCGTATAGTGACGGGGAGAAGGGGGCTGGCCGCAACGCCGGCATCCATTTTTGCAACGCTGGTGGTTGGCGAAACCGTCGATGAGAGCGCCCCTCTCCGGGGAGAGGATGCCGGCAGGCAGGTGAGGGGCAGCGCTACCGCTGCGGTTTTGGCGACGCATTCGAACCGAGAGCGATTACCTCACCAGGCATTCCGCAAACCGCTCTCCGCTTGACAAATCACCCCCTTTTGTTCTCTATTTGTTCAGGTCTATCAGCAACGTTGGATATGCGGCCGGATGGAAACGACAGCCACCATCCTGCATGCCGATCTCGACGCCTTCTACGCCTCGGTCGAGCAGTTGCTCGACCCGTCGCTGCGCGGCAAGCCGATCGCGGTCGGTGGCGGTGTTGTGCTCGCTGCCTCCTACGAGGCGCGCGCCTTCGGCGTGCGCGGCGGCATGCCGGGACGCAAGGCGCGCGAGCTCTGCCCGCAGCTGATCTTCGTCGGCGGCAATTTCAACCACTACCAGCGGCTGGGCGACGCGGCGATCAAGGTGCTCGACGATTTCACCCCATTGGTCGAGCGCATCTCCATCGACGAGGCCTTTGCCGATGTCGCCGGCTGCACGCATTTGTTCGGGCAGCCAGAAGAGATCGCCACGACCATCCGCCGCCGCGTGCGGGCCGAACTCGGCCTGCCGATCTCGATCGGCGTGGCGCGCACCAAGCACCTGGCCAAGATCGCCTCGCAGGTCGCCAAGCCCGACGGGCTGGTGGTCGTCGAGCCCGGCACCGAGATCGCCTTCCTGCACGATCTGCCGGTCGGGCTGATGTGGGGCGTCGGCCCGGCGACCAGGGCGCGGCTGGCCGAGATCGGCGTCGAGACCGTCGGCCAGCTGGCCCGGACCCACAGCGGCGCGCTGACGCGGCTGCTCGGTCCCGCCGCCGGCGAAAAACTCGCCGCGCTGTCGTGGAACCGCGACCCGCGCAAGCTGGAGACGAAGCGCCGGGCGCACTCGGCCGGCGCGCAATCGGCGCTTGGCCAGAAGCCGGCCGTGGCGCGGGTCATCGTGCCCACCCTGCTGCACCTGGCCGACCGTGTCGCCAGCCGGTTGCGCGCCAAGGCGAGGCCCGGCCGCACCGTGACCGTGCGCGTGCGCTTTGCCGATCTCAGCGCCGTCACGCGCTCGATCACGCTCGACCAGCCGATCTCGGCGACAACCATGCTGGCCGAGATCGCCGGCGACCTGGTGCGCGGCGTGCTCGCCGACCATCCGCACGAGAAGCTGATCTCCCTGCTCGCGATCTCGGTCTCACATCTCGAGGAAAGCTTCGAGCTGCAGCTCGAACTGCCCCTCGGCCTCGCCGATGAGAAACGCCGGCCCGGTACCAGGAAAGGCCTGGCACGCTTCGACGCCGACCGCGCCATCGACAAGATCCGCGAACGCTTCGGCAAACAGGCGGTCGGCTACGGCACGGTGGCGCTGGAAGCAGCGCGCTCGGTGCCCGACGAGTTCAGGGAACTGGCGGAGAAGGAATTGTGAGCCGGAGACAGCCGGGCGCTATTGCGTCTCTTCGCCATCCCAGTACCGTCGCACCGCTGCCATGTCGAAAATGCCGTCGCGCCGGCGCAAGGCGTCGACCCCCATCTTGTTGGAATCGGGATAGACGCAGACCTCATTGGGATTGTGCTCGCCGATCATCAGATAGCGGCACGGCCCGGTGCCGCTGTTGAGGAAGGAATGACCAACCGGCCGGCCGGCGGGAAAGCAGGCATAGTCGCCGGCCTTCATCTCGTGGCGCTCCTCGCCAAGCAGCAGCGCCACCTGCCCTTCCAGGATCAGCGCGTGCTCCTCTTCGAGCATGTGGTAGTGCCGGGGCGCCAGGCGCATGCCGGGGGCCGGCGCCTCGATCAGCACGCCGACATGGTAGTCTGGCCGCCCCAGAGCGGCATGGGTCAGATGCCTGGACCGGCCGCCGAACCGCGGGCCGTCACCCTCGACCTCCCATTCGACGGCATCGCTGGCGATCGGCGGGATCGGCGCGGCCGGGGGTTTGGTGACATCGGACGTCACATCCGACGGCGACGGATCGCCGGCGGCAAGGCCGGTGTTCTCGCCGTCCCAGTAGTTGCGGGTCGCCGAGAGATCGAAGATCGCGCGGCTGCCCAGCGCGCGCACCAGCACCTTGTTGGAGGCGGTATAGACGACCACGTCGTTCGGGTTGCGCTCGCCGACGATGACATAGCGGCACGGCGCGTCGCTTGTGTTGATGAGGCAATGCCCCGCCGCGGCACCTGCCGGAAAGCAGATATAGTCGCCGGACTTCATGACATAGGCGGCGTCGCCGACATAAGCGGTGAGCGTCCCTTCGAGAATGAAGACATGCTCTTCCTCGAGGATATGGTAATGCGCCGGCGAGGTCTGCTTGCCCACCGGCAACTCCTCGATCGCCACGCCGACATGGTGGTTTTCGCCGAGAGCGGCCAATGACAAATGCCGGTAGCGCACGCCGAAGCGCGGCACATCGGACCATTCCGTCCACGGCACCTCATCCGATGCGAATGGCACGGGCGCTTTCGCTTCGTCTGCCATACGGCCTCCTGGTTCTGTCGCCCTGCCATCGTCGCAAGCCGCAGGAGCGTCCACGACAGAGCAAAGCTGCCAGCTTCCTACATCGTAGCCAAGCGGTGTTCGCCACGTTCCTGACAGAGCCCGACAGGAGCCGCTCGCTTCAACCTCGGATGGCCTTGCCGGCCTGCTGCAGCAGCTCGAACGCGGCGAAGCGCTTGGCATGCCAGCCGGCCAGCGTAGCGTCGGGATGATAGACCTCGCCGAGTTCCGACATGCCGGCCATGGCCGCCGCCACATCCTTGTATGTTCCGGCGGCGACCGCGCCCAGTATCGCCGAGCCGAGCAGCACCGGCTCCGGCGAGGTCGATGCCACCACCACCATGCCTGTCGTATCGGCCAGCAGCTGGCGCACCAGCGGGCTCTGCCCGGCGCCGCCGCTGACGACGATGGTGTCGACGGCAATGCCCTTGTCATGCTCGGCTCGCACGATCTGGCGAGCGCCGTAGCCGAGCCCGCAGACGCCGGCGACATAGAGCGCGACCAGGCTGTCGAGGCTGGTGTCGAGATCGAGCCCGGCAATCAGCGCGCGTGCGTCCGGATCGGCGAAAGGCGCGCGGTTGCCGAGGAATTCCGGCACCACATGGATGCCGCCGACCAGCGCCGGCGTTGCCGCGGCCCCGTTGCGGCTTTGCGCTTGCAGCGACAGCCAGGCGCTCAGGCTGAGGCCCTCGGCCTGCGCCTTGGCGGTCGCTTCGCCGGCCGCCGGGTGCATGCGCACCAGATGATCGATGGCCGCACCCGCCGCCGATTGACCGCCCTCGTTCAACCACAGGCCCGGCACCATGGCCGAGAAATACGGACCCCAGACCCCATCGACGAAGGCCGGCTCGGCGGTCGAGGACATGGTGCAGGCCGAGGTGCCGAAGACATAGGCCATGCGCGACAGAACACTGCCGAACTCGCCACGCGCGCCGACCGTGCCGACGCCGCCGGCATGCGCGTCGATCAGCCCGGCCGCCACCGCGGTGCCGGGGACAAGGCCCAGATCCACTGCCGCCTGCGCGGTCAGTCCGCCGCCGAGCGCGGCACCCGCAGGCACGATCTCGGTACCGATGCGGGCGAACCCCTCATCCGCAAGGGCGCCGAGGCCGATCTTGCGGAAGTAAGTCTCGTCCCAGCGGCTCTCATGCGCCAGATACGTCCATTTGCAGGCCACCGTGCATACAGATCGCGCAAGGCTGCCGGTCGCCCGCCAGGTGAGGAAGTCGGCGAGGTCCAAGAACTGCCAGGCGGCGTTGAAGGTGGCGGGCATGTTCTCGGCCAGCCACAGGAGTTTCGGCGTTTCCATCTCCGGCGAGATGACGCCGCCGACATAATTCAGCACCGCTTCGCTGCTGCGGTTGATGCGGCGCGTCTGCTCGACCGCGCGGTGGTCCATCCAGACGATGATGTTGCGTTCTGCATTGCCGGACGGGCCAACCGGCAACGGCACGCCGCCCTCGCCCAGCACCACCAGCGAACAGGTGGCGTCGAAGCCGATGCCGGCGATCGCCTCCGGCGCTATGCCGGCTTCAGCGACAGCGGTACGGGTGGCCGTGCACACCGCCCGCCAGATATCATTGCTCGACTGCTCGACAATATCGCTAGGCTCGCGCCAGACCTCGATGTCCCGCTTGGCCGAGGCAAGCAGGTTTCCCGTGTGGTCAAACACCCCGGCCCGCGCGCTGCCGGTGCCGACATCGATGCCGAGATAGTGGGGCATGGGGAACCTCCGGTTCAGGGAATAGGCAATAGGCAGTAGGCAGTAGGCAGTAGGCAAGTAGGCAAGTAGGCAAGTAGGAGATTAGTTAGTAGGGATAGGACGCGCGAAGAGTTTTTGAGCCGGCCTGTAAGACTGTGTCTACATCTTCCCTGCTGCCTACTGCCTACTGCCTATTCGCTACTCCCTATTCCCTATTCGCTTAGAGATCATTGCTCTGCGGCAAAATCACCAAATCCCGGATCGTCACGTTGCGCGGCCGGGTCAGCATGAACATCACGGCCTCGGCCACTTCGCGCGGCTGCATCAGGCCGCCGGCGGCGAGTTCTTCCTCGAGCTTGGCCTTCGGCCAGTCGTCGACCAGCGCCGTCACCACCGGACCCGGCGCCACGGCGCCGACGCGCAGGCCATGCTTGGCGACCTGCCGGCGCACCGTGTGGACGAAGGCCTGCACGGCGTGTTTGGAGGCCGTGTAGATCGGCTCCCAGACCACCGGGACCAACCCGGCGATCGAGCTGGTGACGATGATGTCGCCGGTCTTGCGTTCGATCATGTGCGGCAGCACCGCCTGGATCGAGCGGAAGCAGGCGTTGATGTTGAGGTTGAGCATGCGGTCCCAGACGTCGGGATCGCCGTTCGCCACCTCGCCGCCGACATAGGCGCCGGCATTGGCATGGAAGATATCGAGCTGGCCGGCCTTCTCCAGGATTTGCGGCATCATGGTGGCGACGCTCGCCGGCTGCACCAGGTCGATTACCAGCGGGATCGCCTTGGGGCCAAGCTCGGCGCACAGTTTGGTCAGCGTCGCTTCGGCGCGGTCGACCAGCACCACGGTGGCGCCGGCGGCCAGCATATGCCTGGCGCATTCGAGGCCGATGCCTGACGCCGCGCCGGTGACGGCGGCAACTTTTCCGGACAGTTCTTCGCTCATGTCTTGCTTCCTGTTGATGGGTTCAGGCCCGGCCATGCGAGACACGCGAGCGGCGTGCCAGCGAGTCGACGATGACCGCGATGGCAAGCACGGCGCCGGTGATCATGTACCGAAGCGACGAGGACAGATCGAGCAGTGTCAGGCCGCTGGCGATCGACTGGATGACGATGATGCCGAGCAGTGCCGAATAGGCGCTGCCGCGGCCGCCGAACAGGCTGGTGCCGCCGATGACGGCCGCCGCGATGGCGTTGAGGTTGACGTCGCCGGTGCCGGCCTGCTGGCTGGCCGAGGCAAGGCGGGCCGCCGAAAGCACGCCGCCGAAAGCAGCCAGCATCGAGCACAGCACGAAGGCGCTGGAATAGATCAGCCGCACATTGATGCCGGCGCGCCGTGCCGCCTCGCGGTTGCCGCCGACCGCCGACATCGAGCGGCCCCATTTCGTCCGCGTCAGCGCATAGTGCATGGCGATGACCAGACCGACGAACAGGCCGAACATCCACGGAATGCCGCGCGCCTGGTTGAGATAGAAGACGATGAGTTCGAGAATGACCGTGATGACGATCGCCCGCGTGATGAGCCCCCCGGTCGACGGCGCCGAGAGATTGGCGGCACGGCGGCGCGCGACGGTGCGCAGGCCGGCGATCAGCATGACGATGCCCGGCAAGGCCGCCAGTCCGAAGGAAACGAACTTCGGCATCACCAGCAGCTGGCCGAAATTCACCAGGTTCGAGCCGTAGGGCAGGTTGATCGAGCCGGTCGAGCCGAGGATGTAGAGCTGCAGGCCAAGCACCGCCAGCAGGCCAGCCAGCGTCGAGACGAAGCTCGGCATGCCGAGCCGGTTGAACAGCAGCGCGTAGAGCGCGCCGATGAAGCCGCCGACGGCTATAGCGGCGAGGATGGCGAGCGCCACCGGCCAGCCCTGGTTGACCCACAGCGTGCCGACCATCGCCGAGGCAAAGCCGCTGATCGAGCCGACCGACAGGTCGATCTCGCCGACCATCAGGACGCAGACGATGCCGAGCGCGATGACGCCTACGGTCGAGCAATCGAACAGCAAATTGACCAGATTGCTGCTCGACAGGAAGATCGGGTTGATGCTGGCGAACACCGTCCAGATGATGACCAGCCCGACGATCACTGGCAACGAGCCGAGATCGCCCGAGCGGACCCGGTCGAAGAACCTGCGGATGGCGCCGCTTAGGCCGACCTCATGCTTGACGCGCACATCGGCGCGGTCGAGCTGCGGTGCGACTGGGGCAGCTTGTTGCACGTCGCGGTTCATGGGCGTGGCTCCTGGGTCTGATCCTGCCGGGGAGTTTGCTGGGACTGTCTGCGCTCGGCGCGCCGCGACACCGAATTGTTCGACGCGCCGGTGATGGCGCTGACCAGTTCCTGGTTCGAGGCATCGGGGGAGAAGATGCCGTTGTTGCGGCCAAGCCGCAGCACGACGATGCGGTCGGCGACAGCGCGCACGTCTTCCATATTGTGGCTGATGATGACGACGCCGAGGCCACGGTCGCGCACCCGCTCGATCAGATTGAGCACTTCCGCCGTCTGCGCCACACCGAGCGCCGCCGTCGGCTCGTCGAGCAAGATGAGCTTGGGTTCGAGCAGCAGCGAGCGGGCGATCGCCACCGTCTGGCGCTGGCCGCCCGACAGTGAGGCGACGACTTCGCGGACACTGGGGATGCGCGCCGACAGCTCGTTGAGCAGCGTCCAGGCGCGGACTTCCATCGCCACCTCGTCCAGCCGCAGCGGGCTGAGCTCGCGGCCGAGGAAAATGTTGGCGACGATGTCGAGGTTCTCGCACAGCGCCAGGTCCTGGAACACGGTGGCGATGCCGAGCGTCAATGCCGCACTCGGGTCGGCCAGCGTCACCTGCTTGCCGCGATAGCTGATGCTGCCCGAGCTCGGCTGATGCACGCCGGCAAGGATCTTGACCAGCGTCGACTTGCCAGCGCCATTGTCGCCGACCAGCGCCACCACCTCGCCGGCATGGACGTCGAGATCGATGTCGGTGAGCGCCGAGACGGCGCCGAAATGCTTCGAAATGCCGCGCAGGCTGAGCACCAGCTCGCCTGTCGGAACCGGTCCGTCCGGGGTGTCAATCATGCCAGAGACCTTTCAAAAACCGGTTCGAGGATTGAGCGCTGTCTGGCCACCGCGCGGGTGGCCAGACAGCGGAGCGGGCAAGGGTCGCGGTCAGTTCCCGATGCCCAGCTTCTTGCAGCCTTCCGCGTAACGATCGACGCAGAGTTCGGCCGCGGTGTTGATCTTCTTGTCGATGATCTCGGCCTTCAGGTTTTCCTGCGTCACCACCGCCGGCGTGAACAGCTGCGAGGGCGTGTCGTACAGCGTCATCTCGGCCTTCGGCGTCTCGCCCGAAAGCAGCTTGATGGCGACGTTGGCGGCAGCCGCCGCCACGATCTCGCTCGGCTTGGAGATGGTGTTGTACTGGTCGCCGGCGATGATCAGCTGCAGTGCCGCGATCGTCGCGTCATTGCCGGTCACCGGCGGCACCGGATCGACGCCGGCGGCCTTGAAGGCCGCGATGGCGCCGCCACCGGTGCCGTCGTTGGCCGCGACCACGCCGAGGATCTTCGGACCGAAGCGGGTGATCTGGCCGCCGGCCCACTGCTGCGCCTTCGGCGGAGCCCATTCCGGCGTGTCGTATTCGGCCAGGATTTTGTAGCCGCTATTGTCGAGACCTTCGTGGATGCCCTTCTTGATCAGGCCTGCCGCCGCGTCGGTCGGCGAGCCGTTGATCTGCAGGACGCCGCCGGTCGCCGGATCGACCTTCAGCGCCTTCAGGTGCTCGACCAGCGAGTCGGCGATGGCCTTGCCGATGCCTTCATTGTTGAACGAGACATAGAAGTCGGCCGGTGCCGTCGGGATCGGCCGGTCATAGGCGATGACCTTGATGCCCTGGCTCTGCGCCAGCTTGACCAGCGAGGCGGCGGCGGTCGAGTCGACCGGGTCGAGCACGATCGCCTTGGCGCCTTGCGAGATCACCGAGTTGAACTGCTGCTGCTGGCGCGAGGCGTCGGCGTCGGCGTTCTGGTAGAGCACCTTGCAGCCCGGGCACAGCTTCTTCATCTCGGCGGCGAAGCCGGGATAATCGTGCTGCTCGTAGCGGGTCGAGGCCTGGTCGGGCATGAGGAAGGCGACGGTTGCGTCGGTGACGGGCTCGGCAAAGGCGGCCGTGCCGCCGAGGAGAGAGAGTGCGAGCGCTGCCGCACTGGTCGATTTCCAAGCAAATCTGGTCATTCGAATGTCTCCGTTTCAAAAAATGGTTTCACGAAACCTGAACGCCACGTGGCGCCAGCTTGACTTCAAGTCCGACTGTTGCGAGGAGTGCGATCTGCGCCTCTCTGACGGATCTGCCTCGATCCCCAGCCAGCCGCGAACGTATCCTCCTGGGCATGATCGAAGGCGATCAGCCCGTATTGCTGGATTTCAGGACAAGCGATCTCCAGCACGGGGCGCATTGAGCGCACACCGCGTTATTCCTTCCCTAAGTCTCGGCTCCTCCCGGTTCCTCCCTGTTAGGCGGCAATCTCCGCATTGATGTTTTCCGCCAGCAACGCCCTGAAACGCGAAGGCGACATGCCCTTTTGCGCCAGGAACCGGCGGTTGAAGTTCGAGATATTGTTGTAGCCGGCGGCGTAGCAGATCTCGGTGATCGACATCTGGCCTTCGCTCATTAACAGC
Source organism: Mesorhizobium sp. M1338 (assembly GCF_040318045.1). Lineage (NCBI taxonomy): Bacteria > Pseudomonadati > Pseudomonadota > Alphaproteobacteria > Hyphomicrobiales > Phyllobacteriaceae > Mesorhizobium > Mesorhizobium sp. M1338. The sequence continues at coordinate 5,150 of NZ_JAMYLL010000067.1, read as the reverse complement.
TGGCAGGCGAGGTTGATGCGCAGCCGGTTGACATATTCCACCAGCGCCATACCGGTGTGGCGACGGAAGCTGCGCGAAAACGCGCTGGGGCTGCGCCCGGCGATTTCGGCGAGGTCGCCTTCGCTGAACGGCTCGGTCAAATGCCCATTGATGTAGGCCAGCGCCTTGTTGATGCCCGCCGACATGAAACCGGAGGGATCGGGAAGATAACCGGCGCTGGTCAGCGTGCGCACATCGCTGGCTCGGCTCAAAATGTCCAGCACGCCCATGAACAGCGAGAGGCGGCGCACGCCCTGCGCCTCGACCAGTTCGGCAAGCAGCGGTGCGGCAAGCTCGGCCGTCGCCGGCGAGAACAGCGCGCCGCGACGGCTGATTTCCAGGATACCGGCGCAGGCGGCGAGTTCGGGAAGGGCCGCCGTCGATTCGGCGATGAATGCTTCCGAGAACTGGACGACACGTCCGCGTAGCGGCACGCTTTCGCCCGGCGGCACGTCGCTGACCCAGTTGTGCGGCAGATTGGGGCCGGTGAGCACCAGATTGCCCGGCTCGAACTCACCGATAAAGTCGCCCACGAAGTAGCGGCCGGTGGTGGCGACGACCAGGTGGATCTCGTATTCGGGGTGGAAGTGCCAACGCACGGTGCGGAAGGGATAGCCGTGAGCCCACGCCTTGAACGACTCACCGTGTCTGATCTGGACGACTTCCAAGTCCGGATTCATGCCTGTTCCTCCCGACACCGGTCCAGTCATGCGACCAGTTGCAGTGTCCTCTCCGCAGGCCGCGTATGCCGCTCTCTGCAGTGATCAAAGCTTAGGCGGCAATCCCTGCCGCCGCCACCACGGTCTGTCCATCTGACCGATACTTTTTTGACGTTTTTGTGGTCAAGAGAACGGCTGCTGGGAAAGATGCCTCCGGCTGTAAAGCCGCCAAGGCACCCGGAGCCCATGGCTGACGGTTTCTTCGAACCATCGGCAACGCCCGGATCGGTCATGCGTCGTCGTCACCTCACCTCGTGCAGCGCACCATTCGCTACCGCTGCGGGCGGCGACACCATATCCGGCACGAGTATGTCGTTGCGGCGCGCGAAGGTGACCAGGGTGGCCCGCACCGTCTCCGGGTCGATCTCACCGGCGATGCCGGCCTTGCAAGCGTTGAGCGCGACGGCATGAGCGCCGTTGCGGCTAGCGGTCGGCCAGTCCTGAAGCAGGGCATAGGCTTCCATCACGCTGTCGATCTTCCTCGGAAAACCCATTCCGACCAGAAGGGTGACCGGTTCCTCAAACCGCCCGCGATTCATGGCTTGTGCCTCCTCTCGATTGTGCAGGACCTGCGGCGGACCGAAGACCGAAGAGCGCGGCCCGCCGGGGATAGGGTGGATGGGGCTGGACGTCTTGTATCGAGGATTGAATAGCCGCTTCGGCGCCGCCGATCGCGCCCGGATCGCCGCCCAGTTCGGTCCTGGCAGGCTCGATCCGGTCAGTTCGATCTTGGCCGGCCCGACATTGGCAGCGTCGAGCGACGGAACGCATCGGCCCGGCGCCGGCAGCGCCCTGTGCGCCTTCACCAGCGCCTCCAGCCAAGCGACGACGGCAAGCGGAGACGGATTGCGGCCATCAAGCCAGGACGCGACCTCGCTTTGCGGACGGCCAAGTTCGGCCGCCAGGTCGCCCGCCTCCCATCTCAGAATTTTCAGGCATTCACGCAACCGGCCCGCAATCACGTCTCCACCTCCACAACAGCAATGTTTTCGTCGCATGCAACAGAACGAAGATCGCTAAACAGCGATCGCCAATTCAGCCGCCGACGGATGCCCCGGCGGCCGCCGACACCTGCTGCGCGGCAAGGAACATCAGCGTCGACGCCGCGGTACGCCGGTTCCAGCCGGCGGTTTCGGCCATGTCGAGCAGCCGTGCCAGCAGCGGCTGCAGCGCGCTCCTGCATTCGGTCTCGTAGGCCAGGAATTCCTTTGCCTGATGCGTCGGCGCCGGTACGGATCCGAGGCCAGCCATTGCGTCCATGTCTACCTCCACTTTTCTTCGACTGATGCCCGCTCCCCGCGGGGAGCGGGCGGATTGGCCGCGACCTCAGAAGTCCATACCGGCGCCGGCCGGCATCGCCGGGGTGGCGGCTTCCTTCTTCGGCTTCTCGGCCACCATCGCTTCGGTGGTCACGAGCAGGCCGGCGACCGATGCCGCGTCCTGAAGAGCCGCGCGCACCACCTTGGCCGGATCGATCACGCCCTGGCCGAAGAGATCGCCGAATTCGTTTGTCTGGGCGTTCCAACCCCAGCCGAACTCGCTCCTCTCGCGCAGCTTGCCGACGATGATCGAGCCCTCCGCGCCTGCATTCTCGGCGATCTGGCGGACCGGCGTTTCGATGGCGCGGCGCACGATCTCGACTCCGGTTCGCTGGTCCGCATTGTCGGTCTGCACGGCATCGAGCGCCTTGGCGGCCCTCAGCAACGCAACGCCGCCGCCGGGCAGCACGCCCTCCTCCACCGCGGCGCGAGTCGCGTGCAATGCGTCGTCGACGCGGTCCTTGCGCTCCTTGACCTCGACCTCCGTCGAGCCGCCGACGCGGATGACGGCGACACCACCGGCGAGCTTGGCCAGCCGCTCCTGCAGCTTCTCGCGATCATAGTCGGAAGTCGTCTCCTCGATTTGCGCCTTGATCTGGGCAATGCGGCCCTGGATCTCTTCCTTGCGCCCGACACCGTCGACAATGGTGGTGTTCTCCTTCTCGATCACCACCTTCTTGGCGCGACCCAGCATCTGCAGCGTCACATTCTCGAGCTTGATGCCGAGATCCTCGCTGATCGCGGTGCCGCCGGTAAGGATGGCGATATCCTCCAGCATGGCCTTGCGGCGATCACCGAAGCCCGGTGCCTTGACGGCCGCGACTTTGAGGCCGCCGCGCAGCTTGTTGACGACGAGCGTCGCCAGCGCCTCGCCCTCGACGTCCTCGGCGATGATCAGCAGCGGCTTGGAAGCCTGCACCGCGGCTTCGAGCACGGGCAGCATCGCCTGCAGGTTGGAGAGCTTCTTCTCGTGGATCAGCACATAGGGCTCGTCGAGCTCTACGCGCATCTTGTCCTGGTTGGTGATGAAATAGGGCGAGAGATAGCCGCGGTCGAACTGCATGCCTTCGACAATTTCGAGTTCGGTCTCGGCGGTCTTGGCTTCCTCGACTGTGATCACCCCTTCATTGCCGACCTTTTCCATCGCCTGGGCGAGGAAGCGGCCGATCTCGGCATCGCCATTGGCCGAAATGGTGCCGACCTGCGCGATTTCGTCGTTCCTGGTCACGTTGCGGGCATTGGCCTTCAGCTCGGCCACCACCGCCTCCACGGCCTTGTCGATGCCGCGCTTCAGGTCCATCGGGTTCATGCCCAAGGCCACGGCCCTGGCACCTTCCTTGACGATGGCCTGCGCAAGCACGGTCGCCGTCGTGGTGCCGTCGCCGGCGATATCACTGGTCTTGGACGCCACCTCACGCACCATCTGCGCGCCCATGTTCTCGAACTTGTCCTCGAGTTCGATCTCCTTCGCCACCGTCACGCCGTCCTTGGTGACGCGCGGCGCGCCGAACGACTTGTCGATAACGACGTTGCGCCCCTTGGGGCCGAGCGTCACCTTCACCGCGTTGGCGAGGATGTCGACGCCGCGCAGCATCTTCTCGCGCGCTTCGGTATGGAATTTCACCTCTTTGGCAGCCATTGGATCACTCCTTCATCTCGGCGGCATTCGTTGACTGGTTGGATTTCGAAGAAGCCATCATGCAGCCTTCTTCACTTGCTCGGCCTGCTCGATCACGCCCATCACGTCGCTTTCCTTCATGATGAGCAGATCCTGACCGTCGAGCCGGATCTCGGTGCCGGACCATTTGCCGAACAGGATGCGGTCGCCGACCTTGACGTCGAGTTCGACAAGCTTGCCGCCGTCGTCGCGTGCGCCGGGGCCCACGGCGAGCACTTCGCCTTCCTGCGGTTTTTCCTTGGCGGTGTCGGGGATGATGATGCCGCCGGAGGTCTTCTCCTCGGCTTCGATGCGGCGGACCAGAATACGGTCATGCAATGGACGGAACGCCATGTCGTTCTCCTCATGGACAAACAGATTTTTGCGGTTCCTCCGCGCCGAACCGGCAATATCGGACCGGTGCGGAACGCTGCGACCCTTCATCAGGCATCGCGGCGCATATCGAGCTAGTTTTGCCGGTTTTCGGTTTCAAGAGCCCGGCGAAAAAAATTAGCACTCGAGCACTGCGAGTGCCAAAAGCCTGTTAACGCAGGGTTATTTCGCGAGGGGCGCCGGGCCGCCGCTTGAATTTTCTGCCACCATCCAACAAATTATCTCCCGCCGGCGCCATCGCGGGCGCCGGAACCGCTTACCCTCCCAAGGAGTTGTTCGCAGACGGAGCACATCGATGGAACGACAGACTTATTCACCGATCACTTCCACCCCGGCCGCCGAAACATCCGACCTCGCGCTTGACCGCCTGCTCCAGCCGGCCAGCCATTTCAACCATCCCGAAGAGGTGCTGAGCGACGACACACTCGACCTGCTGGAAAAGCGCGCGATCCTGTCTTCCTGGGCGTCGGATGCCTGCGCCGTCTATTCCATGCCGGCACTGCGCCAACCACCGGGCGCCAGGCAACCGGTGTCGTTCGACCAGATCATGGACGCGCTGTTCAAGCTCGACGGCGACGCCTCGGCGCCACCTCAGCCGCCCGGCGAATTCCCTCACCTCTTCGACAGGCTGGGTGCCTGATATCCGACAGAAAGGAGTAACGAATGGTCGCGAGCGTCAGCAAGGAATTCCGCCTCCAGATGGAGGGCTATGGCCTGACCACGGCAGAGATTCATTATCGCCTGCCCGACCATCCGAGCTTGCTTCAGCTCTATGTCTGGCAGGACTATGATCTCGCCCCGGCCTTTCCCGAACTCAAGGGCTTTCTCCATTATTGGGAGCGCGAGCTCGACGGCCCGCTGCACTCGGTCCGCGTCGCCCACCACCGGCTCATCCAGCCATCGGAATGGCGGGCCGTCGACGGCATCATCGCCATCCACTAGTACCTCTGCACAGGGATTATGACTCTTTGGCCGTTGGCTTTGGATAGGCCTTGGCCAATTTAAGGCGCGCTTGTTCGGTTG